>NZ_JASJVE010000017.1:0-159486 GCF_036346185.1 Pseudomonas sp. 10C3 | reverse complement strand
AGATGTGTATAAGAGACAGCCCATGCAGAGGCCAGACGCCTAACACATCATCGATTTTCCAGCGCACCTGGGCCGCAGTAAAGCACCAGACAAACAGCGCTCCGGCGATAACGCCCGTGATCAAGGCCCCTACCGGATGCATCAGGTCCGACCCGGCACAGATCGCCACCAGGCCAGCCAACGGACCGTTGTGCAGAAAGCCGGGGTCGTTACGTCCCACAATCAACGCGGCAACCGTGCCACCGACCATTGCCATCAATGAGTTGACCGCCACCAACCCGCTAACACCTTGCAAGGTCTGGGCACTCATGACGTTAAAGCCGAACCAGCCAACGATCAGGATCCACGAACCCAGCGCCAGGAACGGAATGCTCGAGGGTGGATAGGCAACCAACCGCCCTTCCCGGTATCGTCCATTGCGCGCCCCTAGCAACAACACGGCCGCTAACGCCAGCCAGCCGCCCATGGCATGAACCACGACGGAGCCGGCGAAGTCATGAAAGCTGGCACCAAAACGCTCCAACAACCAGGACTGCAGGCCAAAGTTGCCATTCCAGACGATGCCCTCGAAGAACGGGTAGACAAAGGCGACAATTAATACGGTTGCACACAACTGAGGCGCGAACCGGGCACGCTCGGCAATACCGCCAGAAATAATCGCCGGAATCGCTGCGGCAAAGGTCAGCAGGAAGAAAAATTTCACCAGCTGATACCCATGATTTGCACTGATCACGGACGCGGGTTGTAAAAAGTTTACCCCGTAAGAAATCCAATAGCCTATAAAGAAGTACGCCAGTGTCGATACAGCAAAATCGCTGAGAATCTTCGACAACGCATTGACCTGATTCTTGTGCCGGACCGTGCCGACTTCAAGAAAGGCAAAACCGGCGTGCATGGCCAGCACCATCACCGCACCGGTCAAGATAAACAAGGTATTTGAGCTTTGGACCAAAGAGTCCACAGCGCTTTGTAAATTTTCCATGGAGGGCAGGCCTGCAATTCGTCAAAAAGCACCAAAGCGGGTCAAATGATCCTCGTTGTGCACCGAACTGGCGCCATGCATTGGCAGATAGGCGCAATGCGTGACCCGATTTGGAGCAGCCTACTTTTGAGGAAAAATTGTCGCTTGAGCTTTTTCTCAAGTTTTATGATGTAAGCGTAAGATCTGGGCACATTTGCCATTGTCTTCGCTCTTATTCAGCGCATCGCCCTCCATGGCGCACCATCTGGAAGCAAAACCTGTACCAGCTGATCGATTTAATACGGGTGTGAATTGAAATGAACCTTCCGTAATCCCTTAGACTCGAAATACGATTAAGCCACTAGACGGAGATAACCATGGCTAGCAAAACCGCGCAGAGCGCTCAGGAAATATTAATGGCTGATTTTCAAACTTTGGTCAGCGACACGGAAAAGCTTCTCGCGCACACCGCCACGTTGGCTGGCGATCAGGCCGATGAATTACGGGGGCAGATTAACGACAGCCTGTTAAAGGCAAGGGAAACACTGCGCCTGACAGAAGAGTCCCTGCGCGTACGTGGTAAAGCGGCGGTAACGGCCACCGAAGATTATGTTCAGAGCAATCCATGGCAGTCAGTGGGTATCGCCGCTGGCGTCGGTTTCCTCCTGGGTCTTCTGGCTACAAGGCGCTAACGGCTATGGGCACGAAATCAGGTTCGTCATCGGCGGACCAACACTCGTCACCGCGGCGCTTGGGTGCCGCTTTTCTGGGCCTGCTACACAGTCACGTGGAATTGTTCGGCATCGAACTGCAGGAGCAAAAATCACGCACATTGAGCCTGCTGCTATTCGCCGGGCTGGCGCTGGTTTTTACACTGCTGCTGCTGATCGGGTTATCCGCTTTATTGCTGATCGTCGTATGGGATAGTTATCGCTTGGCCGGCATCATTGGTCTCTGTGTTTTCTATGCCCTGGCTGCGGTGTTCTGCGGTTTGCGTTTGAAAGCGGCGATCTTCGACGAATCGTCACCGTTCAATGCCACGCTCCAAGAGTTGGCCAATGATCGCGAGCGACTGATGCCATGAACCTGCCTGAACTGTCGCACACAGCCTCCCGGCGAGAACTGCGCAAGGCGTTGATTCGCTTGCGCATGGAAATGCATCGCCAGGAGATTCGTCACGAATCGAGTCAACTGCTGGAGCCGATACGCCGCGTACGCAATATGACGCAGGATTGGCAAGGCACGCTGGGCATTAAACACGCGCCTCTGTGGGGCATTGGCATCGTCACCCTGCTGGGCTTCCTCAGTGGAAAAGGAGCCAAAGGTGGCGGCGTCGGTGGTGTTACGCGCCTCGTAAAGCTGGGCGCAAGCCTACTCCCGCTGATAAAGCTCGCGTTACAAGGTTCCCCGCCTAAACGCTGAGTTGCCCCATCTGGCTGCATTCTTGCAAAGCACTCCAGCGCCTGCCACCTCATGGTCCTCCGTGGGGTGACAGGCTCTGCCTGCACGGCAAACAATTCCAAGATCTACTAAGGAGGCTCCGTGATCGACGGGCAACCGCTTGCCTGCTTTCAGCCGTTCATCGACACCGCTACTGGTCGCATTGCCGGCGTTGAAGCCTTAGGTCGCCTACGCCAGAGCGATGGTCGCCTTTTATCCGTTGGCCCCCTGTTTGCTGATCCCAAGATGTCTCCTGCCATCCTGCGCCGTCTAGACCGGGCGATCCGCGACAATGCCTTGAGCCGCCTGCATGAAGTGCCCAACGACTGGTTTCTAAGTCTGAATATTTCCCCACGCTGGATCAATCGCCTGCGACCGGGTCAACCATTGCCCAGCCTCAAGCAGCTGCAGAGCCATGGCGTGGCACCACAGCGCATCGTCTTCGAAATCACTGAGCTGGGCGGCAACAGCCAACGTTTGACCGATGTTGTGGCGCGCTATCGGGAAGCGGGTGCGCGCATTGCTATCGATGACTTTGGGGCCGGCTATTCGCAACTGGACCGGGTACTGGCGCTGCAACCAGACATTTTGAAACTGGACATGCGCTTGTTTCAGGCCGCCGCCCGGGGCGGCCACAGCAGTGATGTGGTCAAGGCACTGGCGCAAATGGCCGAGAAGACCGGCTGCTCGATTATCGCCGAAGGGGTGGAGACCGAAGCCGAACTGCATTTCGCCCTGGAGTGTGGCTCACGCTATGTTCAGGGGTTTTTGTTCGCCAAAGGTGAACTGGAGTTCTTTGCCGGCGATGCTTTCGTTCAGCATTTTGCTCAATTGCGTGACCGCTACGTGCTGCAAAAAGTGGCCGAGCGCGCCCGCCTGATGACCCTGCGCCTACAACTCAGCACGTTAATGAACCTGCTACAGAGTTGGGCCGAAGGGCAAGCCCCCCTGAGCCAGATACCTCAACTGCACGACTATCCGTGGCTATTGCGCATCTATCAATGCGATCGCCATGGCACGCAGCTCACACCGAATTTTGAATGGCGCAATGGAGTCTGGCAGGCTGATACCAGTTATCTGGGCCACAACTGGTCCTGGCGCCCGTACTTCTACCACTTGCTGGCAGAGGGGTGGGGTGAACGGCGCCTGACCCTGTCCAATACTTACCGCGACGTGACCAGTAACCAATATTGCCTGACTGCCGGACAGTTCTTCGAGAACGGCCAGTGCCTGCTGTTGATCGATATCGACGCCGCCGGTTTGTAATCACGGCGTTGCGACCAAGGCCCTTGCAGCCTATCGACTGAACCGGGAAGCTAGACGCAATCAATAGACGGAGTGAACGCCTTGGATTGGCAAACCCTGCTTAACCGCGAACGACTTGGCAAACCCATTTATAGCCCTGAAGAGCTGGGGCGCAGTCCTTTCCACAAAGATCATGACCGCATTATTTTTTCCGGCGCGTTCCGTCGACTGGGCCGCAAGACCCAGGTTCATCCGGTCACAAGCAACGATCACATCCACACTCGCCTGACCCATTCATTGGAAGTCAGCTGCGTTGGCCGCTCGCTCGGTATGCGGGTCGGCGAAATCATTCGCAGCGCCCTGCCTGACTGGTGCGAGCCAAGCGATCTTGGAATGGTCGTCCAATCAGCGTGCCTTGCTCATGACATCGGCAACCCACCATTCGGGCATTCAGGTGAAGATGCGATTCGCCACTGGTTTCTACAGGCCGCCGGACGTGGCTGGCTGGATGCAATGAGCGACGTCGAGCGCAACGACTTTCTCAATTTCGAAGGCAATGCCCAAGGGTTCCGGGTGCTCACGCAGCTTGAATACCACCAGTTTGAAGGCGGTACCCGGCTGACCTATGCAACCCTCGGCACCTACCTGAAATACCCCTGGACCGCGCGCCACGCCGACTCGCTAGGCTACAAGAAACACAAATTCGGCTGCTACCAGAGCGAACTGCCGATCCTTGAACAGATCGCACACAAGCTCGGCTTGCCGCAGCTTGAAGAGCAGCGCTGGGCGCGCCATCCGCTGGTGTACCTGATGGAGGCCGCCGATGACATCTGCTATGCCCTGATCGACCTTGAGGACGGTCTGGAAATGGACCTGCTCGAATACGCCGAGGTGGAATCCCTGCTCTTGGGCCTGGTGGGCGATGACCTCCCGGAAACCTATAGGCAGCTGGGGCCCAACGATTCTCGCCGCCGCAAACTGGCCATTTTGCGGGGGAAGGCCATCGAGCATCTGACCAACGCCGCCGCGCGTGCTTTTGTCGAACAGCAAGATGCGTTGCTGGCTGGTACCCTCAGTGGCGACCTGGTGGAGCACATGCATGGCCCCGCCAAGCGCTGTGTACTCGATGCCAAGGACATGGCTCGCAAGAAAATCTTTCAGGATAAACGCAAGACACTGCACGAGATCGGCGCTTACACCACCCTGGAAGTACTGCTCAATGCGTTCTGCGGTGCGGCACTGGAGCAATTCGGAGGGCGAACCCCTTCGTTCAAGCACCGGCGCATTCTCGACCTGCTCGGCAATAACGCGCCCGATCCCCACTGGCCTCTGCACACCTCGTTCCTGCGCATGATCGATTTCATCGCTGGCATGACCGACAGCTATGCCAGCGAGATGGCCCGAGAAATGACCGGTCTCTCCAGCCCGGTTTAACACCAGCAATCCAATGACCAGATGAGTGAACGCCCGGTCACTCATCTGGCTGCAGATCTGCGGTATGCCCGCCCACGTTGCAATTAAAGAGAGAGCCTACGCTCAGAACAGAAAAGCCCTATCGCTTGAGATACCGGGCTACCGAATAATTCGGCTCTGGTTCTTGGCCATTGCCGGCGAGAACACCTACCCACCTGAGGCCACTTGGCACCTTCGGCTCAAATCCAGGCTGTTCCCTGTCGGGCGCTCTCTTGAGTGAGCGTGAACCTGCCCCGCAGGTTTGATTTGCGCATGTGGCGCCGTCGCTTTTGCCCGGAAGATCCTGATGTCAAAAAATAATCTGCGCATTTTATTGGTGGAAGATCATCCTTTCCAATTGATTGCCACCCAGATACTGCTGAACAATCAAGGCTATTACCGTTTGACCCCGGTGCTGACCGCTGCTGAAGCGCTGGCGGCTATGGAAACAGCAACAGAGCCCTTCGACGTGCTGCTATGCGATCAATGCCTGCCTGATCTCCTGGGCCTTGAGCTGATAGATCTGGCAAGCCAGCGAGGCCTGATTCGCCGGGCGGTCGTGCTTAGTGGCTTGAGCCAAGAGCAATTGGACGCGCTGGAACGCACTGCAGATAGGCGCCAACTGCCGCTCCTGGGATGTTTGAGCAAGCCATTGGATGTCCAGGCCCTGACTGTATTGCTCGCCGCGAACGGCTTTTGCGAAGAAGCTTAAACACCGAATAAACATCCATTTGAAGCCAGCAAAAAAATAAGTTCTACCGTGTAAGCAAACCCTGCATTCACTGTAGGGTAATTCCGAAACGCTATAAACAGCATGTACATTAATAGCAAATTTACACAGTTGAATTATTCATCATTTTAAACGTCATCTGATGATATTTGGATATTTACGTACGCCAATACGTTAATTCCTGTAGGAACTTTCCTATATCCACTTGGTAGCCCTATCGGTTCATGTGCCTGCCTGAACATCTGAGCTAAGGTGCGCGCTTTCTTCACTGCTTGTATGGAATTGAATTATGAACTCGGTTTTTATTGTCGACGACCACCCTGTTATTCGCCTCGCGGTACGCATGCTGTTGGAAAATGAAAATTACGATGTCGTTGGCGAAACGGACAACGGTGTGGATGCCATGCAAATGGTCCGCGAATGCATGCCCGACCTGATCATTCTCGACATCAGCATTCCCAAGCTGGACGGCCTGGAAGTGCTGGCCCGCTTCAACGCGATGAACTTACCGTCCAAAATCCTGGTACTCACTGCACAGACCCCCAATTTATTCGCCATCCGCTGCATGCAATCGGGGGCCGCAGGCTATGTGTGCAAACAAGAAGACCTGAGTGAACTACTAAGTTCGGTGAGGGCCGTATTATCCGGCTACAATTACTTTCCAAGCCAGGCCCTGAATCCTGCTTCTCGCGCAGACGGGCCTCCTTCTGAAATCGAGCTATTCAAGCTGGTCAATGACCGCGAACTGATGGTGCTGCAACTATTCGCTCAAGGCAGAACCAACAAAGAAATTGCCAAAGGCATGTTTCTCAGCAATAAGACTGTCAGCACCTACAAGACTCGGCTCATGCAGAAGCTTAGGGCAAAAACCTTGGTAGAACTTATCGAGATGGCAAAACGCAATGCGCTAGTGTGAG
This sequence comes from Pseudomonas sp. 10C3, assembly GCF_036346185.1. NCBI lineage: Bacteria > Pseudomonadati > Pseudomonadota > Gammaproteobacteria > Pseudomonadales > Pseudomonadaceae > Pseudomonas > Pseudomonas sp. 10C3. The sequence continues at coordinate 152,741 of NZ_JASJVE010000017.1, read as the reverse complement.
ATATCGGATGTCGAAGCGTTTAATGGATTATTTAAGGCTAGGCGCAGGTGTTTGCTTGAGCATTAATGTGCAGGCGGCTGAGCTTGCGTCCCAAAACTACACGTTGCTCAGTCGTTCCAGCCCCAGCCATATGGAGACCCGGCTGGACCGGGCTCAATGGCAGTGGCTGCAGAACAAACGTGAATTGAGGCTGGGCACTTCAGCCCCGGATTACCCGCCTTTTGACATGACCGGCACGGGGCACGATTACGAGGGATTTACCGCCGACTACGCAGGCATTCTTGCTCACGCGCTGGACACTCCGATCAAGGTCCAGCGCTTCGAATCCCGGGACGCGGCCATTCAAGCCCTGACTGAGGGGCAGATCGACCTTCTCGGCAGCGCCAATGGTTTCGAGGCCGAGGGCAAGAACATCACCCTGTCGGTGCCCTATGCCGTGGATCAGCCCGTGCTTGTAACCCGCGTGGGAGAAAACCGTCCACTCACCGAGGGCTTGGCCGGCTTGCGCTTGAGCATGGTTTACCACTATCTGCCGCTGAAGGAGGTCAAAGCGCTCTACCCGAACGCGATCTTGCAGACGTACCCCTCCTTTCAAAGTGCAATAAACGCGGTGGCATTCAACCAGGCAGACGTATTCCTCGGTGATACCATTTCGACCCACTACCTGATCAACAAGCGTTATCTGAGCAACGTGCAGATGGCCAACTTCGGGAAACATGAGGCTGACGGTTTCAGCTTCGCCATGCGCAGCGATGACACCCAACTGCTCGACGTGGTCAATAAGACACTGAAAGCAATCCCGATTGATGAACGGGTCAGCATTTCCAAACGCTGGAGCGCTGGCAGCGACGTGCTGCTCACCGATCAAAAGCTGCAATTGACCCAGCGCGAAGAGCGCTGGATTACCAGGCATCCGGTGGTGCGCGTCGTCATCAACGAGGCGTATGCGCCGTTGACGTTTCTGGACGCTAACGGCAACTTCCGCGGGATTACAGCCGATCTGCTTGAGCTGGTCCGACTGCGCACAGGTCTGAATTTCGAGATCAAACGCGTTCAGGGCATGGCCGAAATGATGAAACAGGTCATTGAGGGACAGGCCGATTTGATTGGCGCAATGATTCCCAGTAACGAGCGAGAAAGCCAACTCAGCTTCAGCCGCCCTTACCTGGACACCTCTTTTGTTCTGGTGACCAGCACAGAACCTTCCAGTCCAGCCCACCTGGATCAGCTTGCGGGCAAGCGCCTGGCCGTTAGCCGTGGCAGTCCGACCATGCCCTACCTTCAGCGCGAGTACCCACACATAAGCCTGGTGGAGACGGACAACCCCTTCCGGGCGCTGGACATGCTGGCCCAGGGACAGGTTCAAAGCGCAATTACCTCCCTACCCAGCGCCAACTATTTCCTGTCCTCGCAGCTGTTCGATGACAAATTACAGATGAGTGACACTGTCGGCGACGATCAGGCGCGTATCTCCATGGCAACCGCTCGCAATGCCACAGAGCTGAGTTCGATCCTCGATAAAGCATTATTGAGCATCGCCCCGGAAGACATGGCCGTAATTAACAATCGTTGGCGAACCTATGCCCCGCCAGGGACGGGTTACTGGCGCAATTACCATCAGCTGATTTATCAGATTGTGTTCGGCACTGGACTGTTGTTGCTAGGCTCGCTGGCCTGGAACGCCTACATGCGCCGCCAGATAAAACAGCGTGAAACGGCAGAACGCGCCTTGAATGACCAGTTCGAGTTCATGCGTGTCCTGCTCAATGGCACGCCTCACCCCATTTATGTTCGCGACCGTAACGGCCTGCTGCAAACCTGCAATGACAGCTACCTGGAGGCCTTCTCGACCCGACGCGAAGACGTCATCGGCAAAAGTGTCATGGACGGCGTATTGAGCAGTACGCTCGAGGCCCAGGAGTATGCCGCCGACTACCAACGGGTAATGGCCGACGGCACACCACTGATTCTTGATCGCGCGCTGCAGATTGGCGATCGCTACCTGACCATTTACCACTGGACCCTGCCCTTCCGGGACTCGCTGGGGGAGGTGCAAGGCATCATTGGTGGCTGGATTGACATCAGCGAGCGACGCCAACTGATCGAAGATCTACATGCCGCCAAGGACCTGGCCGATGATGCCAACCGCGCCAAAAGTACGTTTCTGGCGACCATGAGTCACGAAATCCGTACACCGATGAACGCCGTGATCGGGATGCTCGAACTGGCTCTCAAGCGTGCAGACCAAGGACATCTTGATCGTCCAGCCATTGAGGTCGCTTACAACTCGGCCAGAGACCTGCTGGAGCTGATCGGGGATATTCTCGATATCGCCAGGATAGAATCCGGTCGCCTCAGCCTGAGCCCCGAACGGGCCAATCTGCGGGAGCTAGTGGAGTCGGTGGTGCGCGTTTTCGACGGTCTGGCCCGCCAAAAGAGCCTGACCTTGCTACTGGACTTCGACAGTCGCATCAACGCCGACGTGCTGCTCGACCCGCTGCGCTTCAAACAGATTATTTCCAACCTGATCAGCAATGCGATCAAGTTCACTGAGCAGGGCCAAATCAAGATCAGCCTGCGCATCGATGACACCTCTGACTCGCAACAACTGCATTTGACTATGGGGATCCAGGACAGCGGCATCGGCATCAGCGATGACGATCAGCTGCGGCTGTTCGAGCCTTTTGCCCAAGCCGATAACTCCGGCCAACTGGCACGAAGCGGTGCGGGCCTGGGTCTGGTCATATGCCGCAGTCTGTGTGAAATGATGGGGGGCCGCTTGACCCTGAGCAGCCAGCCAGGGAAAGGCACACACGTCCAGGTTGAGTTGACCCTGACAACGTTGGATCAGACCCAGATCATCGAGCAACCTATTGAACTCCGGCCCAATGTCAGTACCCCATTGAATATCCTGGTGGTCGACGATCACCCCGCCAACCGGCTCTTGCTGTGCCAACAACTCGGGTTTCTGGGTTATCGCTATGAAGCCGCCGAACAAGGCGCTGCTGGCTTGCAAATCTGGTTGGACGGCCATTTCGATCTGATCATTGCCGACTGCAACATGCCCGTCATGAATGGCTATGACTTGACCCGCGCGATCCGCGCCCATGAGCAGGAAAAATCACGCCCTCGCTGCACCATTCTCGGGTTCACGGCCAACGCGCAACCCGAAGAGTTCCTGCGCTGCCGAAATGCCGGGATGGACGCCTGCCTGTTCAAACCCATTAGCCTGACGGCACTCCATGAGGAGCTGGCAAAAATAAATCCCCTGCCCCGGCGTCCGCGACAAAATATTTTTGCAGCCTTCAGTGTCGACGGCTTGGACATGTTGACCGGTGGGCGTCCGGAAATGATTCAACGCTTGCTCGCTCAGTTGCTTCTCAGCAGCCAGGAAGACCGCAAGGAACTCGCGGCGACCATGGCAAGTGGCAATCGGCAGCACCTTAGTGACATGGCCCACAAAATCAAAGGCGCAGCCCGAATCATCCAGGCCAGCGAAGTGATCGAACATTGCGAAGCACTGGAAGATGCCTGTAACGAAGCAACGTCGGCCGAGGTCATCACAGCCCGTCATCAGGCGATCGACGCCGCCATGATCGAGCTTGAACACGCGTTGCGCGCACAACAGGTTGACGGCAAATGAGTCATCAGCAGCCCACTCAATCACGCAGGCTTAAACCAAATGGTGCATTTGATCACAATGAGCGAGGCGCAACTCAAGACCTTCGCTGCTCACTCGATTGCGGGTTATGCACAAGATATTGAGCAGACTTACGGGCTAACGCCCAGCCTCGCGCTGGAGCACGCTACCGAGGGCTTTAACGAGTTGCTTCCAGACGGGCTAAACACCTCCGACCATCACCTGTTCAGCTTAAGAGCCTCATCAGGTGAAGACATTGGTGTGCTTTGGTTCGGAATTGATTCAGCCTACGGGATCAAGAAGCTCTTCATTTATGACCTCGAGATCCACCCTCAAGCACGGCGGTGTGGTCACGGAAAAAAAACACTGGAACAGGTCGAGCGCTGGGCACGCGCCCGTGGGATCAAACGTATCGAGTTGAATGTATTTGCGCACAACAAAGCAGGGCTCGCGCTCTACCGCATGTGCGGACTTGATCCGCACGAAATGACCTTGGGCAAACGTGTGGACTGAACGGCGGGAAAGGTGCCGAATAGCCACTAATCGAGCGAAGTCATCTGATTGCAGAGTCCACTGCCTTCGATATCTTTCCTTTATCACGTCGCAAAGAGAACACCTCCTCACTCAGCAACTCCAGTAAGCCTTGGCTATGCTGGAGTCACAAGCAATGCACCGCACGACTATGGAGAGATTTGCGATGCCCAGTCATCCGTGGCCCAATCAACGCAGCTACCCTCTGCATGTGCATATCAGCGTCATGTTCACCGTATTGCTCCTGCTCACAGGCGTCGTGCTGGGCATTTTCAACTACCTGCAAACGTCACAGATAATCCTGTCGAGCAGTGAGAAGCTTTTCAGCAACATTGCGCAGGATGTGCAAGTCGATTTACAGCGCACCTATCAGCCTATCCACAGCCTGCTCAGCCTGCTGGCGGTCTACGATGCAAATCAGTCCAGCACGCTGGAGCAGCGGCTGCCGCTACTCAAACCGTTTTCTCAATCGTTGCGGGACAACACAAATTTGGCGTCGCTGTATATCGGGTATGCGAACGGCGATTTCTTCATGGTCCGGCCCTTGCGCAGCGACACCCTGAAACGCTATTTCGAAGCGCCTGCCAAGGCGGCTTATCAGGTTTGGAGCATTGAACACGTCAACGACAGCCTGCGCTCTCAATCACTTTTTTTCGACGATTCACTGCACCTGATCAGCCACCGCGACAACCTCAACGAACATTACGATCCGCGTCAACGCGTGTGGTTCAAGAGTGCGCTCAGCGACACCGATCAGATCACCACGGCGCCCTACGTATTTTTCTCCAGTCGCAACGTGGGCACCACACTTGCCCGGCGCAGCAGCGACGGCACAGTGATAGCTGCCGACCTGACACTCGCGTCCCTGTCCTCGACACTGGCCAAGCATCAGGTCACCGCCAGCACCGAAGTTGTGCTCTTCGATGCCAGCGGAAATGCCGTGGCCTATCCCGACAGCTCAAAACTGATAGTAGAAAGCGGCACTGCTCACCTGGCAAAAGCTCGTGACCTGAGCCCGGCCCTCGCTCGCCTGTTCGACAACGGTGTTGACGCCAACAACCACTTGAGCGTGGGAAAGCGCTCCTGGGTCGTGGCCCAAAGCACCCTGCAGGAAGGAGGCCCGCAGGGGCTGAAGTTGGCGCTGTTAGTGCCGGAAGACGAATTGCTGGCCGACGCCCTGCGCCTGCGCTGGGAAGGGGCTCTGGTGACATTGACCACGCTGTTGCTGTGTCTTCCACTGGGCTGGCTGATGTCGCGAATCATGGTCAAACCCTTGCGGGCACTGGTCAGCGAAGCGGATGCGATTCGCAGCTTCGATTTCAAACATCCGACCAGCCACCGATCATGGGTGCTGGAGGTCGATCAACTTTCACTGTCCATGGCCCGTATGAAGGAAACACTGGCCAGCTTTCTCGAGATCACGGCCAGCCTGTCGGCCGAAACCCGCTTCGAGACGCTGCTGGAGCGTGTTCTGTTCGAAACCGTCAATATCAATCAGGCACAGGCCGGGCTGATTTATTTGCTCGACGGTGACAGCGGGTACCTTGAACCCAAGGGCCTGATCGTCAAGGGCGTCAAACACGACCCGCAGCAATACAGCATCGCCACTCACGACCCGCAAGCCAGTGAGACGCCCTTATGGCTGCAAGACCTCGCCATGAAAAAAGACCACTGCGTGGTCGCGCTTGGCTTTGATCAGGCACTCGATTTACAAAGCCTGATGAGCGCGCTGGAGGCGCCGCGGATACACCTGTTGGGCATTCGTTTGAGCAATCAGCGAGGGGAAACCATCGGCGTCCTCACCCTTATACACGCGGACACCGGCGCCGAGACCGATCTTGAAAAGCTCAGCCCTGATCGTATTGCATTTATCCAGGCAGTCTCCGGCGCAGCGGCCCTATGCATCGAAAGCCAGCGCCTGCAAGCCAGACAAAAAATGCTGCTGGACGCTTTCATCCAGATTATCGCGGGTGCCATCGACGCCAAAAGCCCTTACACCGGCGGCCACTGCCAGCGCGTGCCAGTACTTACGTTCATGCTTGCTCGCGCGGCGGCGGCCAGCCAACAACCGGCTTTTCGCAATTACCAGCCGACCGAGGACGAATGGGAGACCTTGCATATTGCTGCCTGGTTACACGACTGCGGCAAGGTCACCACGCCCGAGTATGTCGTGGACAAGGCCACTAAGCTGGAAACCTTGTACGACCGCATCCATGAAGTCCGCACCCGCTTCGAAGTGCTGAAACGCGATGCCTGGGTCGACTACTGGAAAGCCAAGGCGCAGGACGGCGACGAAGTGTCATTGGCCGCTGCCCGCAATGTTCAACTCAACGAACTGGATGCTGACTTCAAGTTTGTCGCCCTCTGCAATCTGGGCAGCGAAGCCATGGCTGATTCAGATTTAGAACATTTGCAAACGATTGCTGCACGGACCTGGATACGTACGCTGGACGACCGGATCGGCGTGTCCTGGGAAGAAAACAAACGTCAGGCTCGAAACCCGGCACCGGACTTGCCTGTCAGCGAATCTCTGCTGGCGGATCGGCCTGAGCATTTGTTCGAGCGGGCGGCAGCCGAAGATATCCCCGCCGACAACTGCTGGGGCTTCAAGCTTGAGGTTCCGCAGTACAAATTCAACCGAGGCGAACTGTACAACTTGAGCATCACCCGGGGCACCTTGACTCGTGAGGAGCGCTACGTCATCAACCATCATATGGTGCAGACCATTCTGATGCTGAGCCGCCTACCCTTCCCCAGCCATCTGCAGGGGGTCGCCGAAATCGCTGGCGGCCATCACGAAAAAATGGACGGCACGGGTTACCCGAAACGATTGAAACGCGACGAAATGAGTCTGGCAGCGCGAATGATGGCCATCGCCGACATTTTCGAAGCCCTGACAGCGGCTGATCGACCGTATAAAAAAGGCAAAAGCCTGAGCGAAGCACTCACGATCATGGCTCAAATGTGTCGCGATGCGCATATCGACCCGGAGCTGTTTCAGTTGTTTGTCCAAACGGATATCTATCAGCACTACGCCTCTGATTTTCTGCAGCCGCAACAAATCGATGCCGTCGACAAAAGCAGTATTTTGGCGAAAGCCGGATTGAGTACACGGGGATAAACAGGACATCAGCCAGAGCGTTGCACTCGGCGAAAAAAGCAGGCTCTGGAGCCTGCTTCTTCTTACACCATCACACTACCGGATTGATCGACTTTTCCGGGTACCACACGTCGATCAAAGGGCTGACGGTCAATTCTGTCAGTTCGCTGCGGCTTTTCAGCCAGGCTTCGACCTTGACACGCTGCTCTTCGTTGACCGAACCACGTTTGCTCAAGCAAACCAGACCGAAGTCATCGCCGCCAACATAGTTCAAGCCGTTGGCTTCCATGGCATCTGTCAGGAAAGCGTCGAGGAAGGCATCAATAGCCTGATCGTCCAGGTCTTGTTTGAAGTCCAGGTTCAGCTCAAAACCCAGCTCCTGGAATTCATCCACGCAGAGTTTTTTGCGCAGACGGCGGGAACGGTTAGTGGCCATGGAACAATCCTCATAAGTAATAACGGGCGGCACTTTACCAGTTTGGGCCATTAAATGCCCGCCTCCGTGCCAATGTTTGCGTGCCGTCGGGGCCGACACAGCAAAATAACCCATCAATGGTAAAAAATAGCCGATTGGACGGCTACGCCACGGCGCAAGTCACCCGCGCTTGGGGCATAATGCCGCTCAATATCGAGCTTTTTAAGTACCGACCATTCATCTGTCGGTGAAACAGGGTATTGAATCGCCGTTTTCATTCCGGTTGACGTTGCGATGATTGAGGGAATCCATCCATGCCCTCCATTTACCCCCTCCTCAGTAGCAGGGTTTTATTTCACATGATCAAATCTTTACGTCACTTATTTTTCGCCGGCCTTTTTTTGCCCTTGGCGATGCCAGTCACTGCGGCCCCCGTCAATACCTCGCTACCGCCCAAGGTTCAACAGGCCCTCAAAGCCGCCAAGCTGCAGAATAATGCCTTGTCCCTGGTGATGCTGCCGCTCAACGGTCCCGGCACCCCGACCGTGTTCAATGCCGATGTCTCAGTCAACCCGGCGTCGACCATGAAGCTCGTCACCACCTATGCGGCGCTGGAAATGCTCGGCCCTACGCATCAATGGAAAACCGAATTTTTCACTGACGGCACCCTGAACAATGGCGTGTTGCGTGGCAACCTCTACCTCAAGGGTGGTGGTGATCCCAAGCTCAACATGGAAAAACTCTGGCTTCTGATGCGTGACTTGCGTGCCAACGGTGTGCAACAGGTGACTGGCGATCTGGTCCTGGATCGCAGCCATTTCATCCAGCCGCAATTGCCGGTGTTCAACGACGACGGCAATGATGAGAACAAGCCGTTTCTGGTCAAGCCCGACTCACTGATGATTAACCTCAAGGCCTTGCGCTTTGTCGCGCGCAACGACTCCGGCAAAGTGCTGGTGTCTGTAGAGCCACCGATTGCCAGCATTCATGTCGACAATCAGGTCAAGGCGCTGGCCTCGAACAAATGCACCGGAGACATGCGCTATAACCCGGTAACCCAGGCTGATGGCAGCATTACCGTCGTGGTCAACGGTCAGTTGGGCGAAGGCTGCAGTTCGCAGACCTATTTGTCGCTACTGGACCATCCGACTTACGCGGCGGGCGCAGTACGCGCAATCTGGCAGGAACTGGGCGGCACCATTCTGGGCAAGGATCGGGTCGATGTCGTGCCCGGCAACGCCAAGCTGCTGGCCAAAGCGTTTTCCCCGGATTTGGCAGAAATCATTCGTGACATCAATAAATTCAGCAACAACACAATGGCTCAGCAATTGTTCCTGAGCCTTGGCGCGAAGTTCCGCAATGAAGCAGACGGCGATGATGCCAAAGCCGCGCAACGCGTGGTTCGTCAATGGCTGGCGAAGAAGGGCATCACTGCGCCGCACCTGGTGATGGAGAATGGCTCGGGGCTGTCGCGCGCCGAGCGGGTCAGTGCGCGTGAAATGGCGACTTTGCTACAGGCTGCCTGGCGCAGCCCCTACGCAGCGGAATTCATGAGTTCTCTGCCGCTGGCGGGCATGGACGGCACCATGCGCAAGCGCCTCAAAACTACGCAGATGAGGGGCGAAGCGCACATCAAGACCGGCACCCTGAATACCGTCCGCGCAATTGCCGGTTTCAGCCGCGACATCAATGGCAATACCTGGGCGGTGGTCGCGATCCTCAATGACTCACGCGTAGGCGGCACATCTTCGGTGCTCGATGAAGTCCTGCTCGATCTGTATCGCCAACCGAAGCTGGTCAACACCGCCATTTCACTGCAACAGTAATCCTGATACCACGTCGCTCGGACGTCCCCCGCACCTTCACGCAGGCTTGCCTGCGTGAAGGTGGCGTATCACACGACAGAACTGTTTTACCTCATGACAACTCTGGCTCGACGCGATCACGCCCAGCCTGTTTGGCGGCATAAACGCCCGAGTCCGCCCGCAGCAATAGCGAATCACCGCCTTCAACAGGACGCCAGCTGGCAACACCGAAACTCGCCGTCACCACGCCCACACCCTCAATGGGTTCCCCCCGCAGTACCTGCCATAACTCGAGTGCGAGCGCATGTGCGTTTTCCCCAGTCGCGTTGGGACACAACACCATGAACTCCTCGCCACCTAGCCGACAGAACACATCATCTTGCCTTAAGCGCTGATTGATCCGCTGACAAAGCCCTTGCAGCACATGGTCGCCCATCGCATGACCGAATTGATCGTTGATGCGCTTGAAGTGATCGATGTCGAGCATGATCACCGACAACTCCCCGCCATGCCGATGAACCCGAGAGAGTTCGGCCTTGAGCCGCTCCTGAAAATAACGACGGTTGTACACGCCCGTCAGCACGTCCGTCACTGATAGCGCGCGCAGTTCATCCTCAACACGCTTCAAGTCAGAAATATCGGAGATAAAGCCATGCCACAGCACCCCGCCGTCGGGTAATCGCTCAGGCATCGCCTCGCCATGCAACCAGCGCTGGCCCTGGCGTGGCAGCTCGACGCGATACTCCTCACGCCACGGCGTCAGGTGCTCGGCGGAATAGCAAATCGACTTCTTGATTCGCTGCAAATCCATGGGATGGATCCGATCGAGTACGGCCTCTACACTTTGCTGCTTTACATCATGAGGCAGTTCGTAGATCCGCCACATACCGCTGTTGGTGTAGGTAAAGAAGGAACTGCCATCGCTGTTCAATTGGTATTGATAAATTCCTCCAGGCACCTGTGCGCTAAGCTTTTCCAGCAATTGATCGCGCGCAGCCAACGCTTGATGGGCGCGTTTGCCTTCAGTGATATCAACGCAGATTGCGAGATAACCCACCCATTGCTGACGCTCATCGCGCACCGCCGTGACCAGCATATTGACCACCAGCGAGCTGCCGTCACGACGCACCAGCGTCCATTCCCGTGCAGGATAGGCACCCTCCTCCATCGCCTCGACTAACATCGCCTCGGCAGTCGGCACCTCGCAACCATAACGCTGGCTCAATGCCTCGCCATGAGCTGAAAGCTCGGTGCCAAGGTGTAAATCCCCCAACGTGAACTGCCCCAGCACTTGATCGCCACTGTAGCCGAGCATCTGCTGTGCACCCACGTTGAAGGTACTGATGACGCCGCGCAGATCAGTCGCAATGATCGCCACCTGAGTCGCAGCGTTTAGCACGCTGCGCAATTCGGCCGTACGCCGCTCAACCAGCAGTAAGGCGCGTTGACGCTGATTGACCAGGCTATACAGCAAAACGCTGAGGATCAGACTCAGCAATCCCCCCAACACAATCACGCTGGTCGACGACGACCGGTTGGCAGCAATAAAAACAGCGGATGGACGAAGTTCCAGCAGATAACGTCGGTCTGCCATGCTCAACAGCGTACTGATGCGCAGATTGCTTTCCACCGCCTGGTTTGCCGACTGATACAGCAGCTCGGGCTGCTCTGGCGAAGAAAGGTCGAACAGCTGCAACGCCAGATTGTCGCGATCCTGGGCGGGCAACCCTTCGGACATCAATATGCGCAGACCGATCACCGCCATCACGTACCCAGACAATGCCTGTTTCTTCGCGCCGCCATCGACTACCGATAACAGCACGGGTGCCACCAGCAATAGACCACTGGTATTCGCGGGCTCAAGCCCCACCAGATCCATTCGTGGCGACACGGCCATGCTGCCTCGTTGCGCGGCACGCTCAAGCGTGGCTCGGCGAATACTTTCAGACATCACATCAAAGCCCAGCGGCAGCGGCTCTGTGCTTCTGGATTGGGTATACAGGACTGGGAAGTACTCAGGGCGATCAACAGCAGGCGTTAGCTGACCGCTCGGGGACAGATCGCGAACGGTGAAATCGGTCAGCCCCTGTGCGCGCGCGTGCGTCTCAAACTGCGAACGTTCTGCGCCAGGGACCCTTGGCGCCCAGGAATACGCCTGCGTAACCACCAGTAAAGGCGCCGCGTAACCATCGAACTCAGCTTGAGTGATCTGGTCGGAGAAAACGAAGAAACGGCGAAGGCCATCCAGGCGCTGGACTTGATCGTCGAAGCGCTCCTGAATACGACTGAAGCGTTCGCTGGCCAACAGATTGAAACGCTGATCAAGTCGGCGTTGGTGCATGTCGGCGCTGGCCGACACGAGCATCGCGGTCAGCACAGCACCTGCCGCAAAAGCCAGGATCGCTGCGGACGGCGCAAGCGCGTCTTCGTGGATCAAGCCGAGAATTCTGGACCGAACGCTGTTTGGCGACATAAGCAGAACTCATACGCCAGCGTTGTGGTGCAACCGTGGCCATGGCTCAGTTATAGCCATTTGCCACCAGTTTGCCTAGCCCCACTTGAGTTCCCCCCCTAACTAATTAAGCCAGGGGGGGGCGTATCGCTGGTTCAGCGGGCTGTAATACGCCATGCACGGTGAATCTTGCTGTTGCGAGCAAAGTCCGGGTCAACGGTTTGCGCCGTAATTTCTTCGACCGCATAGCGCTCGCTAAGATTCTCATCGAGCTGGAACTTGCGGAAATTGTTGGAGAAGTACAACACACCGCCCGGCGCCAGACGCGCCATCGCCAAGTCAAGCAACTGCACCTGATCGCGCTGCACGTCGAAGATCCCTTCCATACGTTTGGAATTGGAGAACGTCGGCGGGTCGATGAAAATCAAGTCGTACTCGTCACGACTTGCTTCCAGCCACGCCATGACGTCGCCCTGCTCCAGACGGTTCTTGTCAGAGAAACCGTTGAGCGACAGATTACGTCGAGCCCAATCCAGGTAGGTCTTGGACAGATCCACACTGGTGGTTGTGCGTGCGCCACCCTTTGCCGCATGCACACTCGCGGTCCCCGTGTAGGCGTACAAGTTCAGGAAGCGCTTGCCCGCGGCCTCACGCTGAATGCGCATGCGCATCGGCCGGTGATCGAGGAAAAGCCCGGTATCCAGGTAGTCGGTCAGGTTCACCAGCAGTTTGACACCGCCTTCGCTCACCTCAAGGAACTGTCCTTGGGCGCTCTGGCGTTCATACTGCTTAGTGCCGCTCTGGCGCTCACGGCGCTTGATCACCACCCGGCTCTTGTCGATATTCAATGCTTGGGGAATCGCTGCCAGCGCATCGAACAGACGGGCCGACGCCTTTTCCGGATCGATAGTCTTGGGCGCGGCGTATTCCTGAACGTGAACCCAATCGTGGTACAAATCGATGGCCAACGCGTACTCGGGCATGTCGGCATCGTAGACCCGATAGCAATCAATGCCTTCACGACGGACCCACTTGCCCAGCAATTTGAGGTTTTTCTGCAAGCGGTTGGCAAACATCTGCCCGCCTTCACTCAACCGCGCCTGTTCAATAACCGGCTCAGGTTTGCGAATGGGGTTGCCGTTCTTGTTGTACTTTTCGTACTTGCCGGGCGCTTCGACTTCAACCGATACATCCGCCTCGATCTGCTCACGCTCAATCTGACGCTGCTCAGGTGTGCGGCGCTCGCCGGTGACGAACTGATCCGGCTGAACCTTGATCAGCAATAATTTGCACGGCAAGGCGCCGTTCCAGAAGGCATATTGCTTGTGGCTGCGAATACCCATGCGCTTGCCCAGATCCGGCGCGCCGGTGAACACCGCCGCTTCCCAGTTCAGGCATGCCTGACGCAGACGTTCGCCGAGGTTCTGGTAGAGATAGAGCAAGCTCGCCTCATCACCCAGACGTTCGCCGTAAGGAGGGTTACAGATGACCAACCCTTTCTGGTTCTGATCGGGACGTGGCTCAAACGTCGCGACTTCGCCCTGATAGACCTTGACCCACTCACTCATGCCTGCGCGTTCAATGTTGTTGCGAGCGGGCTGAATCAGGCGTGGATCGGCTTCATAACCGCGAATCCACAGCGGTGGCTTGGCCAGACCGATATCGGCCCGCGCCTGCGCCTCTTCGTGCAGTTTCTTCCACAAGGCAGGGACGTGCCCGAGCCAGGCCGAAAAACCCCAGCGTTCGCGCTTGAGGTTTGGCGCGATATCCGCAGCCATCATCGCCCCTTCCACCAGGAAGGTGCCGACGCCACACATCGGGTCTGTCAGCGCGCCGCCTTGAGCAGCGATGCGCGGCCAGCCGGCCCGCACCAGAATCGCTGCCGCCAGGTTTTCTTTCAACGGCGCCGCACCCTGCTGCAAGCGGTAACCACGTTGGTGCAAACTGTGTCCAGACAGGTCCAATGACAGAATCGCCTCGCCGCGGTCCAGGCGCAGGTGAACGCGCAAGTCCGGGTTGAGCTTATCGACCGAAGGACGCAGGCCCGACGGGGTACGCAGCTTGTCGACGATCGCATCCTTGACCTTCAGCGCACCAAAGTGGGTGTTGTCGATCCCCGAACCGTTACCGCTGAACTCCACCGCGAGACTGCCTTCAGCGTCCAGGTGATCTTCCCATTCGACATCGAGTACACCGTGATACAGGTCCTCGGCATCTTTCATCGGGAACCGCTTGAGCACCAGCAACACCCGGTTGGCCAGGCGCGACCAGAGGCACAGTCGATAGGCCATCTCCATGTCGCCCATGCCACGAATGGCCGAGGTGTGCTCGCGGGTCTCCTCGAGGCCAAGCCCGGTGGCTTCCTCAGCGAGCAAACCTTCGAGGCCCTTGGGGCAGGTAAGAAAGAGTTCGTAACGGTCCGACATGGGTAATCCAGGGCCTTAAGCGATAAGCGGCGGGGCAACGCATTGCCCGACCAGATTTTAAACAGACGCCTTTCTTGGAGACCGCCTGCGTGGCACACATATTGTGCCGGTCCACCGTCATCGGCGCGTTGCGTCGACGCAGCAGTCAGTCCATCAGCTTGGTGGCCAAAAGACAATTGATCGTTCGATCATCGACCATTTAGGTTGAAGGTCGCTGTAATAAAAAGTCACATCCTGACCCTTCGTCGTTTTACGGCTGAAAGCAATCCGCCATCATTCGCGTTTGAAAAACCGTATCGGCCGTCATTCAAAGCCTCGGCTCAGGGGGCCTGTGGCAAAAAAAACCTGCGAATGAGTGTCATGCTTATGGCATTACCACGCCAATAGTTACGTTCTTATGACAAAACGATCATTCACAGAGCTAAGCGCATTGGTTAGAACTCGTCACAGGTTGTCACCGCAACGGTGACAACACCAAGCCCGCGACGCCGGCAGCGGGCACCAACGGCAGAAGATTCTGCCCGACCTCAACATGAGGTCATCAGGGACATTACAGTCAACAAACGAGGGCAACACCCTATGAGAAGACTTAAGCGTGATCCGTTGGAAAGAGCATTTTTACGCGGATATCAATTTGGTGTTCATGGTAAATCCCGTGAGCTTTGCCCCTTTACTCTACCGTCGGTACGCCAAGCCTGGATCAATGGCTGGCGAGAAGGACGCGGCGACAACTGGGACGGTATGACCGGCACTGCGGGTATCCACAGACTCAACGAACTTCACGCGGTCGGCTAATCAGGTACATTCCGATCAAGTTTTTTTAAAATTTTGAAAGATGACCTAAACCATGCACGCCCCACCCGGGCGGCGGGCTAAAGCCCAAGGGGTTCCGTCAAGGAACCCCTTTTTTATGCGCTGTGGCGGGACGACATCCCCGCTATTGCATCAACCGACTGGCGAATCAACGCCGGTCCTTTATAAATAAAGCCCGAATATATCTGCACCAGACTCGCACCTGCAGCGATTTTCTCAGCCGCATGCTTGCCTTCTGTGATCCCACCCGCCGCAATGATCGGCAACCGCCCGGCCAATTCACCCGCCAGTACTCTGACCGTATGGGTACTCTTTTCACGAACCGGCGCGCCCGACAGGCCACCTGCTTCGTCCGCATGGGGCAACCCTTCAACACCTTTGCGACTGAGCGTGGTGTTGGTCGCAATCACCGCATCCATGCCTGATTCAACCAGCGCAGCAGCGACCTGCACGATTTCTTCATCCGTCATGTCAGGCGCAATCTTGATGGCCAGCGGCACGCGCCTGCCGTGTTTTTGCGCCAGGTCCTCCTGACGCAGGCGCAGGGCTTCGAGCAATTGCTTGAGCGAGTCACCGAACTGCAGACTGCGCAAGCCAGGCGTGTTCGGCGAACTGACATTCACGGTCACGTAGCTGGCATGGGCATAGACCTTATCCAGACAGATCAGGTAGTCGTCCACGGCGCGCTCTACCGGGGTATCGAAATTCTTGCCGATGTTGATCCCGAGGATGCCGCGGTACTTGGCAGCCTGTACCCGGCTGATCAGGTGATCGACACCCAGATTGTTGAAACCCATCCGGTTGATGATTGCCTCGGCATGCGGCAGACGGAAAATCCGTGGTTTCGGATTGCCCGGCTGTGGGCGCGGGGTCACGGTGCCGACTTCGACAAAACCAAAGCCCAACTGCGCAAACCCATCGATCGCCGTGCCATTTTTGTCCAGCCCCGCGGCCAACCCGACCGGGTTAGGGAAGTTCAGGCCCATGACCGTTACCGGTAAATGCGCAGGCGCCTTGGTAAACAAACCATTGAGCCCCAAACGCCCGCCCGCGCCGATCAGATCCAGCGACAGGTCATGGGAGGTCTCGGGGGAGAGTTTGAACAATAACTGGCGGGCCAGGTTATACATGGGCGGGATTGGCTCGTGAGCGGCTGAATTCAGGGCGTCGATTATAGACGGGCTAGGGCTCATAGGCGAGTTCGAACTTGCAGCGCGCTTGCCCTGTGCCCTTTCTGAAACGGCAAGCGCATTGGCGAGTCTGAAACTTCAGGTTACCAAGTCATATTGACCGGAACCGGGCTGAGCGACAGGCTATCCGGCTCGACATAAAGTGATACAGGGACTTGTCATGAGCAAGGACAACTCAAAAAAACCTTTCGACAGTTTTTTCGCATCAAGCCGGAATCTTCCGAACGGTGGTGGCTCGTGGGCAGCCTGGAATAAACCCTCTGAGCCAGAGCGGATTTACATCGCCGAAGATCGATGGCCGCCCCCCAAAAAACGTACAGACCTAGTCTTTGCCAAGTCCTGCATTTCTGGCAAATGGTGCCGCACTGAAGCCGGTACCGCCCCAGAGCCCACCTCAAACTTCGGCAACGTGATGGTGGCGGGTGCCATGCTTATTCCATCTGCCAACACCGCTATAGCAACGGCCCTCGGTGCAGATCTGGCGCTGGGGCGCATGGCCGGTGGTGGAATCATGCAGCAGGGGCTCAGTTGGGCACTGCGCGGCGCGGGCGGGCCTGCCAGCATTTTCATACTGGGAATGCTCCCGGCCAAAATGGGCGACGGCACACTCTACACCGACAATCAGTTGCGCAACATGACTCACGCGCCCACGCGTGTGCGCTTCCAGTTCCGCCGCGATGCCGAGGGCGCGCTGCAGGTCTACGGCATCCATACCGGCGCCTCGGGCGACGACACAGTACGCACGGTGCAGGCCACGTGGAACGCCGACAAAACCGCGATGGAGACCAAGCTCAACGGCATCACCATTCTCTGGACCCCGCGGCGCAGCGGACTGGTACAAATGCCGCCGCTGGTTTATCCCGACAACAATGGCGGACGGTTGGGCACTATCCTGGTCCACCCGATCCCCGAAGGCACAGACTCGCAGATTGAAGGCCTTCCCGGAGAGGACATCACCACCGACGACTGTATTCTGGTGTTTCCAGCAGATACGGGGCTGAACTCGCTGTATTTGGTGCTTTCAAAGCCTGCTGGCGGGGGTGATATCAAGTACCACAAGCCGCCATTGGTGTTGCCTGCATTTCCAGATACCTTTCCTGTTAAATCCAAAAGCAGCGTTCAGGGTGGTGGAGGTATGCGTAGCCGCTGGAAAGACCGCAAGGGCCGAATGTACGAGTGGGATAGCCAGCACGGCGCTGTTGAAATGTACGATCCGCAGGGGAAACACCTTGGTGAATTCAACGCGGAAACGGGCGAACAAACCAAGCCAGCAAAACCCGGCAGAACCACACCAAAATAGGATATGAGGCCAATTATGTTTTTATGGATCAGTGGGTTTTTAAAAGGCGATGATGAGGACGACTCGTTAAAATACGACCTCACCATTCAGCCTGAGCATGAAGCCGCTGTAATGGGAATTCTTGGCTGGAAAAATATGAATGAGAGCCCAGATGGGGAATGGTTGCTAACCAGCAAACAAGCACAGCAGATAGCCGTAGCGATCAATGAGCAATTGCCAATGGGACTAGACCTGTTTATCGGAGTACGGGCATAGCCGTAGGTCCCATCTTGATCCATGACATTTATCGTAATCAGTGGATTTTATCCCGAACCCAATCCGGAAATTCATTGCAGTACGAAAGAGCTGTACCGCAAGAGTTAGAGTCAGCAGTGCTCGCCGCAATGGGGTGGGCGTCCCTGACGGACGTGCCTATGGGCGAAAACGATCTAACGTAAGGTCAAGCCGTAGCGGTAATGGCGGCACTCAGTGAGCCCATCAAAGATGACTTGATGTATTGCATTGGACTTTACAGCTAGCGCACTACAGGTCATGTGTCGCGGCAAGGATGGCATATGCCTTGCACATCCCACCGTTATCTACACTCGTTCCAACGGCGGAGCGAGGCATCGGACAATGGCGTCGCGACCGTCTTTGCATTTGCAAACGACTGAGCGACGCTTTTTTATGGATGGCGCTTTGACCATGAATAAATCGGCATGAACACACTACCGAACAACACTCTGGCCTGGGTCGCAGGCAGCGACGCGCCGGAAAAAAATACCATCGACCTGGGCTTCATGGCCCTGACCGACTGCGCACCACTGGTGGTTGCCGCCACCCAAGGGTTTGCTCAGCCCTATGGCTTGACCCTGAACCTGAAACGCCAATCGTCCTGGGCCAATCTGCGCGACAAGCTGGTGAGTGGCGAACTGGACGCCGCTCATAGCCTTTACGGGCTGATCTATGCGGTGCAATTGGGAATCAGCGGCTCCGTGAGCACCGACATGGCGGTGCTGATGGGCCTGAACCAGAACGGGCAAAGCATCAACTTATCCAAAGCGTTGCAGGACGCGAACGTGACCAGTCCTGACGCACTCGATCGGTATGTGCACCAAAGCCGTACAAAACTGACGTTTGCCCAGACCTTCCCCACAGGCACACATGCCATGTGGTTGTATTACTGGCTCGCGAGCCAGGGCATTCACCCGCTGAACGACGTCAACAGCGTGGTCGTGCCGCCGCCACAAATGGTCGCGCACCTGCAAGCCGGGCGTATCGACGGCTGCTGTGTCGGCGAACCCTGGTGCGCCAGCGCGGTGAATCAGGGCCTTGGCTTTACCTTGGCGACGACGCAGGCGATCTGGCCCGACCACCCGGAAAAAGTGCTCGGCTGCACCCGTGAGTTTGTCGAGCAGTACCCCAATACCGCACGGGCGCTGGTCATGGCAGTGCTGGAAGCCAGCCGCTTTATCGAACAAAACGATGAAAATCGGCGCAGTACCGCGCAATTGCTCAGCGGCAGCGATTACTTAGATACGCCGGTGGATTGCATAGAACCACGCCTCATGGGGGATTATGCCGACGGTCTCGGTAATCGCTGGCATGACCTGCATGCCGTGCGCTTTCATGGCGCAGGCGAGGTCAACCTGCCTTACCTGTCCGACGGCATGTGGTTCATGACCCAGTTCCGGCGCTGGGGCCTGTTGCGCGAAGACCCTGACTATCTTGGGATCGCCACGCAAGTACAGCAACTGAAGCTGTATAGCCAGGCAGCGGCCGCTGTCGGCGTTGCAGTCCCTGAGTCTGCCATGCGCAGCAGCCAGCTGATTGATGGCAAAGTCTGGGACGGTAGCGACCCCACGGCCTATGCACACAGCTTCAAGCTGCACGCGCTGGCCGATGCCGTCCCCACCCGTGTCAGTCGCTGAAGGAAGTCGCGAACATGCTGCGTATCCTGCTGATAAATGACACGGCAAAAAAAGTCGGACGTCTCAAGGCCGCACTCAGCGAGGCCGGTTTCGAGGTGATCGACGAGTCCGGGCTGACCATCGACTTGCCTGCACGGGTAGAGGCCGTGCGCCCCGACGTCATTTTGATCGACACCGAATCCCCCGGCCGAGACGTGATGGAGCAAGTGGTACTGGTCAGCCGCGATCTGCCGCGCCCTATCGTGATGTTCACCGATGAGCACGACCCGCTCGTCATGCGCCAAGCCATCAAATCCGGGGTCAGTGCCTACATCGTTGAAGGTATCAATGCCCAACGACTGCAACCGATTCTGGACGTGGCCATGGCCCGCTTTGAGAGCGATCAAGCGCTGCGTGCCCAATTACAGGCACGCGACCAGCAATTGGTGGAGCGAAAACGCATTGAATTGGCCAAAGGCCTGCTGATGAAAATGAAAGACTGCAAAGAGGAAGAGGCCTACACCCTGATGCGCCGCCAAGCCATGAGCCGCCAGCAGAAGCTGATTCAGGTGGCTGAGCAGATCATTGCCATGAGTGAGTTACTGGGATGAATTGACTGCTATCACGCGCTGCGCGAGAGCAATCCCCTGATGATGGCCCGGCTTTTGCTTCAGAGATTACACAGGTAGCCAACGGCGGTTGCCCCACTTACGACAAAGACGTCGCATACCCCTCTCGCAAACGCGAATCGGGTTGCGGCGTTTTTTTTTGCATTCGGGCCTCAGGCCACCACTCTTTTTTGCAGATGAGGTGTTCAATGAATACAAGCTTCTGGAAAGCCGGCCATAAGCCGACTCTGTTCGCAGCCTTCCTGTATTTCGACCTGAGCTTCATGGTCTGGTACCTGCTCGGCCCAATGGCCGTACAGATCGCCGGCGATCTGCACCTGACCACCCAGCAGCGCGGATTGATGGTCGCGACGCCGATTCTGGCGGGTGCCTTTCTGCGCGTATTCATGGGTCTGCTTGCGGACAAATTGTCGCCCAAGACGGCCGGCATCATCGGTCAAGTGGTCGTCATTAGTGCGTTGTTGACGGCCTGGCAGCTGGGCATTCACAGCTATGAGCAAGCCTTGCTGCTCGGAGTGTTCCTCGGCATGGCAGGCGCCGCGTTCGCAGTCGCCCTGCCGCTGGCCTCGCAATGGTACCCGGCCGAGCATCAAGGCAAGGCCATGGGCATTGCCGGTGCAGGCAATTCCGGCACCGTGTTCGCCGCCCTGATCGCCCCCGCACTGGCCTTGGCCTTTGGTTGGACCAACGTGTTCGGCTTCGCCCTGATTCCGCTGATCCTGGTCCTGATCGTTTTTACCTTGATGGCCCGCAACTCCCCGCAACGGGCCAAAACCAAATCCATGGCTGACTATATGAAAGCCTTGGGCGACCGTGACACCTGGTGGTTCATGTTCTTCTACGCAGTGACCTTCGGTGGCTTCATTGGCCTGGCCAGCGCCCTGCCCGGCTATTTCAACGACCAATACGGCCTGAGCCCGGTGACTGCAGGCTACTACACCGCAGCCTGTGTGTTCGGTGGCAGCATGATGCGCCCACTGGGCGGTGCTCTGGCGGACCGGTTCGGCGGGATTCGTACCTTGTCGGGGATGTACGCAGTAGCGGCCATCGGTATTGCGGCTGTCGGGTTTAACCTGCCCAGCTCTTGGGCTGCCCTGGCCCTGTTCGTTTCGGCAATGCTTGGCCTGGGTGCCGGCAACGGTGCAGTGTTTCAGCTGGTGCCACAGCGCTTTCGTCAGGAAATCGGTGTCATGACGGGCTTGATCGGCATGGCCGGTGGCGTGGGCGGCTTCCTCCTGGCAGCCGGTCTGGGTGCAATCAAGCAGAACACCGGCGACTACCAAATGGGTTTGTGGCTGTTCGCCAGCCTCGGTGTGTTGGCCTGGTTCGGCCTGCATAACGTCAAACGCCGCTGGAGAACCACATGGGGCTCGGCAGCGGTGACGGCGGCACGGGTTTAACCTCTCCGATGAGCTTGCAACTGAGCTTCGCCCATTTCAGCGCCAGCGGTCCGCGCACGGAAAATCAGGATGCGGGTCGCTTGGTGACGCCGATGCCGGCACTGGCGGCGAGCAAGGGCTACCTCTTCGCCCTCGCCGACGGTGTCAGCCATTGTGCCGACGGCGGGCTGGCGGCCCGCTCGACCTTGCAGGCACTGGCGCTGGATTACTACGCCACCCCGGAAACCTGGGGTGTCGCGCAGTCGCTGGACCGCCTGTTGCTGGCACAGAATCGCTGGCTGCAGGCCAATGGCCTGCTGACTACCTTGAGTGCCATCGTCTTACGGGGCCGGCGTTTCACCCTGGCCCATGTCGGCGATTGCCGGGTTTACCGCTGGCACGCGGGGCAACTGCTGCGCGTCAGCGAGGACCACGTCTGGGAACAACCGGACATGCAACACGTCCTCAAGCGCGCGCTGGGACTCGATCAATACGTGGTCATGGACTACCTCGACGGCGAACTGCGCGAGGGCGAGCGCTGGCTGATACTCAGTGATGGCGTGTGGTCGACGCTCAGCGAAGCCAGCATCAGCTCAATCCTGCGTGAGCAGGACAATCTCGATAACGCGGTGCAGACCCTGGTCAGCGCCGCGCACCTGGCGGGCAGTCAGGACAACGCCAGCGCCCTGCTGATTCAGGTCGATGGGCTGGGGCAGGATAACCTTGGCGACACCCTGATCCAGCTTCAGCAATGGTCAATACCTCCCGCGCTGAAGCCAGGCCAACGGTTCGAAGGCTGGCAGGTGGAAACGGTACTCGGGCAGTCGCGGCAATCCCTGCTATACCGGGTCCGCGATCAGCAGCAACAGCCCTGGCTACTGAAAACCCTGCCTGCAAGTCGTCATGCCGAAAGTAATGCCGGACAAAGCCTGCTACTGGAAGAGTGGTTCTTGCGGCGCGTGGCCGGACGGTTTTTCCCTGAAATACATCCCGCCCCCGAACGTCAGCATTTGTATTACGTGATGCGCGAATACCCCGGTCAGACCCTGGCCCAGGTGTTCGAGGAAAACGGTCCACTGCCGTTGCCGCAATGGCAGGATATGGCCATAAGCTTGCTGCGCGCCCTGGGTCTACTGCATCGGCGCAACATCGTGCATCGCGACATCAAGCCGGAGAACCTGCTGCTCGATGACGGTGGCGAGCTGCGCGTGCTGGATTTCGGCCTGGCGTATTGCCCCGGTTTGTCAGTCGATACCGCCAACGACTTACCCGGCACACCCAGCTATATCGCCCCCGAAGCTTTTGACGGCGTAGCACCCAGTGGACAACAGGACTTATACAGCGCCGGAGTGACCCTGTATTACTTACTCACCGGGCACTATCCCTATGGCGAAATCGAAGCGTTTCAACACCCGCACTTTGGCGTGGCGGTTCCAGCCAGTCGCTATCGACCGGACGTACCGGACTGGCTGGAGCGCAACCTGAGCCGGGCGCTGAGCGCAGACCCGACCCAGCGTTATGAGACCGCCGAAGAGTGGTTATTGGAACTGGAGCAGGCCGAACTGACCACGCTCAAGGTCAAGCCCAGACCGCTGCTGGAACGGGAGCCGCTGAAGGTATGGCGAGCACTGGCGCTGACGTCGTTGCTGGTGAATCTGTTGCTGATTATCTGGATCTTGCGTGGATGAGGTGGCGACCCAAGATCGCACCACTTGCGCGCAATCCGCGTTAAAAGAGTGCAATCAACCCCGCACAACGCCTGGAAAACCCCCGTAATCATGGGCGCCCACCGACTTGGCACAACCACTGCATTAGGTTCATCAAGCAATTTATAAAGTGTCCGCTTTCAACGACGAAAGCTGCACTTCCCGAGAGAACGGGACTGGACAAAGGCGTCCTCGCTAGGTGACTAGCGGGACGCCTTTTTTTGTTTGCGCGGAACTTGTCGAGCACGCCCCTCGTGGTCTCTCGGAGGCACTATGAAAAAACTCAAACTGGTGATGATTGGCAACGGCATGGCCGGCGTTCGCACCCTCGAAGAGCTGCTCAAACTGAGCGCCGACCTGTACGACATCACCGTGTTCGGCGCAGAGCCACACCCCAATTACAACCGCATTCTGCTGTCGCCAGTATTGGCCGGCGAGCAAACGTTCGATGAAATCGTGCTCAACGATTTGAGCTGGTACCTGGAAAACAACATCCAGCTACTGCTCAACCGTAAAGTAGTGAAAATAGATCGCGCCAAGCGCCTGGTAATCGCCGACGACGGCACCGAAGCCCACTATGATCGTTTGCTGATCGCGACCGGCTCGACCCCCTTTATCCTGCCAATCCCTGGCAATGACCTGCAGGGTGTGATCGGCTACCGCGACATCGCCGACACCCAGACCATGATCAACACCGCCAAGACCCACACCCACGCAGTGGTGATTGGTGGCGGCCTGCTCGGCCTCGAGGCCGCCAATGGCCTCAAGCTGCGCGGCATGCACGTGACCGTGGTGCACATCGGCGAATGGCTGCTGGAACGCCAACTGGGCCAGACTTCCGCGCATTTACTGCAAATGGAATTGGAAAAACGCGGCCTGACGTTCCGCCTGAAAGAACAGACCCAGGCACTGCTCGATGACGGCAAAGGCCGGGTGAAAGCTGTGCAATTCAAGAACGGCGATGTGATCCCTGCTGATCTGGTGGTCATGGCCGCCGGCATCCGCCCCGCCACCGAATTGGCCGAACAGGCTGGCATCCCCTGCAACAGGGGGATTCTGGTCAACGACACCCTGCAAACCTACGACCCGCGCGTGTATGCCATCGGCGAATGCGCCAGCCATCGAGGTATTGCCTACGGACTGGTGGCGCCGCTGTTCGAACAGGCCAAGGTCTGCGCGAACCACCTGGCGCAACTGGGCTTTGCGCGCTATCAAGGCTCGGTGACCTCGACCAAGTTGAAAGTGACCGGCGTCGACCTGTTTTCCGCTGGCGACTTCATGGGCGGCGAAGGCACCGAAACCATCACCCTGTCCGACCCGATTGGCGGGGTCTATAAAAAGCTGGTGATCAAGGATGACATCCTGGTCGGTGCCTGCCTGTATGGCGACACCGCAGACGGCGGCTGGTACTTCCGGCAAATCCGCGAAAACCATCAGATCAATGAAATCCGCGACCACCTGATGTTCGGCGAAAACGCCTTGGGCGATGTCGGCCACCAGGGCCAGGACAAAGCCATGAGCATGGCCGACAGTGCCGAAGTCTGCGGCTGCAATGGGGTCTGCAAAGGGACCATCGTCAAGGCGATTCAGGAACATGGCCTGTTCAGCGTCGATGACGTGAAGAAGCACACCAAGGCAGCCAGCTCATGCGGTTCTTGCGCCGGTCTGGTGGAGCAGATTCTGATCAACACCGTGGGCGGCGCGGCGGACGTCAAACCGAAGAGCGAAAAAGCCATCTGCGGTTGCAGCGACCTGAACCATGGACAAATCCGCAAGGCCATCCGCGATCAGCATCTGCTGACCATCGCCGGCGCCATGAGTTACATGAACTGGCGCACCCCCAACGGCTGCGCCACCTGCCGTCCAGCGCTGAACTATTACCTGATTTCCACCTGGCCAGGCGAGGCAAAGGACGATCCGCAATCGCGCCTGATCAACGAACGCGCTCACGCCAATATTCAGAAAGACGGCACTTATTCGGTGGTACCGCGGATGTGGGGCGGCGTGACCAACCCGTCCGAGCTGCGCCGTATTGCCGATGTCGCCGACAAGTACAACGTGCCCATGGTCAAGGTCACCGGCGGGCAGCGTATCGACCTGTTGGGGATCAAGAAGCAGGATTTGCCGGGTGTCTGGAAAGACCTCGACATGCCTTCTGGGCATGCCTACGGCAAATCGATCCGCACGGTGAAGACCTGTGTCGGCAGTGAGTTCTGCCGCTTTGGCACGCAGAACTCGACCCAACTGGGTATCGAACTCGAGCACGATCTTTTCAATATGTGGTCACCGCACAAGGTCAAACTGGCCGTATCCGGATGCCCGCGCAACTGTTCGGAAGCCGGGATCAAGGACGTCGGCATCATCGGCGTCGACTCCGGCTGGGAGATGTACATCGGTGGCAACGGCGGGATCAAGACCGAAGTCGCCGAATTCTTCGTCAAGCTGAAAACCGCTGAAGAAGTCCGCGAATACAACGGCGCCTTCCTGCAGCTGTATCGCGAAGAAGCATTCTACCTGGAGCGCACCGTGCACTACCTGCAGCGGGTCGGCATGGAGCACATCAAAAAAGCAGTGCTGGAAGATCACGATAACCGCCGGGCCCTGAACGCGAAATTGCAGTTCTCACTGTCATTCGAGCAGGACCCATGGAAAGAGCGCATCAAGCAACCGCTGCTGAAGAAAGAATTCGAACGCATCCCTGTGGAGGTGCTGGCATGAACTGGCTCGATATCTGCGCTCTGGAAGACATCAACCCACTGGGCTCGCGCATCATCGAAGGGCCCAAGGGGGACATCGCCATCTTTCGCACCAGCGACGATGAAGTCTTCGCCCTCGACGACCGTTGCCCACACAAAGGCGGCCCATTGTCTCAGGGGTTGATCTATGGGAAGCGCGTAGCGTGCCCGCTGCACAACTGGCAGATCGACCTGGAATCGGGTGCAGCGCAGGCGCCCGACGTGGGCTGCACGCACACACACTTGGCCCGGGTAGAGAACGGCCGCGTGCAACTGGCATTGAAGGAAGCAGCATAATGCGCCCACCCGCCGCTACAACGCAGATCACCGCGTCGACCTGCTGTTATTGCGGAGTCGGCTGTGGCGTGCTGATCGAACATGACAACGAGCGCATTCTCGGCGTCAGCGGCGATCCCCGGCACCCGGCCAACTTCGGCAAATTGTGCAGCAAAGGTTCAAGCCTGCACCTGACCGGCGACTTGACGGCTCGGGCGCTGTACCCGGAACTGCGCCTGGGTAAATCCTTGGCCCGTAGCGTCACCGATTGGGACACAGCGCTTGACCACGCGGCCAACGTGTTCGCCGACACCATTCGCGAACACGGCCCGGACAGCGTTGCGTTTTACGTCTCCGGGCAACTGCTGACCGAGGACTATTACGCGTTCAACAAACTGGCCCGGGCACTGGTCGGCACCAACAATATCGACAGCAACTCGCGGCTGTGCATGTCTTCCGCAGTGGTCGGCTACAAACGCAGCCTGGGTGCAGACGCACCACCGTGTAGCTACGAGGACATTGCGCTCAGCGATTGCGTGCTAATCGTTGGCAGCAACATGGCTTATGCCCACCCGGTGCTCTTCCGTCGGCTGGAAGAAGCGAAAAGCCAGCGGCCGGACATGACAATAATCGTGGTCGACCCGCGCCGCACAGACACCTGCGAACTGGCGGACTTGCACCTGGCGATCCAGCCCGGCACCGATGTCGCGCTGTTTCACGGCATCCTGCACCTGCTGCTTTGGGAAGACTGGATCGATCGCAGCTTTATCGATCAGCATACCCAGGGCTATGCAGAGCTAAAAACCCTGGTGCGCGATTACACCCCGCAAATGGTCGCCGAAATCTGCGGCATTCCCGTGGAGCAACTGCACGCCTGCGCGCAATGGATTGGCACCGCCCCGAGCTTTCTGTCGCTGTGGTGCATGGGTTTGAATCAGTCCACCTCGGGTAGCGCCAAGAACAGCGCACTGATCAACCTGCATTTGGCAACCGGGCAAATCGGCCGTCCCGGCGCAGGCCCCTTCTCTCTCACCGGTCAGCCCAACGCCATGGGCGGCCGCGAAACAGGCAGCTTGTCCAATTTGCTGCCGGGCCACCGCGAAGCGGCCAACGCCACGCATCGCGCAGAGGTTGCCGCGTATTGGGGGGTCGATGCGTTACCCGACTCTACCGGCCTGACCGCCATCGAGTTGTTCGAGCAATTGCAGACGGGCAAGATCAAGGCCCTTTGGATTGCCTGCACCAACCCCGCGCAGTCGTTGCCCGATCAACAGAAAATTCAGCAAGCGCTGACCACGTGCCCCTTTGTGGTCCTGCAGGAAGCCTTTCGCACCACCGAAACCTGCCGCTTTGCCGACCTGCTTTTGCCTGCGGCAAGTTGGGGCGAAAAAGAAGGCACAGTCACCAACTCGGAACGACGCATCTCTCACGTGCGCCAGGCGATACCGGCCCCCGGCCAGGCACGCGCGGATTGGGCGATTACCGTGGACTTCGCCCAACGCCTGGAACAACGGCTACGTCCAGGCACGCCCAGCCTGTTCGCGTTTGATCAACCTCAAGCGCTGTTCGATGAATACAAACAGCTGACGCGCGAGCGTGATCTGGATCTGTCGGGCATCAGCTATGCCGTGCTCGATCAACAAGGCCCACAACAATGGCCCTTCCCAGCCGGTGCCCGGACAGGAACACCGCGCTTGTATGGCGACGGCATCTTCCCCACCGAGTCGGGCCGCGCCAACTTCATTGCCGAACCCTACAGAGCCGCCAAGGAACTGCGTGACGCACGCTTCCCGCTGACCCTGAACACAGGGCGCCTGCGCGATCAATGGCACGGCATGAGCCGTACAGGCACCGCTGCCCGGTTGTTCGGCCATGTCAGCGAAGCCGTATTGAGCTTGCACCCTGACGAGATGCGCCGCCATCGCCTGCAAGCGGGCGATCTGGTAAGTCTGAAAAGTCGTCGCGGTAGTTTGATCGTGCCCGTCAGCAGCGATGACAGCGTACGACCAGGCCAGGCGTTTTTGCCGATGCACTGGGGTGATCGCTTTCTCAAGGGAGGCGTTAACGTCCTCACACAACCGGCGTTCGACCCACTGTCCAAGCAACCGGAGCTCAAGCACACCGGTGTGCGCATTGAGGCAGTGACGTTGCCGTGGCAACTGTTTGCGCTGGTCGAAGGCGACGTACAAGCTCATCTTGAAGCCCTGCGCCCGCTGTGCGAAAACTTTGCCTACGCCAGCCTCAGCCTGGCCGGTCGCGAGCGTCCTGCTCTGCTGATCCGCGCTGCCAGCACCCAAGCGCCGGACAATCAATTACTCACACAGATCGACCAGCTACTTGGCCTGAATGAAGGCCCGGTACTGTCCTATGACGACCCACGCCGCTCTATTGGCAAGCGGGTGCGCATCGAAAATGGCCGAATCACCGCCATCCGCCTGGCCGGGGAAACCATCGCCCAGCATTGGCTGCAGAACCTGTGGCTGGAAGGCCGCGCCGATGAACAACTGCGCCGCTGGCTCCTAGCGCCGATCAGCACCCCACCCGGTAACGCAGCGGCCACGCCTCACAGCAGCAAAACCTTGTGCAACTGCATGAATGTCAGCGAAAGCGCCGTGCTGGCCGGGATTGGTCGCGGACTTGATCTGATTGAGCTGAAAACACAACTGGGCTGCGGTAGCCAATGTGGCTCATGCGTACCGGAAATCAAACGACTGCTGGCGGCCAACCCGCTGCCAATGGCAATTAGCTAATGAGGGCTGCAGCATGAGCGCAAAAGTCTGGCTGGTGGGCGCAGGCCCTGGTGACCCTGAACTGCTTACGCTCAAGGCCGTGCGGGCCTTGCACGAAGCCCAGGTGGTGTTGATCGACGACCTGGTCAATATTGCGATACTGGAACACTGCCCTACAGCTCGAGTGATCGCCGTCGGCAAGCGCGGCGGCTGTCGCTCGACACCTCAGGCCTTCATCCATCGACTCATGCTGCGTTATGTCCGACAAGGCAAGTGCGTGGTGCGACTTAAAGGTGGCGACCCGTGCATCTTCGGACGCGGTGGCGAAGAAGCCGAGTGGCTGAGGGCGAAAGGGGTTGAGGTCGAACTGGTCAACGGCATCACTGCCGGACTGGCCGGAGCAACTCAGTGCGGTATATCTCTGACTTTGCGTGGCGTCAGTCGTGGCGTGACCCTGGTCACCGCTCACACGCAGGACGACAGCAGCCTGAATTGGCCAGCGCTGGCACAAAGTGGCACGACACTGGTGGTCTACATGGGCGTCGCCAAACTGTCAGAAATACGCGACAACCTGCTCGCGGGTGGTTTGGCTGCGAACACGCCTGTGGCCATGATCGAAAACGCCTCACTGCCCCATCAACGCGAATGCCGTAGCACGCTGGCTGACATGCAGCTGGACGCCGTCGCCTTCGAACTGAAAAGCCCGGCGATTCTGGTGATTGGAGAAGTGGCGGGGGGCTACAACTCTGCGGGAGCCGATGTGTTGGCGAATAGCCTTAAGCACTGTGGCTGACCTACCGCACACAACGAGGCATCAAAGCATCAAATCGCAGACAAAGAAAAGCCCGGCCAAAGCCGGGCTTCTCTTGAAGCGGGGGCTAATTACTTAGCTTGAGCTTCTACTTGAGCTTCTACGCGACGGTTGATAGCGCGGCCAGCGTCAGTTGCGTTATCAGCAACTGGGCGGGATTTGCCATAGCCAACCGAATTCACGCGGTTAGCACCAACACCGTACTGGTTAACCAGAACCTGTTTGACAGCGCTTGCACGCTTCTCAGACAGTTTTTGGTTGTAAGCGTCAGGACCGACGGAGTCAGTGTGACCTTCAACAGTAGTGCGGGTCTGTGGGTACTGCTTCATGAAGTCAGCGAGGTTCTTGATGTCGCTGTAGCTGTTAGGCTTGACAACGGCTTTGTTGAAGTCGAACTTCACGTCCAACTCAACACGTACAACCTCAGCAACAGCTGGTTCTGCAACGGGTGCTGGCTCTGCAGCAACTGCCTCTGGAACCGGTGCCGGAGCTGGCTTGGAGCCACCGCCGAAGTTCACACCCAGACCGATGGTAGGAGCGTAGTCCCACTTACCGTTGTCCAGTTTGTACGAAGCGTCAACGCCAGCACGAGCGTACAAGTTGTCAGTGATGTACCACTTGGCACCGCCACCGACTGTAGCGAATGTGGATTGGTCACGACCCGAATGGCCATCAGCCTGCACGTTGGTCAAGCTCTGGTGAGCGAAACCACCGGAAACGTATGGACGAATAGCGTCACCAACAGTACCGAAGTGGTACATACCGGTCAGAGAAGCTTCGTCGCCGCGAATTTTCTGCCAGTTGGTGTTGTTGTTCGAGCGCGTGTAATTGGTTTTGTCGTAGCCCAAAATCACTTCGACGTCATCGGTCAGGAAGTAGCCGATGGAAGCACCAGGATTGTAGCCATCCTCAACGTCGTCGACGCTACGGTTGAAGTGTTTCTGGTAGAACAGCTCACCCTCGACCGCGCCTTGGCCTTGTGCCAGAACGCCGAACGAAGTCACGGCTACAATAGAACCAATGGCAATGCCCAAGGTGTTTTTCAGTTTCATCCGTTAAATCCCCATCTGGTGATTGTTAAGCGATCCTTCGTACTGAAGGACAGCTCGTCGGCAAGTCTATCAGAACTTACCAGCACGTTAGAGATATTTGCCACGACTTAAGTTTCAGTCATGCCTGCAAATTTCTCACGTAGTTTATCAAGAGCCCGTTTATAGCGCATTTTTGTGGCGCTCAAGCCCATGTACATAATATCCGCGATCTCCTGAAATTCCAGCTCTGCGACAAAGCGTAGCACCAAAATCTCCCGATCAATCGGGTTCACATACACAAGCCAACGATCAAGGCTGCCCCGTTCTTCAGGAGTAGGCGCCTTCTCTTCAGCCGCCTCCTCAAGTGGGTCCAGGCTCAACGCGTCCATCAAGCGACGCTTCCGCCGTTCCTTTCGGTACTGCGTAATGCATTCGTTGTAAGTGATGCTGTAGAGCCAGGTCTTGAACTTCGACTTACCTTCGAAATTTTTCAGCCCGTACAACACTTTCAGCATCACTTCCTGACAGACATCGTCAGCATCGCGATCGTTCCCTAAATAACGCGCGCACACGTTAAAAAGGGTCCTTTGGTAGCGCCGCATCAACTCTTCGTATGCGCGCGTCACATGAAACAGCTCGACGTGCGCCCGCGCCACCAACTCCTCATCGGAGAGTTCGCGGGGGTCGTAGCGCATGGACAGCGATTGGGGTTTATTCAAAACAAGTCGTGCCGACAGTCAGGTCAATGTCCGCCACTGCCGATGTTTCCGGCAATTTGGTGGCGGCATACATTAGCAGGATTCGCCGTGTTAGCGGCTGCTCACTCGCTGCTCGAGGAGGATTCGGTTGGACAATGACACCAACTCTCCCTCATCGGTCAGCAAGGTTGTTTTCACCGTGCCAATTTCTTCGATCTGCCCTTCGACCTCGCCCACACGCACTTGTTGCCCAACCTGATACAACTCCCGCACATAAATTCCCGCCAGAATCTGTCCGGCGATTTCACGACTTCCAAGCCCCATTGCCAACGCAACGGCCAGACCAACGGTAATCAAACCGATCACAATCACGTGGTTAAGCAGGTCTGTTTTGACCTCTAACTGGCTGATTGCGACTGAAATACTAATGATAATGACCAGCCCTTGAGCGATGCGCCCAAGGCCAGCAGAATAGTCGAGGCCTACGCCTTCAGCCGCGCCACGCACCAGGCCATTGGCTAATTGCGCCAGCAGTACGCCCACAAGCAGCACCAATGCCGCGCCAAATACCTTCGGCAGGTACAGGGCCAACATGTCCAGGGTCGCAGATACGCGTTCCAACCCAAGGGATTCAGCGGCTGACACAAGAAAAATCAGTAACACGAACCAATAGACGATTTTGCCGACCAGGGTCGAAATCGGTACCTGAACACCCGCCCGCGCAATCAACTTGGTCAACCCGGTGCCGCCCATTAGGCGATCCAGACCCAGCTTGGCGAGCAATTTAGACAGCAGCGTGTCGAGTAATTTGGCAACAACAAAGCCCAGCAGCACCACAATGAGGGCGCCGAACAGGTTCGGAATAAAGTTTGCAACTTTGGTCCACAACACAGTCATGGCGGTCACAAGGCTCTGCGTCCAGAGGTTCAATTCCATGTTCAATCAGCCTTATCAGCAGGGCGAGCAGAGGAAAGCGTGCTACGCGAAACAGGTGCTATATGCGCCGAACCGTTGTTGAGGCCGATCATCAGTGCTTGCGACCAGCGGCCGAGCAAACTGAACAAATCCCCTGCACCTACCTGACGGTTGGCAGTTTTCAAAACACGGCCCAAGCAAGCATCGTCATCCCGACTGGAGGATGAAGAGTTAAGCATGTCGCGCAGTGATTGTTCGAATGGATCGTGCATAGGTAACCTCACGCAATGTCACTGAAAGACGCGACAAGAATCGACCGAGTCACAAATGGGTCATTTAGTAGCAAAAAGCCTTCATCTCTATACCCAGCGCAAGCGACGGAACAACCACCACTGGCCAAGCCCCACTGCCGCCATTATCGAGCAAGCAATCAGAAACCCGTATGGATTGCTCGCACCAGGCATGCCTCCCACGTTGACGCCCAGCAAACCGGTCAGAAAGCTCATCGGCAGGAAAATCCCGGTGATGATACCGAAGCGATACATCACCCGGTTCATGCCCTCGCGCATCCGTCGGTCCTCGGACTCAAGGACCAGGCCGACACGCTCACGAGTCAATTCCAGCTCTTCCAGGTAGCGGATCAAACTGTTGTTAAGTTCATTCCAGTAACTCGCATCATCATGGGCAAACCAAGGCAATTTGTTGCGAGTCAATTGCGCGTAAATCTCGCGTTGCGGCGCCAAAAAACGGCGCAGACCGGCAGCACGTCGACGGATATGCAACATGTCACCATGATCGGAAGCGTACCGTTCGTCGGCATCTATCTTTTCTTCCTCTTCGTCGACCAATTCCGACAGTTCACTGACCAGCGTCTGGACCTTATCCGTGAGGTATTGAGCGAGATAAAGGATCAATTCAGAGGTGTTTTTTGGACCGTTGCCTTGATTCAGGTGTTCGATCAGCTCATCGGTGGCTCGCAAGGGACGCAAACGCAGAGAGATAACCTGTTGCGCCGCAGCAAAGATGCGTACCGACACCATATCCTCGGGCTCGGCACCCGGATTGAGGTTGACCCCACGCAGAAACAGCAGCAACTCGGCGTTGGGCAATGGCACCAAACGCGGCCGTGTGTTCTCTTCAAGCAGCAGGTCACAGCTGAACTCGCTCAGCCCGCTGGAGGAGCGCAACCAGGTCTGGGTTTGCGGATGACCGCGATCCCAGTGCAGCCAGACACTTTCGTCTGGCTGCATTTGAAGGTCATCCAGTTCGGTTCGAGCGATGAAACGCGCCCCGCCTTTACCATCCAGCACCAAGGCATGTACCAGCCCCCATTGCGCGTTTGCTTCGTCGAACATTGGGTGTCCTGTTTATTCCGGCATCTTCAAAGGGCTTGGGGAGATGATCACGCCATTATTGTCAGCGTATACGTACTCGCCCGGACGGAAGGTCACACCCGCGAATGTCACCGCCACGTTAAGGTCGCCGATACCGCGCTTGTCGGTTTTCATTGGGTGGCTGGCCAGTGCCTGCACGCCCAGATCGGTTTGCGCGATGACGTCGACGTCGCGGATGCAACCGTAAATCACCAGGCCTTCCCAGCCATTCCTTGAAGCTTTTTCGGCGAGCATGTCACCCAGCAACGCCTTGCGCAGCGAGCCACCGCCGTCGACTACCAACACTTTACCCTTACCGTCGAGATCGACCTGCTCTTTGACCAACGAGTTGTCCTCGAAACACTTGATGGTGACGATTTCACCACCAAAGGAATCGCGGCCACCAAAATTGCTGAACATCGGCTCAACGACCTGCACCAGTTCCGGGTAGGCATCGCACAAATCGGGGGTGAGGTAATGCATGGGTGAACTCCTATCATTAAAAAAAGAGGATCTGAGGTGTTGCGAGACATTTGACCGTTTCAAATCAATGGCTCTTTAGAAAAACGTCATGCAGATGCCTGTGTTAAGCCGTGGGCACGCTGGCGCAGCTAGACATCGATACCAATTCGATCACCTTCATAGGTCAGGGTAAAAAACTTCAGGCCCGGGCATGACGCCTGCAAGGGACGCCCGCTCGGTAATTGGAACTCAATACCATGACGCTTGCATCGCAAGACCGTACCCACAAGGGTCCCGCTGTGCAAGGGCGCGCCTTGATGCGGACAGCTGTCCTCGAGCAGCAGGGGCAGGTTATCGACGACCATCAACAACATATCTCGCCCAGCGACTTTGAAGGTTCGCCGGTAGCCTTCATTCAAATTGATCAGGCGCTCAAGTGGCACGAACATAAATGCAGGCCCGGAAAGCGAAAATGGCTGAAACAGTTTAATGCGTCATAGCTTAGCCGCAACGCTACTTTAGCGAAACTGCCCGACCGCTCTGTATCAGCGCTTCATCGCCAAACCGTGGGTGTTACTGCTCGGTCAGAGGCACAGACGGATCCCGCAACCAGCCCGCTACTAACGGCCATACTTGCGTTTGCGCGCCTCTGCTGACGAGCATTTCGACATGGCCAAAGTCTTCGGCAAAGCCCTGATCACGACCGAGGCAGACAAACTGGCGTCGCTCTGAACCGAACTGCTCGTACAGCTTACGACAAGCCCATACGGGGTCTTGATCATCCCCAGTGGCGGCAACCGCGAGCACCGGCACTCGGACCTCGCTCAACCCCGCCCACCAATCTCGCTCGGCATCGCCAAAGCGACGGAAAAGCCCATACCAACGCATGCTTTCCAATGCCAGCCCAATAGGCTCATCTTCGGGCCCTCGCTTCAAGCGCGAGCCGGAGATATGCCTGAAGCGCTTGAGCAACAGGCGCCCGCCCCACTCAACTGGCGGGATCTTCAACGGCCAATACGTACGACTGATCTGACTGCCGAACAGCGCAACCGAGGCCACGCCCTCCGAGTCAAGGTAATGCCCACCAAGCGCCGCCGCGAGCGTGATACCGCCCAGCGAGTGGCCAATCCAGTGCGGGGGCTGCCCACTTTGCTCTCGCACAAAGGCGCCAATTGCCGGCAGGTCATAGCGCGCGTAATCGGCCACACGGTTGTGCCGGTAAGCTTGATTGCGCGAAGACAGACCATGCCCGCGCATTTCCGGAATCCACACATCGAAACCCGCGCGCGCCAAATACGCGCCCAGGCCAATGCCTTTGGGTGAATACCAGAAGCGTCGATTGGAGAAACTACCGTGTAGCAGGACCACTGGAATGCCCCGCGTATCGGGCTGTTCGGCCAGTCCGAGACGGGTCACGGCCAGTTCGACACTGATGTCCGGGCTGTTGGCGGGTTTCAAACGGTACACGTCCTCAATCAGATCGCCACGGCGTTCGGCGCTGATCAAGGCCACAGGAAAGAGATTGCTGCTGCTTTGCATATTGCTCTTGCACAAAAAAGGCGGTTTCTTTGAGAAAACCGCCCAAGAAAACGCGACGAAGCGCCGACCTGCCAAAGCAAGCCGACGCCTCACTCATCACATCAGACCGGCGCCTGAGCTTCCGCCAGGAAGAACCAGGTTTCCAGCACGGAGTCAGGGTTCAATGAAACACTTTCGATGCCTTGCTCCATCAGCCACTTGGCCAGATCAGGGTGATCCGAAGGACCCTGACCGCAAATACCGATGTACTTACCAGCCTTGTTGCACGCCTGGATTGCGTTCGACAGGAGCTTTTTGACAGCAGGGTTACGCTCGTCGAACAGGTGAGCAATGATCCCTGAGTCGCGATCCAGGCCCAGGGTCAGCTGAGTCAGGTCGTTGGAACCAATCGAGAAGCCGTCGAAGAATTCAAGGAACTCCTCGGCCAGGATCGCGTTGGAAGGCAACTCGCACATCATGATGATGCGCAAACCGTTCTCGCCACGGACCAGACCGTTGGCCGCGAGCAGATCGATGACCTGACTGGCTTCGCCCAGGGTGCGCACGAACGGCACCATGATTTCGACGTTGGTCAGGCCCATCTCATTGCGCACACGCTTGAGGGCGCGGCATTCGAGCTCGAAACAGTCACGGAAGTTTTCGCTGATGTAACGCGAAGCACCGCGGAAACCCAGCATCGGGTTTTCTTCTTCCGGCTCGTACAGCTTGCCGCCGATCAGGTTGGCGTATTCGTTGGACTTGAAGTCCGACAGGCGCACGATGACTTTTTTCGGCGTGAACGCCGCTGCCAAAGTGCTGATACCTTCAACCAGTTTCTCTACGTAGAAGCCGACCGGGTCGTCGTAGCCAGCGATACGCTTGTCGACACTGGCCTTGATGTCTTGCGGCAGACCGGCGTAGTTCAGCAGCGCCTTGGGGTGCACGCCGATCATCCGGTTGATGATGAACTCCAGACGCGCCAGGCCGACACCGGCATTGGGCAACTGGGCAAAATCGAACGCGCGATCAGGGTTACCGACGTTCATCATGATCTTGAACGGCAGATCAGGCATGGCATCGACCGAGTTCTTCTTGATGTCGAAGCCCAGTTCGCCCTCGAAAATGTAGCCGGTATCGCCTTCGGCACAGGAAACGGTCACGCCCTGCCCTTCTTGCAACACTTCGGTGGCGTTGCCGCAACCGACCACGGCCGGGATACCCAGCTCGCGAGCGATGATTGCCGCGTGACAGGTACGTCCACCACGGTTAGTGACGATGGCGCTGGCGCGCTTCATCACCGGCTCCCAGTCCGGGTCGGTCATGTCGGAAACCAACACATCGCCCGGCTGCACTTTGTCCATCTCGGATACATCTTTGATGATCCGTACTTTGCCAGCGCCGATGCGCTGACCGATAGCGCGACCTTCCACCAGCACAGTGCCGGTTTCCTTGAGCAGGTAGCGCTCCATAACGTTGGACGACGTACGGCTTTTCACGGTTTCAGGGCGGGCCTGAACGATGTAAAGCTTGCCATCATCACCGTCTTTGGCCCATTCGATGTCCATCGGGCACTTGTAGTGCTGCTCGATAATCATTGCCTGCTTGGCCAGTTCGCTGACTTCGGCGTCGGTCAGGCAGAAGCGCGCACGATCAGCCGGCTCTACGTCGATAACCTTGACCGATCTACCAGCCTTGGCTTCGTCGCCGTAAATCATTTTGATGGCTTTGCTGCCCAGGTTGCGGCGCAGAATCGCTGGGCGACCGGCTGCAAGGGTATTTTTGTGAACGTAGAACTCGTCAGGGTTGACCGCGCCCTGAACCACTGTTTCACCCAGGCCATAGGCGCCTGTGATAAACACCACGTCACGGAAACCGGATTCGGTATCCAGCGTGAACATCACGCCGGCAGTGCCGGTTTCCGAGCGAACCATGCGCTGCACACCTGCAGACAGAGCGACCAGTTTGTGATCGAAGCCTTGGTGCACACGATAGGAAATAGCGCGGTCATTGAACAGCGAGGCGAACACTTCCTTTGCTGCGCGGATGACGTTTTCGACACCGCGAATATTAAGGAAGGTTTCTTGCTGGCCGGCGAACGATGCGTCGGGCAAGTCTTCAGCGGTGGCCGAAGAACGCACGGCAACAGCCAGGTTCGGGTTGCCGGCCGACAGCTCGGCGAACGCCGTACGAATTTCAGCGTTGAGTTTTTCGGGAAACTCGGCCTCCATGATCCAGGCGCGGATTTGCGCACCCGTCTTGGCCAGAGCGTTGACATCATCGACGTCAAGCGCATCAAGGGCGGCATGGATCTGATCGTTCAAACCGCTCAACTCAAGAAAATCACGATACGCTTGAGCCGTAGTGGCAAAGCCACCGGGGACCGAAACACCGGCGCCCGCGAGGTTACTGATCATCTCGCCGAGGGATGCGTTCTTGCCCCCCACGTGCTCCACATCATGGACGCCGAGCTTATCGAGGGAAACTACGTACTCTACCAAGGTGATCTCTCCACTAACTGTGTTGGGAAAAGCTCAGGGCGCTGAAACATCTATTAAGAGCGGTTCCGAGCGTTTGTGGCCTGGACCTGGAAAATAAGTGAGAATGCTGGCCATCAAGGTCCGCAAGCGGGCCTATCATATCCAAGATTCGTCACCAGCTTAAGGCCCACGGCGCAAATGAAACGATCTGCTTTCTTCATCTCCGACGGCACTGGCATCACAGCCGAGACACTCGGCCAAAGCCTGTTAGCGCAATTCGAAAACATCACGTTCAATAAGTTCACGCGACCGTACATCGATAACGTGGAAAAGGCGCGCGCTATGGTACAACAAATCAACAGCGCCGCCGATAAGGATGAACTACGACCGATCATTTTCGACACCATCGTCAACCAGGAAATTCGCGAAATCCTGGCGACCTCAAACGGCTTCATGATCGATATCTTCTCAACCTTTCTCGCCCCGCTGGAGCTGGAGCTTAGTTCACACTCCTCGTATTCAGTCGGTAAATCCCACTCTATCGGGCACAACTCCAACTACATGGAGCGGATCGAGGCGGTTAACTTCGCGCTCGACAATGACGACGGCGCCCGTACGCACTACTACGACAAAGCCGACCTTATCCTGGTGGGCGTCTCGCGCTGTGGCAAAACGCCAACTTGTCTATACATGGCCATGCAATTCGGCATTCGTGCGGCCAACTACCCGTTGACCGAAGACGACATGGAGCATTTGCAATTACCGGCTGCGCTCAAGCAGCATCGAAACAAACTGTTCGGCCTGACCATTGATCCGGATCGATTGACGGCGATTCGCAACGAACGCAAACCCAATAGCCGCTACTCCAGCTATGCCCAGTGCGAGTTCGAAGTCCGCGAAGTAGAAAGCCTCCTCCGCCGTGAAAACATTCCGCACATCAACTCCACGCACTTTTCGGTTGAAGAGATTTCAGCAAAAATCCTCGTAGAAAAAGGCGTCGAGCGACGGTTCAAGTAATGCGTGAACCCTGTAGGAGCTGCCTTGTCTGCGAATCGGTCCGGGTCGCGTCCGACCGAAGCGCTCGCAAATGGCTGGATTAACCACCGCACGAAGGACCTTCGGCCCTTATCGCAGACAAGTCAGCCCCTACAGTTTCAGATTTCAGCCGTCATTTCAAATCACGAACAAATCAACAAAACGGTTGACCGGCGTAGCTTCCAGCTTCGCCTGATTCTTGCACAGGGCGAAGATTTCGCTGGTGCGCTGGGCGGTGAATCTGGTTGCCAGGTTGGCCTTGAACTTGTCTTCGAGCAACGGAATACCTTCGACGCGACGACGACGGTGACCAATCGGGTACTCGACCACAACCTGTTCGGTGCTGGAACCATCCGTGAAGAACACTTGAATCGCATTGGCGATGGAGCGCTTGTCGGCCTCCAGGTATTCACGGGTATAGCGCGCGTCTTCCACAATCACCATCTTCTCGCGCAGCTCGTCAATGATCGGATGAGCGGCGTGGAAGTCGTCTTCGTACTGCTCGGCAACCAGGTTACCAAACGCCAGCGGCACCGCCGTCATGTATTGAATGCAGTGATCGCGATCTGCCGCGTTGGCCAGTTTACCTTGCTTGGAAATGATCCGAATAGCCGACTCGTGGGTCGTGATGACGATTTTCTCGATCTCGTGCAGGCGATCCCTGACCTGCGGATGCAGGGTTACAGCGGCTTCACACGCAGTTTGCGCGTGGAATTCAGCAGGAAAGCTTATTTTGAACAGCACATTCTCCATCACATATGTGCCGTATGCCTGAGAGAGGGCGAACTCACGCTTGCCCTCTGGCTTGAGCGCCAGATCCTTGTTGGTGTGGCTAAACAATACGTCGTAGAAGCCCCACTGCGGCGCACTCAGCACGCCAGGAATACCCATCTCGCCGCGCATGGCGATATCGGCCAGACGCACGCCACGGCTTGAGGCGTCGCCCGCAGCCCAGGACTTACGAGAGCCGGCATTCGGCGCATGACGATAAGTACGCAACGCCTGACCATCAACGAACGCATGAGACAGCGCAGCCAGCAGCTGTTCGCGGTTAGCACCCATCAGCTTGGCGGTGACAGCCGTCGATGCCACTTTCACCAACAATACGTGGTCAAGACCGACGCGATTGAACGAGTTCTCCAGCGCAATAACACCCTGGATTTCATGAGCCATGATCATCGATTCAAGCACGGCACGCACGGTCAACGGAGCATCACCGTTGGCGACGCGCTTTTGCGACAGATGGTCCGCCACGGCGAGAATGCCGCCGAGGTTATCGGACGGGTGACCCCACTCAGCGGCCAGCCATGTGTCGTTGTAATCAAGCCAGCGCACAATGCAACCAATGTCCCAAGCCGCTTTTACCGGGTCAAGACTGAAACGGGTACCAGGAACACGTGCACCGAACGGCACAATAGTCCCTTCGACGATTGGGCCAAGATGCTTGGTGCACTCAGGGAATCGCAGTGCCAAAAGGCCACAGCCCAGGGTATCCATCAGGCAGTTGCGCGCAGTGTCCAGCACTTCCCTGGACTCGATCTCGAAGTTCAGGACGTAGTCAGCGATATCTTGCAAGACCTTGTCGTAGTCCGGACGATTGTTCAGATCAACGTTGGCACTCATGGTGTTTTCGACTCTCTCTATAAATAGGAGGATTGATTAACGCAGCTCAACGGGTACAAAACGGCGTTGCGCGATGGTCCATTGAATACGTCGTAACACGCTCTCGGGCAGGGCCTGAAAATCGTCTCATATGAGACTCGTGACTTCTATAAGACGCAGCACACTGTCAACATCTTCCCGATAAAAGCTAGCCATAAAGGGTAGATCAGTCAATTAAAAACACAACATTGTCGACAATTGCCTGATGAGCGCTGCTTTTGACGCGTCATCAACAAGGACGTTTCCCACAGCGTTTGAAGGCTGCTTACTATCCTCACGGCGCAAAACCTTCATGCTAGAATGCCGCGCGCCTCTGTCGACTGGAACCGGTACCAATGCCCGTCTACCTGTATGTCAGGCGCACGAGGAAGCTTGCGCGCTATGTGAAAACCGCCCTCGCCCCGAAGATAGTCCTTTCACCGCGCCAGGATTTATGAGACTCAAGCCCTTCCCCACATTATTCTGTTTATTCCTTTTACCCGGTGTAAGTGCTGCGGCTGACAAGACTGTGTATGGCCTTAACGAATACGCCACACTCTCCGACATCGATCTGCAAGTCGCGGCAAAACTCGACACCGGCGCCAAAACCGCCTCCCTCAGCGCCCGCGACATCAAGCGCTTCAAACGCAATGGCGAAACCTGGGTGCGCTTCTACCTGGCCATCGACGATGCCCACGCACATCCGATCGAGCGACCATTGGCACGGGTCAGCAAGATCAAGCGCCGCGCCGGCGATTACGACCCTGACGATGAAAAAAAGTACACCGCGCGCCCGGTCATCAGCCTGGATGTGTGCATGGGTACTGCTATTCGCAGCATCGAAGTGAACTTGACTGACCGAAGTGCATTCCAATACCCGCTTTTGATAGGTTCCGAAGCACTCAAACGCTTTGATGCGCTGGTCGATCCGAGTCTTAAATACGCAGCGGGCAAGCCTGCCTGTGCCACCGACGCTCATACCGCAGAGTAATACCCATGCGCTCGATTACCCTCCATCTGAAAATCCTGATTGCTGTCCTGGTGACACTGGGGATAGCGATCACGGCGTATCAGATTTTCGTTCTCGGCATTCCAGTGACCGAGGATGAAACGGACGACTTGTGGAACATCGACGCCAAAGTCGAGTTCGTCGCCAACACCAAAGACCCAGTCAAGATCCAGATGTTCGTACCGCCCCTGAGCCACGACTACGTCAGCCTCAACGAGAGTTTCATCTCCAACAATTACGGTGTAAGCGTCAACCGCGTCGACGGCAACCGCAAAGTCACCTGGTCGGCCCGACGCGCCACCGGCAACCAGACACTTTACTACCGCCTGGTACTGACCAAACGCTACAGCGGCGATAAACCCAAGATCAAAGGCTCGGTTTTCCGTGACAGCATCGCCATTGAAGGCGCGGAAAAAATTGCCGCCGAAGCCCTGCTCGAACCTATCCGCCAGCACTCGGCGGACATCGAAACCTTTGTTACCGAAGCCATCAAGCGGGTCAACAACCTCAGCGACGACAACGTAAAGCTGCTGTTGGCGGGTGACACGTCGACCTCGAACAAGGCAAGAATCATTGAGTTATTGCTGTCCATTGCCCACGTACCGGTCGAAAAACTGCACACCATACGCCTGACGACCGATCAACCTCAGACCCCCGAGTTGTGGCTGCGCAGTTTCAACGGCAAAGACTGGTTGTACTTCAACCCGGACAACGGCGAACAAGGCCTGCCGACAGATCGGCTGACGTGGTGGATCGGCGATGAGAACCTGGTGAGTGTCGAAGGCGGAAAAAAAGCCACGGTGAACTTCACCCTCAACAACAGTGAAATGAACGCGATCCGCCTGGCCAAGCTGACCGACGCAAACACCGACGACCACTTCCTTGGGTACTCGCTCTACGGGCTGCCGCTACAAACCCAGCAGACGTTCATGATCATGGTGATGATCCCGATTGGCGTGCTGGTGATCCTGATCCTGCGTAACCTGATTGGCCTGGAGACCCTCGGCACCTTTACCCCGGTGCTGATCGCCCTGGCGTTCCGAGAGACACAGCTGGGCTTTGGTATCGTGCTGTTCACGATCATCACCGCGCTCGGCCTGTCATTACGCTCCTATCTTGAGCATTTGAAGCTGCAAATGCTGCCGCGATTGTCGGTGGTGCTGACCTTCGTCGTGGTACTGATTGCGGCCATCAGCCTGTTCAGCCACAAGCTTGGCCTTGAACGTGGCTTGTCAGTGGCGCTGTTCCCGATGGTGATTCTGACCATGACCATCGAGCGGCTGTCGATCACCTGGGAAGAGCGTGGCAGCGGTCATGCGATGAAAGTCGCCATTGGCACCCTGTTCGCAGCGTCTCTGGCACACCTCATCATGAGCGTGCCGGAACTGACTTACTTCGTCTTTACCTTCCCCGCCGTGTTGCTGATTCTCGTGGGCTTCATGCTGGCGATGGGACGTTATCGCGGCTACCGCCTGACCGAACTGATGCGCTTCAAGGCGTTCCTCAAGGACGAGCCAAAATGATCGGCTTCTGGAAGACCTGGAAGGCCCTGGAAGCCAAGGGCATCATGGGTATCAACCGGCGCAACGCAGATTACGTACTCAAGTACAACAAGCGCAGCCTGTACCCGATCGTCGATGACAAAATCATCACCAAAGAGCGTGCGATCCTGGCCGGTATCCATGTGCCGGAGATGTACGGGGTCATTTCCACTGAAAAAGAAATCGAAAAGCTCGACGAGATCATCGGCGGGCGCAACGACTTCGTGATCAAGCCGGCGCAAGGTGCGGGTGGCGACGGAATTCTGGTGATCGCTGACCGCTTCGAAGACCGGTTTCGCACGGTCTCGGGCAGAATCATCAGCCACGAAGAAATCGAACATCAAGTCTCCAGCATCCTTACCGGTCTGTATTCACTGGGCGGGCACCGTGATCGTGCGCTGATCGAATACCGGGTCACGCCGGACCAGATCTTCAAGAGCATCAGCTATGAAGGCGTGCCCGACATCCGCGTCATCGTGCTGATGGGCTACCCGATCATGGCCATGCTGCGCTTGCCAACACGTCAATCCAGCGGCAAGGCCAACCTGCACCAGGGCGCTATCGGCGTCGGGGTCGACCTCGCCACTGGCCTGACCTTACGCGGCACCTGGCTGAACACCATCATCAGTAAACACCCGGACACCACCAACGCTGTGGACGGCGTGCAATTGCCGAACTGGGACGGCTTCATGACACTCGCCGCTGGCTGTTATGAGCTGTGCGGGCTGGGCTACATCGGCGTCGACATGGTCCTGGACCAGGAGAAAGGCCCGCTGATTCTTGAACTCAATGCCCGCCCCGGCCTGAATATCCAGATCGCCAATGACTGCGGCTTGACCCATCGGGCTCATGCCGTCGAGGCTCGCCTTGAACAGTTGGCACTTAACGGCGAGCAGGAAACCCCGGAAGAGAGGGTGCGTTTCGTGCAAGAGCTGTTTGGGCATGTCCCCGTGGTTTCCTGACTTCCCGCTAGGAGTCGAACCCTCTGAGGATTACAATCCTCGCCCT
Organism: Pseudomonas sp. 10C3; assembly: GCF_036346185.1. Taxonomy (NCBI): domain Bacteria; kingdom Pseudomonadati; phylum Pseudomonadota; class Gammaproteobacteria; order Pseudomonadales; family Pseudomonadaceae; genus Pseudomonas; species Pseudomonas sp. 10C3. The sequence continues at coordinate 108,207 of NZ_JASJVE010000017.1, read as the reverse complement.
CACGCCGACACTGATTTGTTTCGAATGCCGACCTGCTCTGTACACCCTCTGCCCTACCATCCCAACCCCGCCGAGTATTTCTCGAGGGTTCGCCATGCACCGGGGGCCGTGCTGCTCGATAGCGGCAGACCCAGCGCTGAACGCGGGCGATTCGATCTACTAAGCGCCTGGCCGACTGAACAGTTATGGGTCCAACATGACGAAACCGGCAGCGACTTCCTCCAACGCCTGCGCCAGAGTCTTGATCAACTAGGCACCGCGCAACTGCCTGAAGAATACCCGCTGCCATTTGCAGGAGGACTGATCGGCTACCTTAGTTACGATTTTGGTCGGCGTCTGGAGCCTCTGCCCGCCCACGCCATCGATGATCTGCAACTGCCTGATGCGCGCTTCGGTGTTTATGCCTGGGCGATGATCAGTGATCACCAGCAAGGCACCAGTCAATTGGTATTCCATCCCGCATTACCCGACAGCGAACGGCAGCGCCTGCTCACGCTGTTTTCACAAGCGTCTGCCGCCGATTCGGCGACCTTCAAACTGATCGGCGCCTTCAAAGCCGACCTGACTGAACGTGATTACCGCCGCGCGTTTATGCGCATTCAGGCCTACATCCAGTCCGGCGACTGTTATCAAGTCAATTTTTCCCAGCGCTTCCAGGCCGATTGCCAAGGTGACCCTTGGGCGGCTTACTGCGCCTTGCGCAGGGCGTGCCCGACGCCCTTTTCCGGCTACATGACCTTGCCTGATAACAACACCGTGCTGAGCCTGTCCCCGGAGCGTTTTGTGCGGGTCAGTAACCGCCAAGTGGAAACACGCCCGATCAAAGGCACCCGCCCTCGCAGCAAGGACACGACGCAAGATGCCGCCTATGCCGCCGAGTTACTGAGCAGCCCCAAGGACCGCGCAGAAAACCTGATGATCGTCGATTTGCTGCGAAATGATCTGGGCCGTAGCTGCAAGACTGGCTCGGTGACAGTCCCGGAACTGTTCAGCCTGGAAAGTTACCCGAACGTGCATCACCTGGTGAGCAGCGTGACGGGGGAACTGGCTGCGGATAAGGATTCGCTGGACCTGATCGCCGGCAGCTTTCCCGGAGGCTCGATCACTGGCGCGCCGAAAATTCGAGCGATGCAGATTATCGACGAGCTGGAACCCTCGCGTCGGGCGCTGTACTGCGGCTCATTGATATATCTGGATGTGCGCGGCGAGATGGACAGCTCCATCGCCATTCGCAGCCTGCTGATCAAGGATGGACGGGTTTCATGCTGGGGCGGTGGCGGCATTGTCGCCGACTCGGAGTGTGAAGCCGAATACCAAGAGTCAATCACCAAGGTGCGGGTGCTGCTCGATACGTTGCAGGCTCTTTAAGCGTAGCGCGCTGGCCTTTGCGGCCAACGCGCTGCGGGTTCAACCTTACAGACTCAATTCACGGCTCGACGCCTTGAGGAATTCCTTCTTCAGGTCCTCGAAGGTGTGTACCGCTGGAAACTGCGGGAATTCGCGGATCACGTTTTCCGGCGCATGGAAGAGGATACCCGCGTCAGCTTCACCGAGCATGGTGGTGTCGTTGTACGAATCACCGGCTGCAATGACGCGATAGTACAAACTCTTGAAAGCCAAAACCGACTGACGCTTCGGGTCTTTCTGACGCAGCTGATAGGTGGCGACACGGTCCGTCTCGTCGGTGATCAGACGATGGCAGAGCAAGGTCGGGAAGCCCAGCTGCCGCATCAGTGGCTGTGAAAACTCGTAGAAGGTGTCCGACAGAATCACCACCTGGAAACGCTCGCGCAGCCAGTTGACGAATTCGATGGCGCCGTCCAGTGGGCTGAGGGTCGCGATCACCTCCTGAATATCGGAAAGCTTCAAGCCGTGCTCATCGAGAATCCGCAGACGCTGCTTCATCAGTACGTCGTAATCGGGAATATCCCGGGTGGTCGCCCTCAGCGATTCGATACCGGTTTTTTCAGCAAAGGCGATCCAGATCTCCGGGACCAGCACGCCTTCCAGGTCGAGACAGGCAATTTCCACAGAACACTCCTAGAGGGGACTTCAAAAAAGAAGCGGCACTTTAGGTCGTCTGATCAATTATTTCCAGCAGTGCAGCACCGACGCCAACCGGCAATTACCCAAAAGATTTTGTTACTATCACACCTATTACGAGCGCGAAGCGCCATACCTGTTAGGAAGCCGCCTGATGAGCCAACCCTTCAACGTCGCCGAACTTGCAGCGACTTACGCAAACAAATCTGCACAGGACATTCTGAAGCTGGCCTTCGAGCATTTCGGCGATGAGTTATGGATCTCATTCAGCGGTGCCGAAGATGTAGTGCTGGTAGACATGGCCTGGAAGCTGAACAAAAACGTTAAAGTGTTCAGCCTCGACACCGGTCGTCTGCACCCGGAAACCTATCGGTTCATCGAACAGACGCGTGAGCATTACAAAATTGATATCGAGCTGATTTCGCCGGATCAGCGCGTGCTCGAACCTTTCGTCAAAGAAAAGGGACTGTTCAGTTTCTACAAGGATGGCCATGGCGAATGCTGCGGTATCCGCAAAATCCAGCCGTTGCGCCGTAAACTGGCAGAGGTCAAAGCCTGGGCTACCGGTCAACGCAGGGATCAGAGCCCTAGCACCCGCAGCGAAGTTGCCGCCCTGGAAATAGACAACGCCTTTTCCACCCCTGAGCGCACGCTGTACAAATTCAACCCGTTGGCGCAGATGACCAGCGAAGAGATCTGGGGTTATATCCGCATGCTGGAGTTGCCTTACAACACCTTGCATGAGCGTGGCTTCATCAGCATCGGCTGCGAGCCTTGCACGCGTCCTGTGCTGCCGAACCAGCACGAACGCGAAGGCCGTTGGTGGTGGGAAGAATCTACGCAGAAAGAGTGCGGACTGCACTCAGGAAATCTGATCGCCAAGGTGTAAGACTTGCGCCGCCTTCGCCAATTTATTCGCGAAGGGTTTGATGCGGTGTGCCAGGCACACCGTCTTGATCGCAATCAGTGAACTGGCAACTCGACACCCTCGAACAATTCTTCGAGCTCTTGCTTGTTGTGACACTGGATGGCTTTGGCCATCACTTCGCGGGTCAGATGCGGTGCGAACTTCTCGATGAAGTCGCACATGAAACCGCGCAGGAAGGTACCGCGACGGAAACCGATCTTGGTGATGCTCGCTTCGAACAGCTCGCTGGCATCAAGCACCACCAGATCGCTGTCGAGCTTGGCGTCTACTGCCATTTTTGCCACGATACCGACACCCAGGCCCAGACGGACGTAGGTTTTTATCACGTCCGCATCGGCGGCAGTAAACACCACTTTCGGGGTCAGGCCACGGTGGCTGAACGCTTCGTCCAGCTTTGACCGGCCAGTAAAACCAAAGACATAGGTCACGATGGGGTATTCGGCCAGTACTTCCAACGTCAGTTTTGGCACCTTGGTCAGCGGATGACCTTGCGGCACAACGACGCAACGGTTCCAGCGGTAGCACGGCATCATCACCAGATCACCGAACAACTCCAGCGCTTCAGTCGCGATAGCGAAGTCCACAGTACCATCCGCCGCCATTTCGGCGATCTGCATCGGCGAGCCCTGATGCATGTGCAGCGCGACGTCCGGGTATTGTTTGATGAAGCTGCTGATCACTGGCGGCAGAGCATAACGCGCCTGGGTGTGGGTGGTAGCAATCGACAACGTGCCTTTCTTCTCGTTGGAAAACTCCTGGGCGATCTGCTTGATGCTCTCGACTTTGCGCAGGATCTCGCCAGCGGTAGTAATGATTCTTTCACCGGCCGGCGTGACCCGGGTCAGGTGTTTGCCGCTACGGGCAAACACTTCGACGCCCAGCTCGTCTTCAAGCAAGCGGATCTGCTTGCTGATCCCTGGCTGCGAGGTATACAGGCTCTGAGCCGTAGCGGAAACGTTGAGGTCGTGGTGCGCCACTTCCCAGATGTAGCGCAATTGTTGAAGCTTCATATGTATCCCTCAAAGCAGTAGACGCCACGGTCATCAGCGACGGTATATAACTATATTAATGGTTAGACTGATAAATCTAGAACTTTTTATCACTTTTACAGAGCAATGGCACGCTCAATTTCAGCGACACATAGACTTATTCGCGCCCTCGATGCATGGGTACCATGTAGACCGGAACCTCCGACAATTGCAGAACCCTGGCGACGGTACGGCCCAGCGGCGTATCGCCTTCTGTGCCATGGCTGTGACTGCCGACGATCAACAAATCGACGGCCAGCTTTTGCGCTTGCTCGAGGATCACACTGGAAGGATCCCCCTGCATCACCCGCACCGTGCGAATCAACGCGAGATCCTGATGACTTTCGCCTAACTCATCTCGAAAGCCATTCAGAACGCGCTGTTCAATCGTTTCCATGACGGTGTTCAAGCCCTGGTTGTGCAACTCTTTCAACGTATCCTCATCAAGATAGCTCTGCAAAACAGACTCGGCGAACAACCCTATCGGCTCAACCGCATGAATCACATTCAGCTCGGCATTGAAGGTTCGCGCCAGCGCCAAGGCATGTTGCAGGACATAAGGCGCATAAAGACCGAGGTCAGTGGCATACAGCATTGAACGAATCATACGACCTCCTCGATTGCCAATAGTGGCGGAGATTGACTCAGCTTAGCAGCGCCTTGACGACTGCGGCGGCCGCTATCTCACGAGAAAACAAAGGCTCAAGGCTTTACTTCATTGCTGATGCCATGCGGCACATGCCCCGTTGCGACGACATCACGCGCCTTTTCACAATGCCCAGGCTGATCGTCAAAAAACACATCGGCGGCGAAGGCTTCAAGAAACGCCGATTTCTCCAGACCACCCAGAAACAATGACTCGTCCAGACGAATATTCCATTCTCGCAATGTGCGAATCACCCGCTCATGCGCGGGCGCAGAGCGCGCGGTAACCAGTGCGGTACGGATTGGGCAAGCGTCCTCGGGAAACTCGCGCTGCAACAGGTTCAGCGCGGCAAGAAAGGGCTTGAACGGCCCCCCACGTAACGGCTCGCGCGCTGACTCACGCTCACTGGCCTGAAACGCCTCCAGCCCGTCGGATTGATAGACCCGCTCGGACTCATCGGAAAACAGCACCGCGTCGCCATCAAACGCGATACGCAATTCGGCGCTGGCTGCACGGCGTGCACCGCCCGACAGAATCGTCGCCGCGGCAAAGCCGGCATCCAGCGCGCTGCGTACATCCTCGGCGTGGGTCGAGAGAAACAAATGACAGCCAAACGCCGCCAGATACGGATAAGGGCTGCGTCCGCCGACGAAGGCAGCACGCGTGATGTCCAGGCCATAATGCTGAATCGAATTGAATACCCGCAGCCCCGTGTCGGCGCTGTTGCGCGAAACCAGGATGACTTCGACCCGCGACGCCTCAAGCCTGGCATTGAGGCTAAGGAGTTTCTCCACCAACAGGTACGCATCGCCCTGCTCAAGGATCTCTTCCTCATGCTCGATCTGGTATTGGCGATACGCCGCCACGCCATCAGCCTCGTACACCGCATGGCTTTCGCGCAGATCGAACAAAGCTCGCGAAGAAATCGCCAGGACCAATTTTTTACCTAGACCCGTAGCCATATATCACCCTGCCTGGCTGTATCAGCCGTTACGCGTATCGATGAAGGCCAATGCTTGGTACAACGCGCGAATTTTCGGCATGTCATGCCCGGATTTCAGCGCTGCCGCCAATGGCTTGGCATAGATAGCATCCAACTCCAAGGGTCGTTTTTCCAGAAAATCAAGGTACATGCTCGGCCTGTAATCCGGCATTTTTTCTGTCACGGCAAACAGATGTTCAGCGTACCCCTCGGGCAAGGCGTGCCCACATGCCCGAGCCCCCTGCACCACTTCGCTCATGACTGCCTGAATCAACTCGCGGCTATTCGCGTCGCCCATTAATGGTGTGGTGCTCGCCCTCAGCAGCACGGACAGACCGTTATACGGAACATTCCACACCAATTTCTGCCAGCGCGCCTGAGACAAGCTGGGCGTCGCCTGGGATTCCAGCCCGGCCTTGCGAAACAGCTCAGCCCCCTCCTCGGTGATGCTCAACCGAGACACCGCGTCAGTTGCCGGACCGCTGTGGTACCCGAGATTTACCGCACCCAACGCCTGATGCGTGATAACCCCCGGCGCAGTTCGGTGGACACAGACAAAGCACAAACCACCCAACAGGTGCAGCGACGCTGGCAACAATGGCTGCAGATCGTCCTCGACGCCCAGACCATTTTGCAGCAACAGCACTTTAGCGCCAGGCGCTGCAGCCTGGGTGATGATCGGTGCAAGGTCCGCATTACTGGTGGTTTTAGTACCGACCAGCAACCAATCGCAAGGCGGCATATCCGCAGCCGAGGAATAAGCCTGCACCGGATTCAAGGTCAGAGCGCCATGAACGGCACTGTCCAGATGCAGGCCATTGTGTGCAACTGAGGCAAACTCGCTGCGCAACAGAAAATGCACATCAAAGCCGGCACGTGCCAGCATCAAACCGTAAAAACCGCCAATTGCACCGGTGCCTATAATTCCGATCCGTACCCGTTTTGCTTTACTCACCCTCGCAACTCCCCGTCATGGCAACTCTTCAGCATCAACACTCAACACCCGATTCAAGCCAGCGCTGAGCTCGGACAACGTCAGCCGAGCATGCAAGGCCCCATAGAATTCACCGTCACGCACCACAAACAACGCTGGCAGATGGAACACCTGATAACGCTGAACCACGCCCCCATTTTCAGCAGCGTCAATCCAGCACACACGCTCGACAGGCAGATCGAGGCTAGGCAACACTTGCCTGGCCCAACGACAGCTGGCACATCCGATGCTGGTAAAAATGACCAGCGAGGTGCCCGGCAACGTCAGCAAACGCTGATCCACATCGAAGTCGGTCAGTTCCAATTCATTCACAAAAGACTTCCTGAAGATGGCCGTACACTATCCGTCTCGACGGGCCTGCTTGTAAATTCCTCTTTAAATCGTGTACGGCCTGGCCTTTATAGACACCCCATCTGTCCGTCAAAGATAGCGATCAGGCCATGCCGCCGGGATTAAAGCCGCGTTTGCCCATTGTCGAACAGCCGGATAACGCGCTAAGGTTCCGGTCCCCGCTGTGCTCAATCGTGCTGGGCTCCGCCGCACGGGGATCGTTGGCGGCCAGCACCCGTGACCTGACGAGTAACACGATGGCTGATTTACCGATTGACGACCTCAACGTTGCTTCCAATGAAACCCTGATCACGCCGGATCAGCTCAAGCGCGAGCTCCCGCTCACAGAAGCTGCTCTGCGCACGGTGACCAAGGGCCGCGAAGTGATACGCAATATCCTCGATGGCAAGGATCACCGCCTGTTCATAGTGATCGGGCCGTGCTCGATCCATGACATCAAAGCTGCTCACGAATACGCCAATCGCCTCAAGGCCCTTGCCGCTGAAGTGTCGGACAGCATGTACCTGGTGATGCGCGTGTACTTCGAGAAACCGCGCACAACCGTGGGCTGGAAAGGCCTGATCAATGACCCGTATATGGATGACTCGTTCAAGATTCAGGACGGCCTGCACATTGGCCGCAAGCTGCTGCTTGATCTGGCTGAAATGGGCCTGCCAGCAGCCACTGAAGCTCTTGACCCGATCTCACCACAGTACTTGCAGGACTTGATCAGTTGGTCGGCCATCGGCGCGCGCACCACTGAATCACAAACACACCGCGAGATGGCTTCTGGCCTGTCTTCAGCCGTTGGCTTCAAGAATGGCACTGACGGCGGTCTGACCGTTGCCATCAACGCCTTGCAGTCGGTCTCCAGCCCCCATCGTTTCCTGGGCATCAACCAGGAAGGCGGGGTATCTATTGTCACCACCAAAGGCAACGCCTACGGTCATGTGGTATTGCGCGGCGGCAATGGCAAGCCTAACTACGATTCGGTCAGTGTCGCCGTATGCGAGCAGGCGCTGAAAAAGGCCGGTATTCGCCCTAACATCATGGTCGACTGCAGCCACGCCAACTCCAACAAGGACCCGGCCCTGCAACCGCTGGTGATGGAAAACGTTGCTAACCAAATCCTCGAAGGCAACCAGTCAATCATTGGCCTGATGGTTGAAAGTAACTTGAACTGGGGCAGCCAGTCGATCCCTAAAAACCTTGAAGAGCTGCAATACGGCGTGTCCGTTACCGATGCCTGCATCGACTGGGAAAACACTGAGAAAACCCTGCGCAGCATGCACGCAAAACTCAAGAATGTGCTGCCCAAGCGCCAACGCAACTGATTACTGCAGAGACAAAAACGCCGAGCAAATGCTCGGCGTTTTTCATTATCGTGGCGGCATCCTGATCAGATTTTTACCGCATGTCGCTGGTGACGCTCCATGTACCGCTCAACATAAGAGCAAGACGGAATCACCGTGTAGCCCATGCTATCGGCGTACGCGAGCGCCTGTTCGGTCAATGCAGCAGCGATACCTCTGCCTCGCAGGGCATTGGGCACAAACGTCCGATAGATATCCAGGGTCTGCTTGCCTAGGTCCATATAAGTCAGATAGGCACGATGGCCGTCCACATTGGTCTCGAACTGATGGCCAACATGGTCATGGTGGATGGACAACGCCTCGCTCATCACTGCTCCTCGCGGGTCTTGAAATTAGACCCCTACCTTACCGATGTTTTTCCGGCGAAGGAACCTCTACGCCACCCCTGTGCCTGTTTTGGACATCGAGAACAGCTTTGCCATTCTCCTACACACGAGCACCTGCAAATAGTAGGCGTCATTTCGGTATTTGCTCAAGCTGTTGCACAGGAGGCGCTGAAAAATCCGACGGTCGCTCTGACCGTTGACGTGAACATTGCCGTGGGCTGCCGACTGAGACGAATCTCCGATGAGAAAGTCCCCCCTGTACCCGCGCAAAAAAGCAAACTCACGACAAACACGGAACATGTGCCCGATGGGGAGGTGCCATATACTAGCCCGCGAATCGTCTATTCTCTTCGTTACCCGGTCAAGGGCGTCCTTGAGCCCTGCCCGATTTAGTGCGAGCGCCGCCAAGTTGATGCCGGCGATTGGATATTTTTTATACAAAACCCCCGAGAAGTTGTTCGGAACAGTTTAAAACACAAGAAATTTGCCCGCTTCTTGCGCTTCCTCAGTTTACTTACTACAAACAATGGGTAGTATGTATCGCGGTCATTTTCTCACTTTCGAGAGATGACTATTCATTAGAAAGTCCTGGAAGGTGAACACGATGAACAACGCTCTGAAATTCTCTGCTTTGGCTCTGGCCGCAATTCTGGCTACTGGTTGCAGCAGCGTCTCCAAAGAAACCGAAGCTCGTCTGACTGCTACCGAAGACGCAGCTGCTCGCTCCCAAGCACGCGCTGATGAAGCCTATCGCAAGGCTGATGAAGCTCTGGCTGCTGCTCAAAAAGCTCAGCAAACTGCTGACGAAGCCAACGAACGCGCTCTGCGTATGTTGGATAAAGCAAGCCGTAAGTAATAATCTTTCGGGATTATTGAGAAGCCGATCCAGTTCTGGATCGGCTTTTTTATTGCCTTCGTTTTACCCCAGACAATAAAAAACCCGCCTACCCAGCCTTGGAATTCAAGGCAAGGCAGACGGGTTCGCTTGCAGGCGATTACTGAATATTGAGCGGCTCGCTCGACACCACCGACCCGCTCGGCACTGCGATCTCAACCGGCATGCCATCCTCTGCAGCCACCACATCCCGCACCACGTCCCAGTTCATGCGCAGGTTGTTGGCCAGATCCTCACGCTTTAGCAAGGCATTGATCACTGCAGTGTGCTTGTCGACGACCGATGGATTGCCCTTGTCGTCCAACGGCGTATGCGCTTCCAGATAGACCTTGCCGCCACTGATGCCGAATTTGTAGGGTTCGTTCAATATCCGCACTGGCGTACCGACCGGCACCATACCTGCCATCTCCAGCACGTTGTTGTTGTACATGCGGAAGCAGCCGTGACTGGTACGCATGCCAATGCCGAATTTCTTGTTCGAACCGTGGATCAGGTAACCCGGCAAACCGAGACTGAATTTGAACGGCCCCAACGGATTGTCGGGACCGGCCGGTACGACGCTAGGCAGCGGATCATTGTCAGCCGCATGCTCGGCCTTGATCGAAGCAGGCGGCGTCCAGGTCGGATTCGGTGTCTTTGCTGTCACTTTGGTCAACGCGAGAGGTGAACCCCACCCTTCACGACCAATCCCCAACGGATAGGTGTGAACCACGTTCAAGCCTTTGGGGTAATAGTAAAGACGGTACTCAGCCAGATTGATCACGATGCCTTCACGCGGACCAGGCGGCAATACGAAACGCGTTGGTAATACCACTTGGGTACCCGCCCCCGGCAACCACGGATCGACACCAGGGTTAGCTGCGATCATCTCCAGATAACCCAAATCGTAGCGGGTCCCCAAGTCGGCGAAGGTATCTTCATATTTTGCGGTTACGGTCTGAACCTGACCGACAATATCTTCGCCCGGAGGGGGCAGAGGGAACTCTAATGCAGTGACGGGGCCCGCCGCACAGAGCGCAGCAAGTGACAGACAGCGAGCGACGGCAGGAATGCGCGACAACATCCGGAAAATCCTTGGGATAAGCGACGGGAAGTAAAGTGAAGGAATTGTACACCGCCGACCATAAAATCGGGAGGCAGCTAACGATTTACTGACTGAATCGAAGCTCTGGCCAAATAGGGCGCGTACCCCGCTTTTGCGCCTCGAGAATCGCCCGACACAGCGAACACAGACGCTCATCACGAAGCTTCGCCGAATTGACACCCGACCAGCGAGGCTGTGCTGGCAACAACGTGCCACACAATGTGCGGTCGATCGAGCCACCCAACTCAAGCTGGCGCGCGACCAGATGCACCCGCACTTCCTGGCACGCGAACAAGTCGAGTTGCTCATCAGGCTCGATCAATTGATAGGCAAATAAAGACCAGGCGGGACGCGGCATCGGGGGCTCCAAATCGGGGCGCCACCTTAGCCCAAAGTTCGCCGCTAGAAAAGCGTCAAAGCAGCGGTTTTAGCGTCGGCCAGACGTTTTCCAGCAACTTGCCCTGTGCCGCGGCGGCCGGGTGTAGACCATCGGCCTGCATCAACTCGGGAATACCGCCCACACCCTCAAGGAAAAACGGCACCAACGGGACTTTTTCCTGCTCTGCCAGATTGCTGTAAACCGCCTCGAAAGCCTGGGTATAGCGGGCGCCATAATTGGGCGGAATACGCATCCCCAAAAGCAGCACCTTGGCCCCTGCCTTCTGCGACTGCTGAATCATCGACGCAAGATTTTGTTGCAATTGCGCAGGTTGCTGTCCGCGCAGCCCGTCATTACCGCCCAACTCCAGGATTACCAACTGCGGTCTATGCTCTGCAAGCAGCGCTGGCAGCCGCGCCTGGCCTCCAGCACTGGTGTCGCCACTGACCGAGGCATTGACCACCTTATCGGTGAAACCCTCCTTCTGCAGGCGCTGCTCCAGCAATGATACCCAGCCCAGCCGGGTATCCAGGCCGAAAGCAGCGCTGATACTATCGCCAACGATCAGCACTGTGCCCGCCGCAGCTCCTTGAGACAGCAACAGCAAAACCAGGCCAGCACTTAAAAACCACGCACGCATCGGATTCTCCATGAGCGAAAGTATTCTCAGTGCTCGGAACCTTAGCAAAGTGGTCCCCAGCACCGAAGGTGACCTGACTATCCTGCACGAACTCTCCCTGGAACTGAACAAAGGAGACAGTCTGGCCATCGTCGGCGCCTCTGGATCGGGCAAATCCACCCTCCTCGGCCTGCTGGCGGGACTCGACTTACCCAGCGCCGGAGCAGTCACACTGGCCGGACGCAACCTCAGCGATCTCGATGAAGATCAGCGTGCGCGTATCCGTGCGGAGCATGTCGGATTCGTCTTCCAGTCATTTCAACTGCTCGACAGTCTCAATGCACTGGAAAACGTCATGCTGCCCATGGAGCTCGAAGGCCGCAAGGACGCCCGCGAGCGCGCCCGGATTTTGCTCGAACGCGTGGGGCTGGGCCAACGCCTGACGCATTCGCCACGCCAGCTTTCCGGTGGCGAGCAACAACGGGTGGCCATTGCCCGGGCCTTTGCCGCCAATCCCGACGTGCTGTTTGCCGATGAACCAACAGGTAACCTCGACAGCAACACCGGTGAACGGATCAGCGATTTGCTGTTCGAGCTGAACAGAGAACGTCACACGACACTCGTGCTAGTCACCCATGACGAACGTCTGGCGCATCGCTGCCAGCGCATGATCCGTCTTGAAGGTGGCCGATTGGTCACCCCTCTGGAGCCTTGATGGCACGCTTGCCGCTTCTTCGTCTGCTGAGCCTTGCGACTCGCCAACTCCTGCGCGACGCACGCGCCGGAGAGTTGCGGGTGTTGTTTTTTGCCTTGCTGGTTGCCGTGGCAGCAAGCACCGCCATCGGCTACTTCGGCGCTCGCCTCAATGGGGCGATGCTGCTGCGCGCCACCGAGTTTCTCGGCGCGGACCTGATTCTCGAAGGCACCAGCCCCGCCCAACCAACGCAGATCGAAGCAGGCAAGCAGTTAAAGCTGGACCACGCACAGGTGGTCGAATTCTCCAGCGTGATTGCTACTGACAGCGGCATTCAACTCGCGAGCGTCAAAGCGGTGGACACTGCTTACCCCTTGCGCGGCGAGCTAAAGAGCGCCGAGGCGCCCTATCAAGCAGAGGCATCCGGTGGCCGACCGAATCCGGGTGAAGCCTGGGCCGAATCACGATTGTTTGCGGCACTGAATCTAAAGGTTGGCGACAGTATCGACGTCGGCTCGAAAACCCTTCGACTGAGTCGGGTACTGACCTACGAACCCGACCGCGCCGGCAACTTCTACAGCCTGACGCCCAGAGTGATGATCAATCTGACGGACCTTGCCGCGACAGGCGTCGTCCAGCCCGGCAGCCGGGTCAGCTATCGTGAGCTCTGGCGCGGCAACCATGAGTCTCTGGAAACCTACCGTCAGGCAATCACCCCGGGATTGGCCGCTAATCAACGCATACAGGACGCTCGCGACGGCAATCGGCAGATTGGTGGTGCGCTGGGCAAGGCCGAGCGTTACCTGAACATGGCCAGCCTGGTAGCAGTCTTGCTGTCCGGTGTGGCTGTGGCCCTGTCGGCCGCCCGTTTTGCAACACGACGCTTCGATGCCAGCGCCTTGCTGCGCTGCCTGGGTCTGTCACGCAGAGAAGCACTGATTTTATTCAGCCTGCAACTCGCAATGCTTGGGCTGCTGGCCAGCGTCACCGGCGCGCTGCTGGGCTGGCTCGCACAATTGGGTCTGTTCGCCCTGCTGCACGATTTGCTGCCTGCCGCCGTCCCGCCCGGAGGCCTGCTACCGGCCATCGCGGGCATCGGTACCGGCCTCGTCGCCCTCGCCGGCTTTGCGTTGCCACCCCTGGCCGCGCTGGGTCGCGTGCCACCCCTGCGTGTACTGCGCCGCGACATGCTACCCATTCCTCCCAGTTCGTGGCTGGTCTACGGTACCGCGCTGCTAGCGCTCGGCCTGATCATGTGGCGCTTGAGTCTCGACCTGGTGTTGACCTTTGCCCTGCTTGGCGGAGGGATCATTGCCGCTGTCGTTTTGGGTGGCTTGCTGCTGCTCGCGCTGCAAAGCCTGCGCCGTCTGCTGGCAGGTGCGTCGCTACCGTGGCGACTGGGTCTGGGCCAACTGCTGCGCCATCCTTTGGCCGCCGCCGGGCAATCGCTGGCATTCGGACTGATTCTGTTGTCCATGGGACTGATCGCCCTGCTGCGCGGAGAACTGCTCGACACCTGGCAGAATCAGCTACCCAAAGATGCACCGAATTATTTTGCGCTCAATATCCTCCCGGCTGACAAAGACACCTTCACCGAACGGATGGCTAGCCTCTCCACCCATGCTGCGCCGCTTTATCCCGTCGTGCCTGGACGTTTGATCAGCATTAATGGCGAGCCCGTCCGCAACATCGTGAGCAAGGACTCGCGTGGCGAAAACGCGACTGAACGAGACCTCAGTCTGACGTGGGCCGCCGAACTGCCGCAGGGCAATCGCCTGAGCGCAGGAAACTGGTGGCCGAATACGAACAGCAGCGCAACGACCACCGCCGAGCAAGTTCCCGGGGTGTCTGTAGAGTCGAAACTGGCAGCAAGCCTGAAGCTCAAACTCGGTGACCGCATGAGTTTCATCATCGGCGGGGCTACCCGAGAAGCTGAGGTCACCAGTCTGCGCGAAGTGAATTGGGACAACTTCCAGCCCAACTTCTTCATGATCTTCCAACCCGGTACGCTCAAGGATTTGCCGACCACGTACCTGACCAGCTTCTACCTGGCACCCGGGAACGATCAACAGATCGTCGAGCTGTCTCGCGCCTTCCCGGCGGTGACCATCCTTCAAGTCGAAGCGCTGCTGGAGCAACTTCGGAGCATTCTCGCTCAGGTGACGATCGCAGTGGAGTACGTGCTGCTGTTCGTGCTGGCGGCGGGGCTTGCGGTTTTGTTCTCCGGCCTGCAAGCAACCCTCGACGAACGCATCCGCCAAGGCGCCCTGCTGCGCGCACTCGGTGCCGAGCGCGCACTGCTGGTCAAGGCGCGACGCATCGAGTTTGGCCTGTTAGGCGCAGCCAGCGGTGGGCTGGCTGCATTGGGTTGCGAACTGGTGAGCTTTGCGCTGTACCGCTATGCTTTCGACCTTCAATGGCACCCCCACGTCTGGCTGCTGTTATTACCCATCATCGGCGCCCTACTGGTCGGCGGCGCCGGAGTGTTCGGCACCCGCAGAGCCTTGAATGTCAGCCCACTGACGGTGCTGCGTGATGGCTGATAAACTTGGCGCATCCTAATCGCCAGGCGACAGACCATGAGCCGTTACCGCCCTCCTCGCTCCGCTGGCACCGCGCTGATCACCCCCGAAGGTGAAGCGCGGATGCGCGCCGAACTGCACGAACTCTGGCACGTACGCCGCCCTCAGGTCACGCAGTCCGTGAGTGAAGCAGCGGCTCAAGGTGATCGTTCAGAAAATGCCGAATACACCTACGGCAAAAAGATGCTGCGCGAGATCGATAGCCGGGTACGTTTTTTGACCAAGCGTCTCGAAAGCTTGAAGGTGGTCAGCGAACACCCCAGCGATCAGAACAAAGTCTATTTTGGCGCATGGGTCACTGTCGAAGACGAAGAGGGCATAGAAGCCCGTTACCGAATTGTGGGGCCCGACGAATTGGACCTGAAGCAAAACCTGATCAGTATCGACTCACCGCTGGCTCGCGCCCTGATTGGTAAAGCGCTGGATACAGAAGTTCGAGTTCAAACGCCCGTCGGTGAGCAGATCAGTTACATTGTTGCTATCGAATACTTCTGATCACTTGAATGCCTCAAGTCAAAAGACAAACAGCAGCGTCTAACATTCAACCGCGAGTAATCAGCCCCTGCCGGGCAACACGGATCAGATGTTTAATGAAGTCTTCAGCCTCGTCGGCACTCGGCGACTGGACCACCGCAAGGTCAAACCGGTCGTTGGCAAAGCGCGACAGGGATTCACAATGGTCGATGAACTCGATGAGAAAGGCCGCTGGCTTACCGTTGCGTTTTGGCCAGCCTTCGAGATAACGCAGCAGCGTCGGCTGATGCGAACCTCCCAGCAGAATCCTTGGATTGCGGCGAGTCAGGGGGGACGTAAAGGGGGACAGTCGTATCAGGGGACGCGGACAGCTCATCGTGTTTTATCTCAGCCTCAAAAATCCCGCTGGGCAGCGGTGAGAGGCAACACCGAACCAGCGCTTTAGCGGTATTTCGAAGCCTGTGAAGACTTCAGTCGGTAAGGGTTCAACCTCACCTGGCGCCCCGCAAGTAGCTGTTTAAATCGGCGCATGAGCAGCATCCTAGAGAAGCTGCCTGTGAACTGTCAAGACGGCATAGGTCGCAAAAAAAACAAGGCTCGCACATTGCGAGCCTTGTTCGTCACGGTGATCGCTCAATCAGCGATGGCCTTGTCCACCGACAACTTGCCAGCACCTTCGATCAACACGGCGACCGCCCCTCCTAGCAGTGCCAGAGCGAACTCATAACCATTGTTGGCCATAAACAAACCATTACCGATGTGCACCGAGAAAATCGCGACCACGAGCAGCACCGTCAACAAAGCCGCAGCGGGTCGCGCCAGCAGGCCAATGACCAGCGCCAGACCACCGAAAAATTCGGAACCGCCGGACAGCATCGCCATCAGATAACCTGGCGCCAGACCAATGCTTTCCATGTATTGCGCGGTACCCGCCAAGCCATAACCGCCAAACAGACCGAAGAGTTTTTGTCCACCGTGGCCGATGAAAATGATGCCCACAAAAATACGCAGGACAGTCAAGCCGTAACCGGCACGGGTCGCGAAAACGGTTTTAATCAGTGTGCTCATCGCGTTCATTCCTTTGTAGGAGAAGTGTGTTGGCCACTATAATAATCAAAACAGTCAATGTTAAAACCCTAAAAATAGCGGCATAAACATCGGTAATATAGATCATTTATGTGACGTAAACGTTCTCGTCTCGCCCTTCTGCGGCTGCGCCTCCAAAGCCTCCCGCTCTCGATCGAACGCCAGGTAATACTTGTTGACGCTGTTAACATAGCTGACGACGCCCACTCCCGCCTGCTCCAGGGCGACTCGCTCGACCTGAAAAAACCACTGATTCGGATTCAGCCCACGTCGCCGCGCCTCGGTACGCATGCTCTGCACTCTCTCCGGCCCTAGGTTGTAAGCCGCCAGGACGAACGCCATACGCTCACGTTCGTTGACGCGGGAGCTGGAAAAAAATTTGCGCCGGATCATGGTCAGGTACTTGGCACCGGCCTGGACATTACTGTCCAGGCTTTGAATATTGTCGACGCCCACTCGCTGCGCGGCCGACGGGGTGATTTGCAGCAACCCCGTTGCGCCGCTACCCCCTTTCACTGCGGGGTCCAGCGCTGACTCCTTGAAGGCCAGGGCGGCCAGGTTCAGCCAATCCATGCCCTGCTCATCTGCCGTGCGCTGCAGGATCGGCCGCAGTTTTTCCAACCGCTGACGGTCGTCGCGAGCCAAAGGATTGTGCACCTGATACAGACGTTGGTAGGCCCGCTTAAACGCCGCATCCTGATCCGCCGGAACACGGTAGGTCTTGAGAAAGCGGTCAATACTTGCACGCAACATTGATGCGTCGCGGCGCACGTACCAGTTCATGTCACCACGGGTGCTCAAGACCAACGTCCGATCCACTCGCAGCTTGGGCAGGACCTTGGCCCAGCGCTCGGCAATCGGCTGTTCGACAACCGTCAGGTGAAAGATTCCGGCCTGGACCATTTCCAGGACATCTTCAACGGCGAGGCTGGGATCAACCCATTCGATCTTGACCGGCGGCAATTTGCGCAATGCCAACTTCTGGTTGAGCTGGTGGACCGCCTCGTCGGCCGCGCTGCCGGTGGGCAGTGTCAGCGTGTGTCCGGACAACTGCTCGACGTGCTTGAAACCGCGCTCACCTTTGATACCGACCACGATCAGCGGCACATGACTGACAATCGGGTCACTGGCATCGATATTCCGTGCAGCGCTGGTATTGAGCAGCTCTCCCGGCGCGACCAGATCGCCTTCACCGCGTTGCAATGCCGCGAGCAATTGATCCTTGGATTTGGGGATGATTTGCAGCGTGAGTTGTTGCCCGTCACGCGAATGGCCATTGAGGTATTGCTCGAAGGCGTGCAACCGGTGATATTCGCCCCCAATCGCCTCGCCCTGGACTTCACCGGAGCTGTTACGACTCTGATTGACCAGCACCCGCAGCACTTTACTGCTACGAATAGCCGCCAGATCGCGTACCTGGCTTTTGTGCACCACCACAGGCGGCCCGGCAAGTCGCGCAGCCGCAGGAAATGGCAGCAACGCCAACAAACAAAGCACGATCAACAATGAGGGTCGCGTCATCCGTTCTCCAGGGGAATGCGTGCCAAAAAAGAAGCCGCAAAAAGTCCAAAGCCTGTGATATCTGCGGAGTGACGGCGAACCGCAGTGGTGAAAACACTTCAATATTTTTTTATAACCAGCTGTATTAACTGGATTTTTTTATATCGGCAAAGCTCTGATATTCTCATCAGCCTTAGGCCTGAGGTAGTACCATGCAACTCATCGACATCGGCGTCAATCTGACTAACTCAAGCTTTGCCAATAAACAGCAGGCCGTACTCGATCGCGCCTACCAATCCGGCGTATGCCAACTGGTGTTGACCGGGACCAGTGTCGAGAGCAGCGAACAGGCCCTTGAGCTCTGTCAACAATTGGACGAAACGGCGCAACGGTTGTTCTCCACGGCGGGGATTCATCCCCATGCAGCCAGCGATTGGACCTCCGATACCGAGCGCCAGTTGCGTGAGTTGCTCAAAGAAGATCGAGTACGGGCCGTCGGCGAATGCGGGCTGGATTTCAACCGCGATTTCTCGCCGCGTCCACAGCAGGAAAAAGTCCTCGAAGAACATCTGGCCCTGGCCGTAGAACTGCAATTGCCGGTATTCCTGCATGAACGCGATGCCAACCAGCGCCTGCTGGAGATCCTCCGCGATTATCGCGACCGCCTGCCTGCTGCCGTGGTGCACTGCTTCACGGGTGAGCAACGTGCACTGTTCAGCTATTTGGACCTGGACCTGCACATAGGCATCACCGGCTGGATTTGCGATGAACGACGCGGCACTCATCTGCACCCATTGGTCCGGGAAATCCCCCGTGGCCGGTTGATGCTGGAAAGCGATGCCCCTTACCTGCTCCCGCGCAGCCTGCGACCCAAACCGAAAAGTGGACGCAACGAACCCGCCTACTTGCCTGAAGTACTGCGTGAAGTTGCGTTGCATCGGGGCGAAAGCCTGGAAGACCTTTCCGCCCATACCACCGCGTGCGCCCGCACCTTTTTTGCCTTGCCTACATGGATAGAACCGGACAGCGTCGAAGCTGACCGATAGCCCCGGGCCTACTAAGCCCTAGTATTTGCTTGACCCATATCAAATGATCGTCTAAAGATTGGCGGCACAATGCTGGCACCTTGCCTACATTCATTTCCGCGAATCAAAAAGAAGACCTCTCATGGGCGCCTGGCTTAGCAACATTTCTTTGAAGTACAAGTTCTGGGCCGTGAACGCGGTCGCTTTTATCACCACGCTGATGTTGGTGCAGTACGCCTTGCAGCTTGAGCAACAAGCCCGGGTGGATGATGCGCAAGGTTCAGCCCAGGCCCAGGCTCACCTGCTCAGTGCCTGGCCTGGCACTCAAGCACTGCCCACCGGCGCCAATCTGCTGGTCTATACCCAGGGTCAAGCCCCCAGCGTGAAAGGACAACCATTGCCTGAGTTGAGCAATGCCAACGGCTGGGTCGAGTTAAGCCATCAGCCGCTGATAGGCGACGATCCACTGATCGGTGCTCAGGTGGTCACGCGACCCGATGGTCAGAAGCTCGCGGTGCTGGCCTTCGCACCGAGCCTGATGCAAGTGCTGGCAGATCGCTTCGCCCAGTACGCCATCGCTGTGTTCATCCTGACACTGGCCATGCTGGGTGCCTCGCAGTTGCTGATCCGCTTTCTGCTCAGCCACCTCAACACCCTCAAGGACGTGATGCTGCACGTAGAAAAAAGCGGCGATCTGTCTGCTCGCGTGCCCCTGATCGGCGAAGATGAAGTGGGCCAGATGGCCAAGGCATTCAATGCCATGCAAGCCGGCTACCAACGCGTGGTCAATACCGTTGCCCAGACTGCGGCACGGCTTGACATAGGTGCGGGACGTCTGGCGGCAGGCATGAGCGAGGTACGCCACGGCATGCTCGGTCAGCAGAGCGAGACTGACCAGGTTGCAACAGCGATCAACGAAATGACCGCCACAGTGTTTCATATCTCTCAACACGCCAATGCTACCCGGGACCAGTCGCAGGCCGCCGATACACTGGCTGGCAGCGGTAGAGAAGTGGTCAATCGTGTACAGCTGTCAATCGCCGGGCTCTCCAACGGGGTGCAGCAGACCGCAGAGATGATCCAGCAACTGGCTCAGGACAGTCAGAAAATCAACGGTGTGGTTAACGTCATCCACAGCATCGCCGAACAAACCAACCTGCTGGCCCTCAACGCAGCCATCGAAGCCGCGCGTGCCGGCGAGATGGGCCGTGGATTTGCGGTAGTCGCCGACGAAGTCCGTAACCTCGCCAAACGGGTGCAGACCTCGACGGATGAAATCACCAGCATGGTCTCCGCCTTACAGGCTGGCACCCGTGACGCGGTGGACTTTATGCAAGAAAGCTCGTTCAAGGCTGATGACTGCGTGCAACAGGCGAAGGAAGCCGGGGAAGCGCTAGAAGCTATCACCGGCGCGGTTGCACAAATGCGCGAAAGCAATACCCAGATCGCCGTGGCAGCCCAGCAGCAAAGCCAAGTGGCAGAAGAAATGAACCGGGCGGTGGTAAGCATTCGCGATGTGACCGAACAAACCGTGCAACAGACCGTCGACTCAGCCACAACTAGCGGCGAGTTGGCCACCCTGGCAGGCGAGCTGAACCGCGCCATCGGCCAGCTCAAGCTTTAGAGCCCACGCCCACGCTATGAGCCTCATAGTCAGGTTTGATTCGCTGACAACCGGGGCGCAGCCTATTCTTCGACCATCTGAACAGTGTTTCGAAGAGGACTGCAGCATGGGCAAGCGACTTCCCAATCTCCGCACGTGGCAATGGCGCGGTTATGCCGATAACCATCGGCACCCGACCAATCTGGCGTTGCATTTGATCGCCGTGCCGCTGTTCATTGTTGCGGCGCTACTGATCGTTGACGGGCTGCTCGGCCTAAGCTTCTCATCGATTGCCATCGGAGTGATCGGTCTGATCGCGGCGCTGGGTTTTCAGCGCCACGGCCATTCACTTGAAGCGCAATCGCCAGAGCCGTTCACTGATCGCAACGATGCGCTCCAGCGTTTGCTAGTCGAGCAGTTCGTGACTTTTCCACGCTTCGTACTCAGCGGCGGCTGGTGGCGAGCCTGGAAAGAACGTCATCGCCACCGTCATTGATGTCAGCGGTTAAAACAAACCTAGCCAAACACAGTGACCGTCTGCCGGCTGATCGCGATCAACTCACCCTGAGGCGACCACAATGCAGAAGCGGTATGCCCGTAGCCATCGCGGGCATGCTCGATCACTGCCCGGTACACACACCACTCCAGCGTGCTAACCACTGGCAGCGGCTGGACGAACTCGATGGTCCAGGTCAGTGAGCTTCCGGGCGCAGGCTTGCTTAAATGCGGCAGTAACGCAGGCGGCCATGTGTCGACCAACGCCAATAGATGCGCTTCAGTCAGGCGCTCCTCTTTGACCTCACCGCGCATACGCACATACCCGCCGATTTCCATCGACGGTGTATTGCTGAAAGGCAAACCACCCAGGCCCCAGCGCATGACCATGAAGCGCAGGTACTCAGGCGTTACCCCCTTAATAAAGGGCAACTCCTGACAGTCTTCCATCGGTTTCAGGGTGGGTGCGGGCAAAGACTGGACTGCAATCGTCGATTCACGGGGCGCGCCGAAGCTGCCTTGAACCAGGGTCATGACCTGACCATTTTGAGAGGCACGCCCCAGCACTTGGCTGACCGCCTTGCCTTCACGCAACACTTCCACGTCGAAGCTGATTGGCACACCCGGCTCGGCAGGACCGACAAATGTAATCGCCAACGAGCGAATCGGCCGATCCGCCGGGACCTTTGCGCGCATTGCCTCAAACTGCAACGCGGCCATCAACCCGCCAAAACAGGCGCGACCTTGCGACCATTCAGAGGGAATGACCACGGACAAGGGATTATCACGTACGGCGTCAACCAAGCCAGAAAAACTCATGCAGACCTCATGCCTGTAAACGGAAGAAAAACGCTGCATGGATCTTAACCAGCGCGGTGCCAATGCGCAGGGTACATTTACGCCAAACTGCGGCCTGAATTCGACCTAACGACCAAAACATACCTTACCCAAACGCTCCAGCGCCGCATCGGCTTTGCGTTCGGCGCGCACGATCCCCAAATGCCACCCCACCACACACGGTGCCAGATCGTGTTCTTGCTCGGCCCGTGTCAGCCATTGCAGATGGTCGTGCCAAGTGCCCAATTCACCTTGCGCAGCCTTCAGGCTGGCCTGGATTTTTTTGCTGGAATGGCTGAAGTCCGGGTATGCCTCGGCGCCGTAGCGTACGCGCTTGATCAGCAGGCGCAGACGATGGCGATCATGTTCAGGATCATTCATCGCAGCCTTGAGCGTCTTCCATTGCTTGTTCAGTCGCTTTTCGATAAGCGTGTGCAAGCCACGCAATAACTTCTGATGCTGTGACGCGCGAACAAAACGCGGGAATGCTTCCAGCACGCTAAACAGTCGAGCCAGTGCCGGAGAGGTTGCGACGGCGGCATAGGCTTCGCTCAATGAATCGCTACGCTGTTTCGCCGCCTGAATCATGCCCTGTTGATGCAGCCAGGCAGCCAGCACCTCCTTGTCACGCAGCGGCGTGGTCAGCTGCCCCACCTCTTTGGCCGCAGCTTCAAGCTGCTCGACGCCGGGCAGGTCACGCAATGGTCGCAGCAGACTGCGTAAGCGCCGTACGGTGATACGCAGGTCATGCAGCGCCTCACTGTCCGTCTCGGCGGTCAACCGCGCATGACAGGCCATGAGTTTTACCTCAAGGGCCAACACCTGAGCGACAAGACGATCCACCCGTTCAGACATGCTATTGCTCCTCTTCGACTTTTATTGTTGAAAATCGCCACGGCAGACTTCGCCGCAATTGCTTCAATTGTCGCCGCAATGGTGTCAACGACGGCGTCTTGCCAGCATAACGCTGGGCTTCGAATTCGATGACGAAGGCCAGGATAGCCGCAGCTTGCGCCGGAAGCTGCAGGGCCGCCCTCCGGGAAAAATCATGTGCACCCTCTGCTTGCCGACGATGCACACCGTGTCGCGCCAATAATCGCTCAAATGCCTTGAACAATCGGAGTTGCGGGTCGCTTTCGCGCTGCCAGGGTTTGAACAACCACAAGGCCAGTAGCCCTATGATCGCTGCAACACCGCCGAAAAACGCCGCACCGTCGAAGCCTGAAAACCAGCGACTGAGCACCAGTACTTGCTGCTGACCCTGATAACCCAGGACCCAACGCTGCCAGCCATAGTTGAGACTATCCCAACTTAATCGCAGCGAATTGAGCCATGGCAAGTTTCGGTAACGTAGGGTTGAAAAAGGCGAATTTTCGAGAAACGGCTCATCCGCTGCCAAGGCCTGCTCCAGCCCCTGCTCGATCCGTTGCGGGGCGACGGCGGCAGTGGGGTCCACGCTACGCCAACCTATTCCCGGTTGCCAGTATTCAACCCAGGCGTGGGCATCGAACTGGCGCACGCTCAGGTATTGGCCGTCCGGATTAAGTTCACCGCCTTGATAACCGGCCACTACCCGTGCCGGAATCCCTGCCGCGCGCAGGACAAAGGTCATTGCACCCGCGTAATGGCCGCAGAAACCACTGCGGCTGCTGAAGAGAAAGTCATCGATGCTGTCGGCACCCAGCACCGGCGGCTTCAGGGTGTAGTGATAGGGCTCATCGCTGAAATGCGCCATCATCGCGTCGACCAACGTGTCGGCATGCGGATGACGGCGGCTCAAATCTGCAGCCCATTGCCGGGCCTGCGGATTGCCGCGAGGCGGCAGTTGCAGATTTTGGCGTCGGGCGCCTTCGCTCAGCTGTGTTTCGCGAACCGCGTTAGGCCAGGAGCTGACGCCATACAGCAAGGTCTGCTCAATGGGGTGCCGGCGCTGCAAGCGAAAATCGTTCATCTGGCGTACGTCCGCCAGGCGGGTTTCGCCAATGTCCAACGCCAGTAACCAGGGGCGCCCGCTGGGCTCCATGACGATGCTGTAAGTGATCTCGTCCCCCCGCTTTTGCCAATCTGGCGCCTGACTGACCATCGCCCTTCCTGACTGCGACCAGCGTCGACCATCGAACTGCTCCAGACTCAGGCCGCGCCAGTACAGCTGATTATGCGCCGGTATCGGCCCCTCGAAGCTGGCACGAAACACCAACGCCGCCGACCTGCTCAGCTGTGCGATATCACCCGGCGCCATGCTGTCGGACAGGCCTGTGATGCCTTTGTTGCTGGGCTGCGGCAGTGACCACAGCGGTTCCAGGCGGGGGAAGAACAGGAACAGCAACACCATCAACGGCACGGCCTGT
The DNA here is from genome assembly GCF_036346185.1 of Pseudomonas sp. 10C3. NCBI lineage: Bacteria > Pseudomonadati > Pseudomonadota > Gammaproteobacteria > Pseudomonadales > Pseudomonadaceae > Pseudomonas > Pseudomonas sp. 10C3. The sequence continues at coordinate 83,936 of NZ_JASJVE010000017.1, read as the reverse complement.
AGCAACAGCTTAAGCGCCAGTTTCAGGGTGCGGACCGGTTTACTCGCCAACTCGGCCTGTTGCAGACCAATCAGTGCCGCCAGTAGCGTGCTGACCGTGAGCAATGTGAAGACGGCCCAGAGCAGGCTGTCCTCGAACAGATAGCCCACCACCACGCAAAAAAATCCAAGAAAAATCAGGACCAGCGCATCGCGACGAGTGCGCATTTCGAGCAGTTTTAGAATGAAGGCCGCCATCAGCAACGCAGCACCCGCATCCAGGCCGATCAGGCTGCCTCGTGAGAAAAACACTCCGGCAGCGGTCGCCAGCAACAGCGTGCATTTAACCAGCGTGCCTGGGTACTCGGCACGCATGCGCAAGATCTGCACCCGCCAAAGGCTGCAACCAGCCCACAAACCAATCATCCAGATCGGCAGGTGCGGAAAATACGGAACCATTACCAATGCCTGCGCCACCAACAGCCAGATCAGGCTGGAGCGCGGAATCGGCAGGTTCCGGCTCATGGACGGCTACCAAATAAAGCCAATGCTTGCAGACAGGCCTCGCGGTGCTCATCGCCACTGCCTGGCGCAAGCAGGAAGCCGGGCAGGCGCAATGCAAAAGGTTGACGGCGCTGGGATAACTCCAGCACCCAATAGCAAAGGCGCGACAAGCGCTCTTCGATATCGCCGCCCAAGGCCATGAAGTCCAGACACAAGTCATGACCGCTGACGTCAGTAAAATCCTTGATCAGCAGGCCTTGTCCTCGGGAATAGGCTTTCCAGTGCAGGCGCCGCCGTGAATCGCCCGGTTGATACGTTTTCAAGCCTTGATAATCATCGACGCCGGGGCCTTGCGTTATCTGGCCCAGATCGTCGGCATGGGGTTGCGCTCCTACCAGCAACGGCATGGCGCCGGGCAAGGGCCGTGGATAGATCAATACCGACTGTTGCAGATCCAGCCAGCTCCAGGCGCAAAAAATGCCCAACGGGAAGCCGCTTTCCACCCGCAGCCGGGGCGCGCGCAGCCAACCGCGCGCGACGGCAGGCAGGCCGACCTCAACATCGACCCGCCCGGCGCCAGGTACATCGAATGCCTGCAACTGACTGACATCCCAACCCACGGCAATCGACTGATGCGGGGGGCCGACACTTTCCAGGCGCAGTCGCAGCAGGAGAGGCTCGCCAACAAACACTGAGCGGGCGGCACCTGAACTGAGGACCAGGCCGCTGAGGTTACGATACGTGTGCAGAATGGCCAGCACCGCCACCGACAGCAGGAGGAAGGTCAAACCGTAGGCCAGGCTGTTTTGGTAGTTGATCGCGACCAACAGCATCAGGATCAGCACCAGCGCAAAAATCGCTCCGGCGCGGGTGGGCATGATGAAGATTCGGCGGTGGTTCAGTTCAATACGCGAGGCTGGGGGAATCCGCCGCACCAGCCAGCGCTGCCAAAACGGTTTGAGCTGTTCGATCAAAGCACCGGCACCTCGCGCAATAACCATTGAACCAACGCCCCGCCGCCATGCCCGGTGGGGTCGGAACGTTCGCGTAAACGGTGACTGATCACTGAAGACAGCACCGCCTGAACATCTTCAGGGATCACATAGTCACGACCTGTCAACAAGGCCCAGGCCCGCGCAGCCGCCAGAATCGCCAGACTCGCCCGGGGCGACAGGCCCCAAGCGAACTGTGGCTGGCTGCGGGTGGCGTCTACCAGACGCAGCACATAGTCGACCAGCGCGTCACTGGCGCGCACTTGCCGGGCTTCGGCTTGCAAGGCCGCCAACTCAGTATGGTTGAGAATTGCTTGCAGGCGCGGCAACAGATCACGCCGGGGCTCGCCCTGCAACAAGGCTTTCTCCGCGGCCTTGGCCGGATACCCCAAAGACAGACGCATGAGAAAACGATCCAGTTGCGACTCAGGCAAGGCGAAAGTGCCCCCTTGGCTGAAAGGATTTTGGGTGGCAATGACGATAAACGGGTCGGGCAGCGGCCGCGTCGCACCCTCGATAGTCACCTGCCCCTCCTCCATGGCTTCGAGCAATGCACTCTGGCTTTTGGGCGTGGCCCGATTGATTTCATCTGCCAACACCAGTTCGGCGAAAATCGGCCCTGGATGGAAGGTAAACTGCCCTGTTTCCCGATCAAAGACCGACGTTCCAAGGATGTCACCGGGCAACAGGTCGGACGTGAACTGAATCCGCTGGAAGCTCAGCCCCAGAACCTTGGCCAGGGTTTGGCTAAGGGTGGTCTTGCCCATGCCCGGCAAATCCTCAATGAGCAAATGCCCACCGCCCAACAGACAGGTCAGGGCCAAACGCACCTGAGCTTCCTTGCCCAACACCACTTCATTCACGGCGTTGAGGCACGCATCGAGTTTTCTGACCATCGAAAAGCTTCTCCAGACGACTGTCGTGGCGGTAACGCTGCAATCAATGCCAGATGTGTGGCCACTTTACGGTCAGCCCAGCCTGTTTAACCAGACCCTAAACACAAAAGCCACCGAGTGCGGATAGCGCTCGATGGCTTTGGTAGACAGGTTAGCAGGTCGTTTAGCGACCGGCGCGAGACTCACGAATGTAGAAACGGGCTTTCTCGGCCTTAGTGGCACAGCCTTCGAACGCTTCAAATTGCTGCTGAGTTTTAGCCCCGGTCAACAGCGAAAGCGCCTTGGAGTAGCTGACGGTACCGGCAAAGCCTTCAGCCTTGGCCAAGTCCAGCTCGTGCCAGGCGGCGTCGATCTGGGTCGCGCAGCTGTCGCGATACGCGGTTTTATTACCGGCACAACCTGCGAGAACCAAAGCAATCAATGGTATGCAAATCCAGGCTTTCATCGGTGTTACCTCAAAAATTAAAATCGATTGTGCGGGCTTTGACGGTGCAGACAGTAAAAAGTGCCGCAGGCCAAGCGCTGACAAGGGTAACCCAGTTCCAGACTGATCGCTTCGGGCGTATGGTGGACTTACCGCTAGCAGGAAAAAACACATGAACAAACGAATAGCACTGGTGCTTGGGTCTGGTGGCGCACGCGGTTATGCGCACATCGGGGTGATTGAAGAGCTGGAACGGCGCGGTTACGACATCGCCTGCATAGCGGGTTGCTCCATGGGTGCGGTGGTCGGCGGTATCTACGCCGCCGGCAAACTCAAGGAATACCGTGAATGGATCGAAAGCCTGGATTACCTCGACGTACTGCGCCTGGTGGATGTCAGCTTCCGCCTGGGGGCGATTCGCGGGGAAAAAGTGTTCGGCCAGATTCGTGACATCGTTGGTGAAATCAATATCGAAGACCTGCGAATTCCTTATACCGCCGTCGCCACCGACCTGACCAATCAGCAGGAAATCTGGTTTCAGGAAGGCTGCCTGCACCAGGCCATGCGTGCTTCCGCAGCGATTCCTAGCCTGTTCACACCAGTCATGCAGGGCAATCGGATGCTGGTCGACGGCGGCCTGCTCAATCCGCTGCCCATCGTGCCCGTGGTCTCGAGCCACTGCGACCTGATCGTTGCGGTCAACCTCAACTCGACCAACCAGAAGCACTATCAGCTACCCGTGATCGAACGGGCACCGGCAGTAAAGAAGCGCTTCGACAACCTGATCAACTCGTTGGGGTCGCACCTGCCGTTCCGGCGCAAGCTCGAACCGGCGACGGACCTTGATGTATTGCGACTCGAACAGGACAGCCTCAAATCCAGTTCTGCGACGCTTCCAAACCCCTGGCTGGAAGCCGCCGACCCTCAAGCTCAGCAACCCGCCGCAGCCCCGGAGGCCGAGCCCGCTGCTGGACCGGCACCGAAGTCCGCCAGTGGCTCATTCATCATCGACAACGTTGGCCCTGCTTCTTTGCTGGATCTGATCAACCAGAGTTTCGAGGTCATGCAAACCTCACTGGCCCAGTACAAGATCGCCGGTTACCCGCCCGATATCCTGATCAACGTCCCCAAACGCGTGTGTCGGTTCTTCGAGTTCTACAAAGCACCGGAGTTGATCGCGTTAGGGCGCGAGATCGCTCGGGACACCCTGGATCGGTATGAGCAAGAACGCAATCGTTGAATCAAATGGACCGTGTTGGCGAAAGCGTCCTTGCAGACACCGCAGATTTAACGCTCCCGCAACCGATACCCCACCCCGGCTTCAGTCACGATGAAGCGCGGATCGGTCGGGTCGTCGACCAGTTTCTGGCGCAGATGGCCGACGACAATGCGCAGGTAGTGACTGTCTTCGGTATGGGTTGGACCCCAGATATCCTTGAGTAACTGCTGCTGGGTGATGACTCGCCCTGGATACCGGGCCAGTTGCGCCAGCACCGCGTATTCCTTGCGTGTCAGCCCCACTTCAACACCGTCGAGCAACACCCGCCGATAGGCCAGATCCACTGTCAGTGGCCCGAATATCAGCGCTGCTTCCTGTGCCTCACCGCTGGGCGCCTGACGCAATAACGCACGGACCCGCGCCAGAAACTCTTGAATACCGAACGGTTTAGTCACGTAATCGTTGGCGCCGTTGTCCAGCGCCTGGACTTTCTGTCCCTCACTGGCGCGTACCGACAGCACCAGTACCGGCACTGTCGACCATTCACGAAACGCCCGCAGCACGTCCTGGCCGTCCATGTCCGGCAGACCGAGGTCAAGCACCAGCAGGTCCGGCTTGTTCAATGCAGCCTGGCTCAAGCCTTCGGTACCGGTACTGGCTTCAAGCACTTTGTAGCCTTGCGAGGCCAGGCTGATGCGCAGAAACTTGCGGATCTGCGGCTCATCATCAATCACCAGGATGGTCGAGGTCTGGCTCATGGTTGCCTTGCCGTTTCACAATAAACAACAAGCGTAACCCAAGACGCCATCACCGCGTGTGCTCCATTTCTGCTTCAGGCTGAGTCTGCAGGGGTAGGTGCAAGGTGATACAGGTACCTCGCCCGTCGATGCCATCCGCGACGGTAATCCTTCCGCCATGGGCACCCACCATACCTTGGCAGATCGCCAAGCCCAGACCTGTACCCTGCCCGCCCCGGTCACCCCGCGCTGCGGTGTAGAACATGTCGAAAATCTTCACCCGTTCGGCTTCGGGAATCCCCGGTCCTTCGTCGCTCACGGAGAAAAATAATTCGTTGTCACTGGCGCCAGCCTCCACCCGCAAACGCCCCTGCGACGGCGAAAAACGTGCGGCGTTTTCCAGCACGTTGACCAGCGCCTGCTCGATCAGCGCGGCGTGCACGAAAAGCAGCGGCAAATCCGCCGGCACGTGAGTGCTGACCTGCAAGGGCGCCAGCACCGTGCGCAAGCGATTGAGGGCGCTGCCGACGATGTCGCCGGGAGACACCCAGTCCCGCGCCAGCTTCAACGCGCCATGGCCCAGGCGCGTCATGTCCAGCAAGTTCTGGATATAACGATCCAGACGCTCGGCCTCGTCGCGGGTGCCTTCAAGCAACTCGCGGCGGTCTTCCAGGGGAATCGCCTCGCCCAATGCCAGCAAACTGTCGATACCGCCGCGCATGGCGGTCAAGGGGGTGCGCAGGTCGTGGGACACCGAGGCCAGCAAAGCACTGCGCAGCTGTTCGGTTTCACCGTGCAGACGTGCGGCCTCCAGCTCTTCAGCCAGTTGCGCCCGAGCCAGCGCCTGCGCCAGTGGTTGGCTGAGCGCGGTCAGCAGGCGCCGACGCTGGTCGGTAAATGGTTGCCCCTCACGCGGGCAAACACCGAGCAATGCCAAGGGCCCCTCTTCCATCGACAGCGGCCACCACCACCAACGACCCAGCGGTAAAGTGCCCGTACCCAACCCCGCGGGCTGATCGTGTTGCCACGCCCAGTCCGCTGCAGCACGTTCGGTTTCAGAAAGCTGTAAGGGGCTGCCGACTTCGACCTTCCAGCCGTTATGCCCGTCTCGATTGAGCAGGCACACCTGTAGCTCTTTCCAGCCATTCAGATGTTGCTCGGCAGCACTCAATACCGCCTGACGATCAGTGGCGGCCGTGAGTTTGCGCGACAAGTCGAGCAATTCGCTGGTTTCCTCCTGAGTGTCGCGCAAGGCCTCCAACTGCCGACGCTGCCGAGCAGCCAGGTTGCCGGTCAAGGCTGCCATCAACAGAAAAAACAACAGCGTCAGCACATCTTCTTCACGCTGGATGCTGAACGAGAATATAGGAGGGATGAAGAGGAAGTCGTAGGCCAGAAACGACAGCGCCGCACAGGCCAGCGCCGGACCGAGACTGCTACGCACCGCCACCAACAACACCGCCGCGAGGAATACCAGGGAGATGTTCGGCAGCGCCAGCACACTTGCCACTCCCCAAGCCAAGGCAGTGGCCAGAACCGTGGCAATCAATGCCAGACCATAATCGAACCAGACGACTGCGCGGGTCGAATGCGAGCGCGGCTGATCTGGCTGAGCTTCACTGTCGAGCACATTGATTTCAAGGCCATGGGCATCGCGCAGCAAGCGTGCCGCCAGACCACCGCCAAACAGCCGTCTGCGCAAACATAGACGCGATTGACCCACCAGCACCAGGCTTGCGCGCCGCTCGGCTGCATGTTGGATCAGGGTTTTTGCCACTTCACCCGCGCGCAGCAACACCACTTCGCCGCCAAGGCGCTCTGCAAGCTGTTGGGCGTTTTGCAGGCGCATCCGGGCCTGTTCATTGATGACCTTGCCGTTATCGACATGCACCAGACTCCAGGGCAGATGCCGACGTTGCGCCACCCGACTGGCATGTCGCACCAGACGCTCGGCCTGGGCATCACCGTCGATACCCACCAGCAATCGACCGCGTACTGCGGGCGCGGCCTGACCCAACTGACGGTAACCCAAGGCTAGATCATCATCGACCTGAGCCGCTGCGGTCTGCATCGCCAACTCGCGCAACGCCGTCAGGTTGGTCTGGGTGAAATACGCATCAATGGCTGCCCTGGCCTGCTCCGGCACATAAACCTTGCCGTCACGCAACCGCTCCAGCAGCTCACGCGGAGGCAGGTCGATCAGCACCAGCTCATAGGCTTCCTGCAACACCCAGTCGGGCAAGGTTTCGCGGACCTGCACCCCGGTGATACCGCGCACCTGATCATTGAGGCTTTCCAGATGCTGGACGTTAACGGTGGTGTAGACATTGATCCCCGCCGCGAGCAATTCCTGAATGTCTTGCCAACGCTTGGTGTGGCGGCTGCCGGGTGCATTGCTATGGGCCAGTTCGTCGACCAGCACCAGTGTCGGTGCGGCCTTGAGCAGGCCATCCAGGTCCATTTCTTCCAGTGTGACGCCACGGTATTCCGAGCGCACCATTGGTTGTTGTGGCAAACCGCTGAGCAACGCTTCGGTTTCGGCCCGGCCATGGGTTTCCACCACGCCCGCCACGACCTGCACGCCCTGGTGCAACTGCGCATGGGCCGCCTGGAGCATGGCGTAAGTTTTGCCCACCCCCGGCGCGGCGCCGAGAAATACCTTGAGCCGCCCGCGACCTTCTCGGGGCAGATCGGCTAATAGTGCATCGGCTCGACCAGCGTTGCTCATAGTTGCTCTCGCATCACAATTGCGCAGAAGGTAACTCATTCAAGGTTTGATTCAAGGTCAACACGTTTACCACGGGTGGGCCAATCAGTGGCCGATAGGTGTTTTCATTCACCAGTCGTTGCACCGTTGTCGTCGACAGATTACGCGCAGCGGCAACGCGCGCTACCTGATAGGCCACGGCTTCGGGCGGCAAGTGTGGGTCCAGGCCGCTGCCCGAGGTCGTCAGCAGGGCCAAAGGTACCGCGCCTTGCCCGGGAACCACCTCATTGGCGACGTCCGCCGCGACCCGCGCGGCGAGCGCCGGGTTGCTCGGCGACAGGTTGCTGGCACTGCTCGATACCGTGGCAAAGGCCCCGGCAGAGGGACGTGAGTGGAACCAGCCATCACCGGTAAAATTCTGCGAGATCAGTTCAGAACCACGCACGGTACCATGGGTGTCGCGTAACAGGCTGCCATTGGCTTGAACAGGGAACGCCACTTGGGCAATTCCGGTGACCACCAGCGGGTACGCCACGCCGGTGATCAAGGTCATTAAAACGATCAGGCTCAGGGCCGGACGCAATACAGTCGACATCATCGAATCCTCAATCAGTGTGAACGCCGCCCCCTGTCGAGCACGGCGAAGGTAACTCGCTTAAACCAGATGCAACCCGGTGAGCAACATGTCGATCAGCTTGATCCCCACGAACGGCACAACAATCCCGCCCAGGCCATAGATCAACAAGTTGCGGCGCAACAGATGAGCCGCACTGGCTGCCTGCACACGCACGCCACGTAGCGCCAGCGGGATCAGCACCACGATGATCAACGCGTTGAATACAATGGCCGAGAGAATGGCGCTCTGCGGACTGGCCAGGTGCATGACATTGAGCACCCCCAACTGCGGGTAGATCGAAGCGAACAACGCAGGCAGGATCGCGAAGTACTTGGCCACGTCGTTGGCAATAGAGAAGGTGGTCAAGGCGCCGCGTGTCACCAGCAATTCCTTGCCGATCTGCACCACATCCAGCAGTTTGGTCGGGTCGCTGTCGAGGTCGACCATGTTCGCCGCCTCACGCGCCGCCTGAGTGCCATCGTTCATCGCCATGCCAACGTCAGCCTGTGCCAAGGCAGGGGCATCGTTGGCACCGTCGCCACACATTGCGACCAAACGACCGTCGTTCTGCTCCAGACGAATGCGCTCCAGCTTTTTCTCTGGGGTCGCTTCGGCCAGAACGTCATCGACCCCGGCTTCAGCGGCAATCGCGGCTGCGGTCAATGGGTTGTCGCCTGTCACCATGACCGTGCGAATCCCCAGCTTGCGCAATTCGGCGAACCGCTCACGGATGCCTGGTTTGACAACGTCCTTGAGGTGGATCACGCCCAGCAACTTGCCGTCCACGCACACCAGGAGCGGCGTGCCCCCGGTTTTGGCGATCTTTTCGACTTCCCGGACCAGCGCTGGCATCAGGTCCGTGCGTTTGACATCAATGAACGCCAACAGAGAATCCACCGCGCCTTTACGATAAACCCGGCCTTGATAGTCGACCCCGGACAAGCGGGTTTCAGCGCTGAACGCTACCGGTGTCAGCGTCGCGACATTGGGTTCGACCATCGGGTGCAGCTCACGCAGGTATTCGACAATCGACTTGCCTTCAGCCGTATCATCCGCCAGCGAGGCCAACAACGCGCCCTCACCCAGCTCCTTGGCGCTGACACCCGGCGCGGGGTGTATCGCGGTGCAGCGGCGGTTGCCGAAAGTGATGGTGCCGGTCTTGTCCAGCAGCAACACGTGCACGTCACCGGCGGCTTCCACTGCACGACCGGATTTGGCGATGACATTGAGCCTGACCAGACGGTCCATCCCGGCAATACCAATGGCCGACAACAAGCCACCGATGGTGGTCGGAATCAAGGTCACCAGCAGCGCCACCAAAAACACCAGCGGTAAACTACCGCCTGCGAAGTGGGCGAATGGCTGCAACGTCACCACCACCAGCAAGAAGATCAGGGTCAAGCCGATCAGCAGAATATCCAGCGCAATTTCGTTGGGGGTTTTCTGCCGTTTGGCACCTTCCACCAGCGCAATCATTCGATCCAGAGTGGACTCGCCTGGGTTGGCGGTGATACGCACCAACAACCAGTCGGACACCAGCCGGGTATTGCCGGTGACCGCTGAACGATCGCCGCCCGACTCGCGAATCACCGGTGCGGATTCGCCCGTAATCGCTGCCTCGTTGACGGCGGCTATACCTTCGATGACCTCCCCGTCACCGGGGATCATCTCGCCCACTTCGACGCGGACCACATCGCCTTTACGCAGGCGGCTGGCTTCGACCATGCGGAAGGTTCCGCCATCATCCTTGAGCCGTGCCTTGAGGCCTTCGCTACCGGCCTTAAGGCTATCGGCGCGGGCCTTGCCACGACCTTCGGCCAGCGCTTCCGCAAAGTTGGCGAACAGTACGGTGAACCACAACCAGATAGCGATTTGCACCGCTACCGAGGTCGGCACCTGAGGATCAGGCACCAGGCACAGAAAGGTCGTCAAGATGGCAGTCAGTTCGACCACCAGCATGACGGGCGCACGCTGCAACTGGCGTGGATCAAGCTTGACGAACGCTTGCACCAGTGCCGGGCGCCATAACGCCGATAGCGTGACACTTTTGCTGGCATGCGCTGTGTGTTCAGCCACGGGTTGTTTTTCAGCGATTTTGGTTACTTGCGTTGGCATATTCATGATCTGTTCCTCAGAAGCCCATGCTCAGGTGTTCGGCAATCGGCCCCAGCGCCAATGTCGGCAAGAAGTTCAAGCCACCAATCAACAAAATGGTCATCGTCAACAGGGTGACGAATAACGTGCCATGGGTCGGGAAGCTATTCAGGCCCAAGGGTGCGGTCTTTTTCGCCGCCAGGCTGCCAGCCAGCGCCAGCACCGGCAGAATGTAACCAAAGCGACCGAGGAACATCGACAGGCTGAGCATCAAGTTATGGAACAAGGTGTTCGCGCTGTACCCGGCGAACGCCGAACCGTTGTTGGCGGTGGCTGAGGTGTAGGCATACAACAACTGACTGAAACCATGTGGACCCGGATTACTGACCGCCGCCATCGGTCCCGGCAAGCTCGCGGCCAAAGCGCCGAATACCAGCACACCAACGGGCATCACCAGCAAGGTCGCGACCAGTAGCTGAACTTCCCTGGCTTGTAGCTTTTTGCCCAGGTACTCAGGGGTGCGTCCGATCATCAGACCGGCAAGGAATACCGCGATCAATACATTGAGGAGCATGCCGTAGAGACCCGCGCCAACCCCGCCGAAGATCACTTCGCCGACCATCATGTTGACCAGCGCCACCATGCCGGTCAGCGGGTTGAGGCTATCGTGCATCGCGTTGACCGAACCATTGGACGCAGCGGTGGTGGTCGCGGTCCAGAGCACGCTGCCGGTGGTACCGAAACGGCTTTCCTTGCCTTCCATCGGTGCGGTTTGCTCGACCGACGCGATATTCAGGGTCGGGTTCGGTTGATACTCGGCCCACATCGCCGTCGCGCCACCGACCAGAAACAGGGTCAGCATGCACGCCATGATGGCCTTGCTTTGACGCATGTCTTTGACGTAGTTACCGAAGGTGAACACCAGCGCCACCGGAATCAGAATGATTGATACCAGCTCGAACAGGTTGCTCCAGGCTGTCGGGTTCTCGAACGGATGCGCCGAGTTGACCCCGAAGAAACCACCACCGTTGGTGCCCAGTTGCTTGATCGCGATCTGGCTGGCCGCCGGCCCCAACGGGATGCTCTGATTGGCGCCTTGCAGGGTCACCGCGTCCACGTAATGAGCGAAGGTTTGCGGAACGCCCTGCCAGACCAGAAACAAGGCCAGCACCAGACACAACGGCAGCAGCCCGTAGAGGGTGGCGCGGGTCATATCGGCCCAGAAGTTACCCAGATTTTGCGTCGAACGACGGCTGATGCCACGGCAAAATGCAATCAGCACCGCGATGCCGGTGGCGGCACTGACGAAGTTCTGCACAGTCAGGCCAGCCATCTGACTCAAGTAGCTGAGCGAGGCTTCACCGCTGTAGTTCTGCCAGTTGGTGTTGGTGACAAAACTCATTGCTGTGTTGAACGCCAGCGACCACTCCATTCCCGGTAGTTGCTGCGGGTTGAGCGGCAGAGCGCCCTGGAACAGCAGAATCGCGAACAACAGGACGAAACCCGCCAGGTTGAAGGCGAGCAAGGCCAAGGCGTAGTTTTTCCAACTCTGTTCGGTCTGCGGATCAACCCCGGACAGGCGATAACAGACGCGCTCGACCGGACCCAATACCGGGGTCAAGAAAGTTCGTTCCCCTTCCATGACCCGGTAGTAATAACGTCCTAGCCATGGCGCCGGCAGCAGCACCAGCGCAAAAAAAGCCAGGATCAGTAGATAGTCATAACTGTGCATGGCTGCTCCTAATTCCGGTTAGCGCGTAACAGCGCCACCAGTAAGTAAATGAACAGCCCTGCCGCCAACAGCAGTGACACCCCGTCCAGAACGCTCATGGAAATTCTCCGTCGTACGGCAACTGCCGCGTGTCAGCCATTGTCCGCAGGGAGGGTGTAAAGGAACGAGATCGACGAACCCGGATGGGCATAAAGAAAGCGTAAACAATGGGATTTACAGGGGGGGCCTCAGGAGGACCGGGGGGATATCCTTAGCGAAGATGCCATCACCGCTACAACAGTCAGGCTTTGTATCCAACCCGATACATTCCAGACAACCGCCGGACACTCGGACACAACAGCCTTCCGCCCCGCGCGCCAGCGAAGTAGCATGGCGGGCAGCGTTGTTCTTCAATCGCGGCCAGTGATGGCAGCCACCTCAGGCGACAGTCGTACCATGCAAGCAGTCAGCCCTATCAGTATCGACAACGCTCCGACCGATGAACGCCGCTGGAATACCCGCGCCCTGATCGTTGACGACGATGTGCCCATACGCGAACTTCTTTGCGATTACCTGGCCCGTTTCAACATCCACTGCCGCGGCGTGACCGATGGCAGCGCCATGCGCCAGGCGCTCGGCGAAGAGACCTTCGACGTGGTTGTACTGGATCTGATGCTGCCCGGTGAAGACGGCCTATCGCTGTGCCGCTGGCTACGCGGTACATCGGACATTCCTATTTTGATGCTGACCGCCCGTTGCGAGCCCACCGACCGCATCATTGGTCTGGAACTGGGTGCCGACGACTACATGGCCAAGCCTTTCGAACCCCGCGAGCTGGTGGCACGCATCCAGACTGTGTTGCGCCGGGTGCGCGACGACCGAAGCGAGCCGCGCAACACCATCCGTTTCGACGCCTGGCGCCTGAACAGCGTAATGCGCCAATTGACCGCGCCCGATGGCTTGGTGGTGCCACTGTCCAACGCCGAGTTCCGCCTGCTGCGCGTGTTTCTTGAACGCCCACGGCGCGTGCTCAATCGTGAGCAATTGCTGGATGCAGCACGCGGCCGGACCATAGAAGCCTTCGACCGCAGCATCGATTTACTGGTATCGCGCCTGCGACAGAAGCTCGGAGATGACCCGAGAGCACCGCAACTGATCAAAACTGTACGCGGCGAAGGTTATCTGTTCGACGCCAGGGACATCGGTTGATCCGCTCGGCCGACACACTGTTCGCCCGTCTATTCGGCGGGGCGTTGGTCGCGATCCTGTTGGCGCATGTGCTGGCATTCATGTGGTTCATGCATTACGGACCACCCCCGCCGCCTCCCCTTATGCCGGACGCATTCGGTCAGCCGCCTCCCGGCTTCGACGCTTCACACCCCCCCATGCAGCGCCCACCAGGAAGGCCGCCCTTGTTCGGGGGCCCCGTCGTGCCGCTGATATTTCAATTAATCACCTTGGTCGCCGCCGCCTGGTACGGAGCAAAAGCCCTCAGCCGACCGATCCAGCGCATGAGTGAGGCGGCCGAGCGCTTGAGCGAGAACCTCGACAGCCAACCGTTGGAAGTCAGCGGCCCACGTGAGGCGCGTCAGGCGGCGCAGACGTTCAACTTGATGCAGCAGCGCATCCGCGAACAGGTCCAGCAACGCGGACGTATGCTCGCTGCCATGTCTCATGACCTGCGCACGCCACTGTCGCGCCTGAAACTGCGCCTCGAACAGATCGACGAACCGAAGCTGCATGGGCAAATGAGCCAGGACCTGGACGACATGATCGGCATGCTCGATGCCACCCTGACCTACTTGCACGAACAGCGTAATAGCGAGGCGTTGCAGCTTTTCGATGTGCAGGCACTGGTCGAATCCCTGACCGAAAACGCCCAGGATCAGGGCGATGACGTGCACAGCAGCGGTCAGTGCAAACCGTTCATGGCGCAGCCAATGGCGTTGCGTTCATGCCTGGGTAACCTGATCGATAATGCCCTGCGCTATGCGGGGCACGCGCATGTCGACATTCAGGATCACCCACAACGGGTGCAACTGCGGATCAGCGATCAAGGGCCCGGGATCGCTGCAGTCCTGCGTGAGGCGGTATTCGAACCGTTCTATCGCGTCGAAGGCTCACGTAATCGTAACTCCGGCGGCATCGGTATGGGCATGACCATTGCCCGAGAAGCCGCCCGGCGCATGGGCGGCGACCTGCACCTGGAAGAAACTCCGGGAGGCGGCCTGACCGTCGTCCTTGACCTGCCTCGCCTGTAAAATCCGACGCTGCGACTGTGCGTGTCAGCCTCGACACCAAGCCCACATACCCCTGACACTTGACGCCCCGAGGCTTCATAAGCCGGTGCACTGCCACCAGCCCAAACAACCTGTGGAGTCAAGCCGATGATCAGTGGCGTCAGTAACAGTTATTCGAGCTATACAAGCTCAAGCTCGAGCACAACGGCCAGCGCGAGCAGCAAGAAGTTTCAGGAGGAATTGCTGGCCAAACTGGACACTAACGGTGATGGCAGTATCAGTAAGGATGAACTGACCAGCGCGCTGGACACCGCCAGCACCAATAGCAGCACAAACAGCACAACGGGTTCTTCCGCCAGTACCAGTACGTCTGATGCCAGCACGCTGTTCAGTAACCTCGATACCGACAGCAGTGGCAGTGTCAGCCTCAACGAACTGTCCTCTGCGCTGGGCACTGACACCACAGGGCAAAGCGCCAACGCCAAAACGGCCGCTGCCGAAGCGTTGAGCAAGATGGTCGCTGCGCTGAGCCAGCGTTATGAAACAGACGGCAGCAAGCCCATTGGCAAACACCTGAACGTCGCAGCCTGATAACCAAACCCGTCGCGAAGGCTGTGTTTCGCGGCGGGTTTGGTTACGACTTGTGCAACACGGGTTATGGGGTACTTGGCGTATCAGGCCTTTTGTCTTTCGAGGCAGTCCAGTCGATCAACAGGCTGTACGCTACCGCTAGCAAAGTCGGGCCGATGAACAGGCCGATGAAACCAAATGCCAGCAGACCGCCAAACACCCCAAGCAGAACGATCACCAACGGCAGGTTGCCACCCCGACTGATCAGGTAGGGTTTGAGTACGTTATCAACACCACTGATGATGAACGTGCCCCAGATGCCGAGAAAAATCGCCATGCCGTATTCGCCCTTCCAGGCCAGCCAGGCAGTGGCGGGAATCCATACCAACGGCGGGCCCATGGGCACCAGACTGAGCAGAAACGTGACAACGCTTAATACCAGCGCACCCGGAATGCCGGCTATCAGAAAGCCGATTAGCGCCAAAACCGCCTGCGCCGCTGCGGTGCCGATCACGCCATTGACCACCCGTTGCACGGTACCCGCCACCAGGTCCAGATAGTAACTGGCACGCTCGCCGATCAAGCGTTCAAGCAGGCTCAAGACGAATGCCGCCAGTCTCGGACCATCGCGATAGAAGAAGAACACGAACACCAGACTCAAGGTCAGGTCGAGAATCCCGCCACCTATCTGCGCGCTACGAGCCAGCAGCCAGTTGCCGACTTGACCCAGGTAGGGCTTGATCGCGGCCATCGCCGCAGCGCCCTGCTCATCGATCGTGTTCCAGAACCTCACCAGCCGCTCGCCCACGAGCGGTACGCCTGACAGCCATGCCGGCGGCGCAGGCAGGCCGTCGACCTGCACGTCCTTGATGAAGAGCGTCACGTCACGGATGTGGTCCGCCAGGTTGAACCCTAGCCACACCAATGGCAATGCCACCAACAGCATCCAGATCAAGGTCAGCAGCCCCGCCGCCAACGCTTCACGACCATTGAGCCAGCGCGTTACCAGGCGCATCAACGGCCAACTGGCGAAGGCCAGCACCGCACCCCAGAACAGCGCCGACCAGAATGGCGCCATCACCCAGAGACTGGCACCGAACAGCGCCAGGAGCAGGAGCTGCACCAACAGGCGATCATTATTGGGCATGAGGGTTATCTCGAAAAAACGAATGATGAGAGCATAACGGCGAACACCTGCAGCGCCAGTACTCGGCCGGTGAGCGCGTGATTCTAGCGAATAAGTTCGACGAACAGCCCCGGCTTATCGCCGCTGCCAGCCTCAATCCGCGCGGCACGTACGCCCTTGGCAATCAATGCCTGACGCCAGGCCTCGGCATCTGCCCCGGACACGGTGACGCGCAGGTTGCCATCCAGGTTGAGCCCACGCGAGAGCAGGGTCGCCCAAACATCCTGCGGCTCACCGGTAAGCTTGGGAAGACTCAGCACACCGGTACTCTTGAGTTGACGTAACAGGGTTGCCGAGGTTGGCAACACGTCGCCCAAAGGTGCTGCTGCGCTAAACTGCTCTACATGCAGGTAAGCTCGACGGTTGCCGCGAGTGATGCTGTACAAGGCCACCAACGTATCGTTTTTCGGCGCAGCCAGACGCAACAGTAAATAAGCCTGCTGCTCATCGGCGCCATACAATTTTGAGTTACCAAACACTTCATTGGCCCATAGGCTGCTTTCACCACAATCACGGGCCTGGCACCAGAACAACAACTCGGCGCCCTGCTTCTGCAGGGCTTCACGGGCGGCTGTGAAGGCTTCGTCAGAGGTGTGTTCAGCAGGCAGTTGGTAGGTCACCGAGGTGACATTGCCCCGCGCGCCGATCTGGCCGTCGAAGCGTAACTGGCCGCTGATCTTGCGGATCGAACCCAACGGGTAGATTCGTTCCAGCTCCGTGACGGGCCGATAGTCGACGATTTCAGCATCTGCCAAACGCGGCACCCCCTCCAGATCGTGGCTGCCAGGCACGTCGGCGGCGCAGGCTATCGCGCTAAGCAGCGAGCCGCAGATCGAAACGCCAAGAACACGGGATAAGCGCATACGTGTTCTCATCGGATCGCCAAAGTTGGGGCGGTGTTAATCGTCTTGCATGTGCCAGCGATAGATAGGTCCATCAACGTTATCTCCCATTTCAATCCGCCCAGCCTCGGCAGTTGCCTGCTGCAAGTCAAGGAACGGCATAAAAGCGATTGAAACAGTCTGCAACAGCGCGCGCGCCCTCCTCGTCATTCAAATGCAAATGATGGCCGCCAGGCAAGGTCGTGGTCTCGAAAGTCAGCTGTGACAGCAGTTCGCTGTGCTGGGCCAACATGCCCTGCCCAGCCACCACCAGATGGGTTGGGCAACTGACACGTTTGACAAACGCCATCGCCTGCTCACGAGTCAAACACATAGGAGAGGCCAGCGTCAGCCGGCTATCACTGCGCCAGGTGTACCCTCCCGGCACTGGCATCAACCCTCGTTGAGCCAGCAGTTCTGCCGCTTCACGGCTGACGGCAACCAGCCCTTTCATCCGCGCCTCGACGGCTCGTTCCAGATCGCTATAGACAGGTTTGCGCTTATTCGACAGGTTCAGTTGTGCTTGCAGGGCCATGCCCAACCGCTCGGCCGCATTACTGGCTTCGCCGGTTGGTGGGATAACGCCATCGATCAGTGCCAGACGGGTCACACGCTCAGGCAGCGCACCCGCCAACACCACCGAAATAATCGCACCCAATGAATGCCCAAGCAGGGAAAAGCGCTTCCAGCCCAGTTGCTCGGCGACATGCAGCACGTCATGCACATAGTCCCACAGGGTATAACCGGAACCCACCGGACGATGATCGGAGTGACCATGCCCGGCCAGATCCAGGGCCACGATACGCAAGCCTTTGAGCTGCGGTGCCAGGCGGGCAAAGCTGTTGGCGTTGTCCAGCCAACCATGCAAAGCGATCACCGGCTGACCGTCTTCAGGCCCGAACAGGTGCGCGGCCAATTCAATATGCGGCAGGCTCAGGCGGACTTCTTCGACGGGCATGCTCATGCGCATGCCTGCTCGGCGCAACGCGCATCCCAGCGAGCGAACAAGGTCTTGAGCAGAGCGGCAGTGTCTTGTGGACGCTCGAGCGGGAACATATGTCCACCGGGCATGGACAGGTACTCGCCTTGCGGCATACGTTTCACCGACTGGGCGTGGTGACGCATGACCACCCGACTGCGTAGCCCCCGCACCACCGCCAGTGGCACTTTCAACTGCTGCGCCCGACCGGGACTCGTGTGAGGCACGCTGCGGTAAATGCTGATTTCAGTCGCTGGATCGAAACGCAGGCGCAACTGATCGCCGTCCTGTTGCAAACCATGCTGCAGGTAGGCCTCTAAACATTCAGGATCGAAACCGCGAAACAAGGTCTTGCCGGCGAAATACGTGCGGGCAGCGTTCAGATCAGCGAAAGCCTCCCGGCGTCCAAGAGTGCGACCGGCCGGGGTGATACGATCAATGAAACCAAAGCGTTTGGCGGCGCGAATCATCCACTGATCAACCCACGTCAGCACCGGAGAATCGAGCATCACCACCCCGCGATACAGCTCAGGACAGCGCAACGCTGCGTGAAAGTGCAGCACACCTCCCAACGAGTGTCCTACACCCCACACAGGTTCAGGTTGCTGGCGCAGGTGATGAATCAGCTCGTCGACCAGATTCAGCCAGTTGTCATTCACCGGGAAGCGTGGATCGTGAGCGTGCTGCTCCAGATGTGCGACGGCGTAATCCGGCGCCAGTGCGTCGAACAATTTGCCATACGTAGCCGACGGAAATCCGTTGGCGTGAGCGAAAAACACCTGTTGCGACATGCCAATACGTCCAAAAACAAAAGCCAACGGCGATTGTGCGCATCCATCGCCGACACAGCAATGACTGTAACTGCCAGGAAGGGTGACACTTGAGCCAGAATGATGATCCGCTTGCTATCAGCGCGCTGGCGGCTGCTCACCTACTGGCACAACAGCCATGGTCAGACGGGAAACACAGCTGACCTTGCCTTCATCGCTGGTCAGACGGATGTCCCAGACGTGAGTGGTGCGGCCGATATGCACTGGCCGCGCGACTGCGGTGACACGACCATTGCGCAAACCACGCAGGTGGTTTGCGTTGACCTCCAGCCCCACGCAAAAGAATTTTCCGGGATCAATACACAAGTAACTGGCCATGGAGCCCACGGTTTCAGCCAGTACCACCGACGCCCCGCCGTGTAACAGGCCGTAGGGTTGATGAGTACGGTGGTCGATGACCATGCTCGCGGTCAGAGAGCTCTCGTCGAATGCCTCGAAACGAATGTCCAGCACTTCACCAATGGTATTTTTCTGCAGCGCGTTGAGTTGGTCTATATCGGGAGTTTTAAGCCATACGCTCATGTTCAATCCTTTTAAGTGGCGCTCGCATGACGAACGCCAGACATAAATGGGTCACTCTTGCCACAGCACAACCTCGGACCGATCGCTCCATTCCTGGAAGCGGGCGCCATAGGTCGACTCGATGACCGCACGTTTTATTTTCAAGGTCGGCGTAAGAAAGCCATTCTCGACCGCCCAACTATCTTTCACGACGATCAGCCTGCGCAAGCGCTCATGTTTGTCGAGAGCAGCATTGACCTCTTCAAGCAGCACTTCCAGACTCTCATGCAATGCGCTACGGGCGCCGCTGGCTGCATCTTGCAGACCTGTTGCGGATAACACGCACAACACCAGCGGCGCACTCAAACCGTCGCCGACCACACACACTTGTTCGATGCGAGTGTGCACGGCCAGACGGTTTTCGATGGGTGCCGGCGCGACGTACTTGCCTTTACTGGTTTTGAAAATCTCTTTCAGGCGGCCTGTCAGGCGTAAATAACCGTCGGCGTCCTGCTCGCCTTTGTCCCCCGTGCGCAAAAAACCATCCTCGGTGATGGTTTCGGCAGTCTTGAACGGTTCCTTGAAATAACCCTGCATGGTCGCTCCGCTGCGCACCTGTACTTCGCCGCTCGGATCAATCCGGACCTCGACTTGAGGACAGGGCTGGCCGATCCAGCCAATTTTCTGCTTACCCGGCAGGCTGATGTGCGAATAACCGCAATTTTCAGTCATGCCGTAGACCTCCAGCACCTCCAGGCCCAAGCGCCAGTACCAGTTCATCAACGCCTCGGGGATAGGTGCGGCGCCGGACAATGCGATGCGCAGCGCATCCAGCCCCAACCCGGCCAGCACTCTGCGGCCCACGATTTTGCCGATGATCGGCAAGCGCAGGAGCGCGTCGAGGCGAGCGGCGGACATCTTGTCGTAGACCCCCATCTGGAACTTGGTCCAGATACGGGGCACACCGAACATTGCAGTGGGCCGGGCGCGCTTGAGATCGACCAGAAAGGTGTCCAGACTCTCAGCGAAAAACACCGTTTGCCCCGTATAGATTGACGCCATCTCGACGAACATCCGCTCTGCCACGTGGCATAACGGCAAGTAGGACAGCAGCCGATCCTGCTCCCCTAACTGGAATAGGCCGACCCCGTGGCTGGCGGCGAACGCCAAACCACCGAAGGTATGCATTACGCCCTTGGGCAGCCCGGTGGTGCCGGACGTGTAGATGATGGTCGCCAATTGCTCTGACGAGGGCGACGGGTTGTCCTGAATCGGCGCACAGGCCTGCAGCTCGGACCAGTTGAAGTCGAAGTCGGCCGTCGGGCAAATAGGCAAGGCAACAGTATGCAAGCCGGGCCTGACGCCGCCAGCCATGCTCGCCCAATCATCGAGCTTGCCGACAAACACCAGTGCCGCTTCGGAATGCTCCAGCACTTGAGCAACGGATTCAGATGTCAGATTGGGATACAACGGCACCGATACATGGCCAGCCATCCAGATCGCCAGGTCGGCAATGATCCAGTGGGCGCAGTTCTTGGAAATGATCGCAATATGGCTGCCTTGGGGCAATTCACGTCGGCGCAGCCAGTGTGCCGCGCGCCGGGCCTGATCTCCGACATCAGACCAGCTCAACGTCTGCACGTGGCCGCCTGCCAATGGCTGGACCATATAGCGTTTGTTCGGATGACGGGCTTCGCGTTCGTAGAATACGTCGAGAGGCAAACGAATAGCGCCAGACATGCGACTTGCTCCTGGTTTTTTATTTCCGGGAAGCGTAGCTGACCAAGCACTTGCTTGGTAGTAATTTCAAAATCAAGTGCAGTGCGGTCGAGTGCCGAGATCAGCTCGGTCAAACAATCGGTGTCTGTGCGGCCGGATCAAGGATGCCGAATGCTGCACAGTTCCATCAGACCCGCCAGCGGAAAATCCCCTTCGAGCTCAGCCAGGCTGGCGGTGCTCATGGGTTGGGCCTCCCGGTAATGACCGTCGACAAGCAATCCCACCAGCGCTCCCACCAGCGGTTGATGGCCGACCAGGAGCACATCGTCCGTCGAATACAGATCCAGTTCGCTCAGAACCTTTTGCGGGTCGCTGTCCGGAGTCAACCAGGGAACGGTCACGATCGGCTCGTTGAACCCGAGGACTTGATGGACCAGTTCAGCCGTCTGCTGTGCACGCACATAGGGGCTGGCGATGATCCGGTTCAGCGGCTTGCCCAGCAGGTGCGCTGCACTTTTTAGCACGTCTTCGCGACCGTGAGCGGTCAGTTCGCGCTCGGCATCGCTGCGCGCATGGGAGTGAGCTTCGCCGTGGCGCAAAATCCACAATTTCACAGTTTAGGTTCCTCGTCTCGGACGGGATGCGGCGCAGGGGCAACGCAATGCGGCGCCTCGCCTTCGGGCGCTCGCGGCGCAGGCCAATCGGCGAAAGGCCAGGGTTTCTGGTCGCTGTGGAACGCGCCGAAACGGCCGATCTGCGCCAGGTACTGACTCACGCTGTCGCCAAAGTTCATCAAGCTGCCACTCGGAGCGCCGTAGATCAGGCGGTAGCCCACCTGCACCAACACCACGCAGCCGAGCACGACTTGTGCCAATTGCCAGATCAATACGAACAGCAGCATCCACAGGATGCGCAGCAGGACCGACTCATTCTGTTCGAGTTTCGATTCGTTCAAGACCTTCACCTATTTCTAAGGGCTTCAGTTAAAGGGTGGCGCGGTTAAAAACCACTGGTGGAAATAAAGTCGACATCGGTTTTCGGCTCCGCACGCATCAACACTTCGATGACTTGATTGAGCGT
This sequence comes from Pseudomonas sp. 10C3, assembly GCF_036346185.1. Taxonomy (NCBI): domain Bacteria; kingdom Pseudomonadati; phylum Pseudomonadota; class Gammaproteobacteria; order Pseudomonadales; family Pseudomonadaceae; genus Pseudomonas; species Pseudomonas sp. 10C3. The sequence goes on along the minus strand of NZ_JASJVE010000017.1, from coordinate 62,072 downwards.
ACGGCCTTCGAAAAGAATCGCATGCAAGCCCGCGACCAGTGGCATATACACCTGCAACTCATCCGATTTGGCCTTGAGCACCTTCAGGGTATTCACCCCTTCCGCCACTTCGCCCAAACGGGTGACGGCCTCTTCAAGACTCAAACCCTGACCAAGGGCGAAACCCACCTGATAGTTACGGCTCTTGGGCGATGAGCAGGTCACGATCAAATCGCCGACCCCGGCCAAGCCGAGAAACGTCATCGGGTTAGCGCCCTGACTCACGGCAAACCGGGTCATCTCCGCCAAGGCACGGGTGATCAGCATGCTCTTGGTGTTTTCGCCCATGCCCAACGCAACCGCCATGCCCGCGATAATTGCGTACACATTCTTCAGCGCGCCGCCCAGCTCGACACCAAACCGATCGGCGCTGGCATACACGCGAAACGTCCGACCGTGCAGCGCGGCCTGCACCTGCTGGCAGAGGTCTTCATCTGCACTGGCCACCACCGTGGCGGTCAACGCGTGCTCGGCGATTTCTCGGGCCAGATTGGGTCCGGACAACACACCGATGCGCGCATTCGGGGCGATTTCTTCGAGGATTTCGCTCATCAGCTTGAAGGTGTGCGCCTCAATGCCTTTGGTCAGGCTCACCAACATCTTGCCGGTCAAAAGGTCAGCATGAGGCGCCAGCACCGAACGCAAGGCGCTGGAGGGCAAGGCGACGAAAATCAACTCGCTGCCGTTCAGTGTGGTCAACAAGTCCGTGACCGGCTCAACCGCAGGGTGAACCTTGATGCCTTTGAGGTACCGTGGGTTCTCGCGGTTGACACGGATCGCCTCGGCCTGAGCCGGGTCGCGCATCCACTGCCTGACCGGATAACCGTTCTCTGCCAGCAGATTCGCCACAGCAGTACCGAAGCTGCCGCCTCCAAGAACCGCAATAGGTTGCTGTTGAGTCATAACCAATCCATTTAGAGCCATCACATCTGGCGATGGCAGCATTATACGGGGCAGAGCCTGCGCGACCAGCCTTGAAGAGATTCAATTCAGGCCGATCAACACCCTACAAGTTCAATGGAAATTACCGCAGCGTCGGTTACCATGCCCGACTCCCCCTTTTGATGGCGTTTCGCGATGACCTGTCAGTCAAGGATAAGCAGCGTTTATGACCAATGGATCATAAAACTGTGTGCGCAGCTCACGTGCCTGCCGGGGAGCGATCCACCGCGGGCGGCAGGAGAAAGCGTCCGATGACTTTCCGCCTGAACTGGGGCATCAACACCCGCACCCAAATCATCAGTCTGGGACCGGCGCTGCTACTGACCTTACTGCTGATCAGCTTCTTCACCTTCGTGCGGATTCAGGACTTGCGTCAAGAATTGACTCATACCGGTCAATTGATCGCCAACCAGCTGGCTCCAGCGTCGGAATATGGCGTGATCGTGGGCAACGATGACGTTCTCGAAGGCCTGATGCGCGCTACACTGGCCACGCCCCACGTGCGCTTTCTGGAAGTGCAGGACAACGCCAACCACGTGCTGATGTACGTCGAGCAACCGAAGGAAAACGGCACACGACCCACTCAAGTGGAGATCTTCCAGGCACCTATCCGGTTACAGAGCCTCCCGTTGGGGAATGACGTCCTGCAAGCCCCGCCACCCTCGGCCAGCTCGTCGAATGAGGATTACCTGGGCCGGGTGATCGTCGGCATGTCCAACGATGCATTCAGTCAGCGCCAACAAGAAATCCTGCTCAAGGCCGGGATTCTGGCACTGTTTACTCTGCTTTTTACCTATATCCTCGCCCGTCGCCTGGCGCTGAGCCTGTCGCAACCGATCAGCGACATGGGTGAAGCGGTCAAGGCAATCCAGCAAGGTGACTACAACAGGCCATTACCGGTGACCGACGACAGCGAACTGGGTGACTTGGCGCGACACATCAATAACCTAGCCTACGGACTTGAACGCGCCAGCCGCGAACAGCAACAGACCATTGACCAACTGATTCAGACCCGGGAAGAAGCCGAACGCGCCAACAGCGCCAAATCCAACTTTTTGGCCATGATGAGTCACGAACTGCGCACGCCCATGAACGGTGTACTGGGGATGCTGCAGTTGATGGAAACCACCCAAATGACCGATGAGCAGACTGAATACGCTGCGTTGGCGACTGAATCAACCGAGCATTTACTGCGGGTGATCAACGACATCCTCGACTTCTCGCGTATTGAGCGCGAAGCGCTGGCGCTGGAGCATATACCGTTCAATCTGGCTGAACTAATCAGCACCTCGGCCCAGGCTTTCCACCATAACGCCCAGCAACGCGGCATCTCGCTGGAGCTGAATATCCCTCCGGGACTGGAGACCCTGGAGGTCGAAGGTGATCCGACCCGTATTCGGCAAATTCTGGTCAATCTGATCGGCAACGCATTGAAATTCACTGACCTGGGTAGCGTACAGATCGAGACCCGGTGGCAGCCTCTGGATCAGGAGTCGGTCTGGTTCACCTGCACGGTATGCGACAGCGGCATCGGCATCTCCGCCGAGCGCCTGGAACTGATGTTCAATGCCTTTGAACAGGCGGACAGCTCGATCTCCCGGCGGTATGGCGGTACTGGGCTAGGTTTGCCTATCGCCAGAAGCCTGGCCGAGCGGATGGGCGGAACGCTGCGGGCACGGAGCGAAGAAAGCATGGGATCAATCTTCACCCTTGAGATTCCGCTGGCGCTGCACAGGAAAAAAGCCCCTGAACAGGTACCGACCTTCCTCGCGGGTAACAGCAACGGCAAAAATCAGCATGTGCTGCTGGTTGAGGACAACCCGGTCAATCAGACAGTGGTCGAGGCGATGCTGCGCAGTCTGGGCTTCCAGGTCAGCGTGGTCAGCGATGGGGCGCAGGCTGTGAGCGTGGCTCAGACTGGAAATTTTGCGGCGATACTCATGGATTGTCGCCTGCCAGTGATCGACGGCTACGAAGCGACGCGGCAGATTCGTCAACTGACAAACTGCATTCAGGTGCCCATCATCGCCCTGACCGCCAACGCATTGCACGGTGATCGGGAGGCCTGCTTACAGGCGGGAATGAGCGATTACCTCGCAAAACCCTTCAAACGTACTGATTTACAGCAAGTTCTTCAGCGTTGGCTGCCCTTTCAAGCATCTGCGACTGGCGATAAATGCTAAATTACGGCAGTCTTAGTGACCAGATCAGCTCGCAAACGCTGCTTGGATAATAATTCCAGTGCACAAGTGTACTTTCATTTCCCTTGTGCTGTGACTTTCACTACAACGCAATAGTCTATGAGTAGGCTGACGGCAGAGACCTGGCGCGTCAGCCGGACAGGAAAATTTGCCTTACCCTGCCGCACAGGATTATTGAGGAGCTCGCATGACCCAACAAAACGCCTATACCCGGGAAGACCTGCTGCGCTGCAGTCGCGGTGAGCTGTTCGGCCCAGGTAACGCGCAACTGCCCGCCCCGAACATGCTGATGGTAGATCGCATTACCCATATCAGCGCAGAGGGTGGCAAGTACGGTAAAGGTGAATTGGTCGCCGAGCTGGATATCAATCCGGACCTGTGGTTCTTCGCCTGTCACTTCGAAGGTGACCCGGTGATGCCAGGCTGCCTGGGCCTTGATGCCATGTGGCAACTCGTCGGCTTCTATCTCGGTTGGCAGGGTAATCCTGGCCGCGGCCGAGCTTTGGGGTCGGGCGAAGTGAAGTTTTACGGTCAGGTTCTTCCGACCGCAAAAAAAATCACCTACAACATCCATATCAAACGCACCATGAAAGGCAAACTGGTCCTGGCAATTGCCGACGGCACCGTGAGCGTTGATGGTCGCGAAATCTACAGTGCCGAAGGCCTTCGGGTCGGCCTGTTCACTTCCACTGAAAATTTCTAAGGGTATCCGCATGCGCCGCGTCGTTATCACTGGTCTGGGCATTGTTTCCTGCTTGGGCAATGACAAAGACACCGTTTCCGCTAATCTGCGTGCAAGCCGCCCTGGCATCCGTTTCAATCCGGAATATGCCGAAATGGGTCTGCGTAGCCAGGTTTCCGGCTCCATTGACCTCAACCTCGAAGAGCTAATCGATCGCAAGATCTATCGCTTCGTCGGCCATGCAGCGGCTTACGCTTACCTGGCCATGAAGGACGCTATCGTCGACTCCGGGCTGTCCGAAGACCAGGTGTCCAACCCGCGCACAGGCCTGATTGCCGGCAGCGGCGGCGCGTCGACACTTAACCAGATGGAAGCGCTGGACATCCTTCGCGAAAAAGGCGTCAAGCGCGTTGGCCCATACCGCGTCACGCGGACCATGAGCAGCACCGTCTCCGCCTGTTTGGCCACCCCGTTCAAGATCAAGGGCCTGAACTACTCCATCGCGTCTGCCTGCGCCACCAGTGCTCACTGCATCGGTAACGCAATGGAACAGATCCAGATGGGTAAACAGGACGTGGTCTTCGCCGGTGGCGGTGAAGAGGAGCACTGGAGCCAGTCGTTCCTGTTCGACGCGATGGGCGCTCTGTCCAGCCAGTACAACGAAACGCCGGAGAAAGCCTCCCGCGCTTACGATGCCAAACGTGACGGTTTCGTCATTGCCGGTGGCGGTGGCATGGTCGTGGTTGAAGAGCTGGAGCATGCTCTGGCTCGTGGCGCGAAAATCTACGCAGAAATCGTCGGCTACGGTGCAACGTCAGATGGCTACGACATGGTCGCCCCAAGCGGCGAAGGCGCTATTCGCTGCATGCAAATGGCGCTGTCCACTGTTGAAGGCCCGATCGACTACATCAACACTCACGGGACTTCGACTCCGGTCGGCGACGCGAAAGAGATGGAAGGTGTACGTGAAGTCTTCGGCACCAATGCGCCTGCTATCAGCTCGACCAAAAGCTTGTCGGGTCACTCTCTGGGCGCTGCCGGCGTTCACGAGGCGATCTATTGCATGCTAATGATGGAAGGCAACTTCATTGCTGGCTCTGCCAACATCGAAGAGCTGGACCCGGTTGTCGCCGACATGCCGATACTGCTCAAGACCCGTGAAAACGCAAAAGTCGATCAGGTCATGAGCAACAGCTTCGGCTTCGGTGGCACCAATGCCACCTTGGTGCTGAAACGCTGGCAGGGTAAGTAATACCTGCATATAAAACGGCACCCTCGGGTGCCGTTTTTCTTCGCTTTTTTTCGCACCCACAGCACCTTGTGACACCTCCCTACGTAGCCGAATGCCATGGACGAATATGATCGCAATGTCGGCGCAAGGCCTGGCATCTCACGTGGTAGCGACCCCAAGCGAATGAAGAGGCCCTACTTACTCGGTATAGTTTCAATTACAGCCTTCTTTTTTTTAGCTGCAGTTCCCGTGCATGCCCAAAATTCACCAAGTCCGCTGGCCAGAGACGATGTCAAAAACGCCACGGCCTTCGTCAGCCAGGCACAGCAGATCGTTGCCAAGGCAACCCTCAAAGCTCACTGGAGCGGCCCCGAGTCCGGCCCTCCCGCCCCTCGGGGAAAAAACATTGCCTTTGTGGCAGAAGATTTACGCAATGGCGGAATTATCGGTGTTGCGCAAGGCGCACGCGAGGCGGCAGCGGTGATGGGCTGGTCGCTCAAGATATTCGATGGCGGCGGATCTTCAGCCGGACGCGCGAAAGCCTTTGCCGATGCGCTGGCAGCAAACCCCGACGGCCTTATCCTGTGCGGCTCCGATGCACGCGAGAACCATGCAGCACTGGAAACCTTTGCCAACCAAGGCGTGCCTGTCGTTGCCTGGCACGCGGGCGCGCAACCGGGGCCGATTGCCGGCACGCCTGTCGCCATGAACGTCACCACCGACCCGGTGGAGGTCGCGCGCCTCACTGCATTGGCGGCAGTAGCGCAATCAATGGGTCATGCTGGCGTGGTCATCCTGACCGACTCCAGGTACAGCATCGCCACAGCCAAGGCCAAGGCCATGGAAGACGTCATCCAATCCTGCAAAGGGTGCACCCTGCTGGAAGTGCGCGACGTCGCAATCTCCGAGAGTGGCGAGCGTATGCCCGCGATTACAAGGGATCTGCTCCTGCGATACGGCAAACGCTGGACGTATATGCTGGCCATCAACGATATCTATTTCGACTACTCAACTGCAACGTTGACCAGCGCCGGGATACCGAGCAATGGGCTCAATCTGCTGTCTGCCGGAGATGGCAGCGCTTCCGCATTTTTGCGAATTCAGGCAAAAACTTATCAAACCGTCACAGTGGCCGAGCCTCTGAATTTACACGGATGGCAGGTGATGGATGAATTGAACCGACTCCTTGCAGGGCTCCCTGTCAGCGGATTCGTAGCGCCAGTTCATCTGGTCAATGTCGACAACGTCGCTTTCGATGGCGGGGAGAAGTTCCAGTACGACCCAGACAATGGCTACCGGACTATGTACCGCCGCCTATGGAACCGCTGACCGTGAACGTGACGTCCCGACTCACCGCCGTGTATCGCCAGCTACTCCCGCAATCGCTACGCGCTCAGTTCATCCTTGCATTTCTAGCGCTGACCCTGTTGATCCTGGCGGGCGGCGCGACGGCGGTCTACGCCCTGCGTACATCAAACAACGCCGCCCGAGAACTGACCAAAGAGCAACTGGCCCGCATGCAAGCTGGACAGGACATGCTGCAGAGCACTCTGCTGATCGAACGCCAGACGGATCAACTACTGACCACCCCCTCTTTCGATACCCTGCGTTCAAGCTATGCAGAGACGGTTAAACAGCTTGAGGCACTTGATCGCCTGGTGGTTCAGCTGACAACCGCGAGCAATGCTGTCGCGATACTTGACGTGCATCAGTCAAGTCAACTATTTCGCAATACCGCCAATATCGTGGCTCAACTGCGCGAAGGCATGCTGCAAACCGAAGTCGACTTCGAGCGCACCCTGAAGGATCGTACCAGTCGCTTGATCGGCACCCAAACTCAAGGCAGCCCGGAACTGGCGGTTCTGCTGTACAACTTGCCCGTCGTGAGTGACCGCAATGCGGTGGAGCTGCTGCGTACGCGGTTCATGCGCAAAGCCGCCGCGACACGCGAATTACCCGATGCAGTGCGAAACGATGTCGCCACCCTGCAATCACAACAACCTGACCCCATTGATCCTGAGGCGCAAGATCCGTTCTCCCTACGCCTGAAACTGATCAGCCAGCACGACGTTCTAGAGCACTTTCATGACGCTCTGGAAAACCAGGCAGAATCCTTGGTGATGGTCGCACGCGAGCAATCCGCCGCGTACACCCAAGACTACCGGGAAGCCGTGCAGGATCTGGTCGAGGCCTCCAATCGCAGCCAGCAATGGATCCTCATCATGCTGGGCGGCAGCCTGATAGTTGCATGGTTTGTGACGCGCATATTCATGGGTCGTCATGTGCTCGTGCGCCTGAATGAGATCAGCCGCCAGCTACGGCAGGAGCGTACCGACGATACGTCGCTAGTGATGGAGGTGCAGGAGAAGGACGAGATCGGCGACATGGCACGCGCCGTGAATCAGTTTCTGAAAGATCGCCAGCAGCTTGAAAGAAAAACCGCCGAATTGAGCACCGTCAAAGAACGGCTCGCCTTGCAAAACTCACAATTGCAGCAGGAGGCCGTTGTACGCACCGGCCAGGGTCACGTCCTTGAGCTGATCGCGAAAAGTACCGAACTCCAGGAGGTCCTCGACAGTCTGGCCCATCTGGTTGAATCGCAGATGAACGACATGATGGTGTCCATCCTCCTGCTGGACGAAGAGGGAACTCATCTCCTGCATGGGGCCGCACCCAGCCTGCCGAAGACCTACACCCAGGCCATCGACGGGGTTGCAATCGGCCCGAAGGTCGGTTCATGTGGCACTGCCGTATATCGACGGGAACCGGTGATTGTTGCTGACATTGAGGACGACCCGTTGTGGGAAGATTATCGATCAATCGCAGCGCCCTACGGCCTACGCGCCTGCTGGTCGACCCCCATCCTGTCCCATGATCGAAAGGTCCTGGGAACCTTTGCCTTGTATTCCCGTACGGTCCGCAGCCCCGTCAAGGTCGAGATGCAGCTGATTGGCATAGCGACACACCTCGCCGGAATCGCAATTGAGCGCAAACACACGGAAAACCGCATCCGCTACATGGGAGACCATGATGCATTGACCGGACTGCCGAATCGCACGCTGCTGGAAGACCGCCTCAAACAGGCCATCCTTTACGCTCAACGTTGTGCTCGCCGGGTAACGGTGGTGTTCATCGACTTGGATAAATTCAAACTGGTCAATGACAGTCTGGGCCACAGCGCCGGGGATGAGCTGCTGAAAACCGTCGCCAGCCGAATGGTCCAATGCGTGCGACGCACCGACACGGTCGTTCGACTGGGCGGCGACGAATTCGTGATCATCCTGTTCGATCAGCCCTCTGACGCCGACGGTATCACCCCGGTCCTGCAGAAAATCCAGGAAGCCATCCTGCAACCCATCCAGCTCAACAGGCACACACTCCATGTCACCTGCAGTATGGGACTGGCCACCTACCCTGCCGATGGAACCGACACCGAGACCCTGCTCAGAAACGCAGACGCCGCCATGTATCGGGCCAAGGAGCTGGGCCGCAATAGTTACCAGTTCTACACCAGCGAGATGAACAGCAAGCATAAGGGCAAGCTTGCCATGCAGGACGGGCTTCGAAATGCAATTGACCATGAGGAGTTCCTGTTGCTGTATCAGCCCCAGGTGGATTTACACTCAGGTCAGGTCATTGGCGTGGAAGCACTGATCCGCTGGCAGCACCCTACACTCGGCATGGTTTCCCCCATCAAGTTTATTCCGCCAGCCGAAGAAACCGGATTAATCGTACCCATTGGCGACTGGGTGATCCACACAGCCTGCAAACAGAACAAAGCCTGGCAGGATGCAGGCATGCCCCTAATCACCATGTCAGTCAATATTTCAGCACGCCAATTCATCGAAAGGGACCTGGTCAGCCGGGTGCAGCACGCGTTGCAGGACAGCGGGCTGGACCCCAGGTACCTGGAGTTGGAACTGACCGAAAGCTTGATCATGCAAGACCTTAAGCAAGCCATTGTCAAAATGAAGGAACTGCAAGCGATGGGGATAAGCCTCTCGATCGATGACTTCGGCACCGGCTACTCAAGCCTCGCCGCACTGAAAAGCTTCCCCATTGCCCGACTGAAAATTGACCAGTCTTTCGTGCGTGACCTTCCCGATAACGAGAATGACAGGGCCATCGCCACGGCCGTGATTTCATTGGGGCATAAACTGAACCTCAAGGTGATCGCCGAGGGCGTAGAAACCGAACAACAGAAAGTTTTCCTGCGTGAAAACGGCTGCGATGAAATGCAAGGCTATCTGTTCAGCAAGCCTGTCTCGGCACAAGAGATAGAGCAGCTGCTTCTGCTGTAATACGCCAGTTCCATACCGCAAAGTGCCGCTTCATCTCTGAGAGGTTTTCCATGACCATCACTGTCAACACGCTGTCCGGCAACGGCTATCGCCACAGCATTGAAATCAATCACAAACATAAGCTGCTGACCGATCTTCCTGTAGGCCTCGGCGGCGAAGACTCCGCGCCCGATCCTCATGATTATTTCGATGCAGCCCTGGGCGCGTGCAAGGCATTGACGCTCAAGCTGTATGCCGAAAAACACGAAATCCCGCTGACCGGTGTCACTGTCGAGGTCACACGCGACAGCAGTCAGGAGCGGGAAGGCAAGTATCATCTGCATGTCGAACTGACCCTTGAGGGCATGCTGAGCGATGAGCAGCGTACCCTGCTGCATCGCATCGCAGATCGCTGTCCGGTACACAAGCTGATGACCACGACTGAAGTCAGCATCGAAACTCACCTGACAGAAGGCGCCTTCGACCAATAACGCCGGACACATCAACGCGGGTTATGCTTTGTGCATCGACCCGCACTGCTTGCCGAGATGACGCTCATGATCGTAATCAAGCCCCGCACAGAAGATGTCGAAGGCCAACCGATTCTACGCCCGCTGCCGTCAGCCAAATGCCGCAGTATCGGCCCTTTCGTTTTTTTTGATCACATGCTGGAAACGGATTACCCAGCTGGCAGCGGCATGAATATCCGTCAACATCCGCATATCGGCTTGTCTACCCTCACTTACCTGTTCGAAGGCCAGCTCTTGCACAAGGACAGCCTTGGCAGCGACCAGTTGGTCCTACCCGGTGATGTAAGCTGGATGACGGCCGGTAGCGCCGTTGCCCACATCGAACGCACACCGGAAAAGCTGCGCAGCAGCGGCTCACGCTTGCATGGACTGCAGGTCTGGCTGGCGTTACCTAAACCATACGAACAAGGCCCAGGGCATTACAGCCATCATCCCGCACAGACACTGCCGGTTAGCGATAACCTCGGCGTCTGTATTCGGATGATTGCTGGCAGCGGGTTTTGCCTGTCATCACCGGTACCGGTGCTGTCGACTACGTTATATGCCGAAGTAAGCCTGCAAACCGCCACTGCGCTGACGATCCCCGCTGGCCACGAAGAGCGGGCGCTGTATGTGGTCAGCGGTGACGCGCAACTGGATGGCGAGCCGATAGAGGCGCGCAGTTTGATCGTGCTGCCGGTCGGAGAAAGCGTGACGTTATGCGCTGACAGCGCATGTCATGCCGTGCTGATTGGCGGCGCCGCGCTGGACGGACCACGACGGATCAACTGGAATTTTGTGGCCAGCGACCCGGCGCTGATCGATCAGGCACGAGCGCGCTGGGCGGCCGGTGATTGGCCGACGGTGCCGGGTGAAAGCGAGAGGATCGAGTTGCCTTAGTTTGAATCCGGGTGCCTGACACTCCGCCATCGCGGACAAGCCCGCTCCTACAAATTGAATGAGTGGGCTTGCAGGCCGCGATAGACCCGACAGGATCTCGGTTATCAGCCTTTGAACACCTCATCCAACAAATTGTGCATCGACGCAAACGCTCGCTTCGCGGTTTTGGCGTCGTACATCATCATGCCCGGCGTGTTCGCTTCCGGATCGGTGAACGAGTGCACCGCACCGCCGTAGCTCAGCAATTGCCAGTCCACGCCCGCCGCGTTCATTTCAGCTTCGAACGCAGGCAGTTGCTCTTTAGGCACCAATGGATCGGAAGCGCCATGCATGACCAACACCGCCCCCTGGATATTTTTTGCGTCCGCCGGGCTGGGTGTATCCAGCGTGCCGTGGAAGGATACCGTCGCTTTCAATGCAGCACCGGTACGGGCCAGTTCAAGCGAGCAGCAGCCGCCGAAACAAAACCCGAAAGTCGCCAACTTGAGGGTGTCTACAGGCGCGTCTACCTGAGACTTCAACGCGTCGAGCGCAGCCTGCATGCGCTTGCGCAGCAATGCCCGATCATTTTTAAGCGGCATCATCGCTGCGCCCGCCTCATCGCCATTTTTCGGGCGCGTACCCTGACCATACAGGTCGGCCACCAGCACGACATAACCTTGCTCTGCCACCGCCTGAGCGATTTTTTCCGCACCTTGGCTAACGCCCATCCAGTTGGGTGCCATCACCAGACCCGGACGCGAGGACGCGTCACCGGAATCAAACACCAAACGGCTCTCGTAGGGCTGGCCATCAATCTGATAAACCACTGAACGAACAGTCACGTTGCTCATTGCTGACCTCCAAAGAAAATGACATAAAAAAATCCCGCCGAGGCGGGATTTTCATACCGGGTGTTTAAACCGACAACTCTACCAAGAGCTTGTTCAGACGGCGCACATAAGCGGCTGGGTCTTTCAAGCTATCACCTGCGGCCAGGGCCGCCTGATCGAAGAGAATGTGCGACAGGTCGCCGAATCGCTCTTCACTCTGCTCAGTATCAAGTTTGGCAATCAATGGGTGGGCCGAATTGAATTCGAAGATCGGCTTGGACTCCGGAACCTTCTGGCCACTGGCCTCGAGAATCTGACGCATCTGCAGACCGAGGTCCTGCTCGCCAATCGCCAGAATCGCAGGAGAGTCGGTCAGGCGGTGGGAAACCCGCACTTCACTGACTGCGTCGCCCAGAGCGACTTTCAGCCGTTCGATCAAGCCTTCTTTATCCTTGGCGACTTCTTCCTGGGCTTTCTTGTCCTCTTCGGAATCAAGCTTGCCCAGATCCAAGTCACCACGGGCCACGTCGACAAAACCTTTGCCGTCGAAGTCGCTGAGGTAGCTCATCAGCCACTCATCGATACGGTCGGTCAACAGCAGCACTTCGATGCCTTTCTTGCGGAAAACTTCCAGGTGCGGGCTGTTCTTGACCTGAGCGTAAGTTTCGCCAGTCAGGTAATAGATCTTGTCCTGACCTTCCTTGGCGCGCGCCAGATATTCAGCAAGCGCCACAACTTGCTCACCGCCGTCTTCATGGGTCGACGCAAAGCGCAGCAAGCCGGCAATTTTTTCTTTGTTGGCGAAATCTTCTGCCGGGCCTTCTTTCATGACCTGACCGAAGTTTTTCCAGAAGCCTTTGTATTGCTCAGGCTCGTTCTTCGCCAGTTTTTCCAGCATGTCCAGCACGCGCTTGGTCAGCGCCGACTTCATCGAATCGATGATCGGGTCTTTCTGCAGGATTTCACGGGATACGTTCAAAGACAGGTCATTGGAATCGACCACGCCCTTGATGAACCGCATGTACAACGGCAAGAACGACTCAGCCTGGTCCATGACGAATACGCGCTGGACATAGAGCTTCAGCCCACGCGGCGCTTCACGCTGATACAGGTCGAAAGGCGCACGGCCCGGAACGTACAGCAACGAGCTGTATTCCAGCTTGCCTTCGACCTTGTTGTGGCTCCAGCTCAGTGGGTTTTCGAAATCGTGAGCGACGTGTTTGTAGAATTCCTGGTATTCCTCGTCCGTCACCTCAGTGCGCGGACGGGTCCAGAGTGCGCTGGCGCGGTTGACGGTTTCCCATTCCAGCTCAGGTGCAGCTTCACCTTCGACAGCGGCCTGTTCTTTCGGCAACTGGATCGGCAAAGCAATGTGATCGGAGTACTTCTTGATGATGTTGCGCAGACGATAACCGTCGGCGAATTCACCTTCAGCGCTTTTCAGGTGCAGAACGATACGGGTACCACGATCAGCTTTCTCAAGGGTCGCGATTTCGAACTCGCCTTCGCCCTTGGACGCCCAATGCACGCCTTCGCTGGCAGGTACGCCAGCACGGCGGCTGAACACTTCAACCTTGTCGGCAACGATGAACGCTGAATAAAAGCCCACACCGAATTGGCCGATCAGGTGCGAATCTTTCTTCTGATCGCCGGACAGGTTCTTCATGAAGTCAGCAGTGCCCGACTTGGCGATAGTGCCCAAGTGGGTAATCGCATCTTCACGGCTCATGCCGATGCCGTTGTCTTCGAGCGTGACGGTTTTCGCGTCCTTGTCGAAGCTCACACGGATTTTCAGCTCAGCGCCGCCTTCGAGCAAGTCCGGTTTGGACAACGCTTCGAAACGTAATTTGTCGACAGCGTCAGAGGCGTTCGAGATCAATTCGCGAAGGAAAATTTCCTTGTTGGAATACAGCGAATGGATCATGAGGTGCAGCAGTTGCTTTACCTCGGTCTGGAAGCCCAGGGTTTCCTTTTGAGTTTCCACACTCATGGTTATCAAACTCCAATCAGATGGCACAAGCCGCATACACAGCGGCGGGATGTCATCAAAATGGGGGCTGGGTCCGATTTTTCAAGGGCTTATACGTGTCGATCTATGATTCTTCGATTTTAAAATGCGCCCGCGCCGTGGCAACGGGCTCGGCCGAGGTGCTCTGCCAGGCGGTAACAGCGACATTGGCCACCCGTCGCCCCTGCCGCCAGACCTGGCACTGCGCATAGGTGTCCCGAAAATAACCGGCACGCAGGTAGTCGACCGAGAAGTCGATGATCTTGGGGACTGAGCCCGATCCGGTGGCAACCAGCAAATGCATGGCTGCCGCCAACTCCATGAAGCCTGCGATCACGCCGCCGTGAAGGGCCGGTAACAGGGGGTTACCGATATTGTCCTTGTTGGCAGGCAGGCGAAACAGCAACGCATCATCCTGACGCGAACATTCAATACCGATCAGTTTCGCGTAGGGAATCAGCTCGAACAATCTTTCATAGCTGCCCTGTTCACGAGCCTGGCGAACCTGGTCCTTGAAATCAATCGTCATAACGCACCGCCATTGATCGAGCCGCCCAACCCCTTACTGCCTGCAGCAGCCCCCTTGCCCATGCGCATGAACGTCCCGACCACATGGGCAATCGGCTGTTGCGGGTCAGCCTGATAAGCAAAACCCCGGATAAACATAACGTCGGTGGTCACCCGATAACACTGGGCAAAACCAAAGACGTCTTTGTGTGGTTCAGCGGGATGCATATAGTCGATGCGCAGATCGAGAGTCGGGCACACTTCAAACTCCGGCAGCACGCAAAGCGTGGCAATCCCGCAGGCGGTGTCCATCAGCGACGTCAGCGCGCCGCCATGGATAACGCCGGTTTGCGGATCACCAACGATGTGCGGACTGTAGGGGAGGATCAGGGTCATGCCTTCGGTATCTGCGCGGTGCACGCGCATGCCCAGAACCTGGCAATGCCGGAGCACCGAAATAAAGCGCACCGCGCGCTCAAAAATGGGGTTATCGCTCATTGAACGCTGACTCTGATTATTTTTATAGGAGGCCAGCATAGCCTCAGCGTAAAGCGCCTAAAACATCAACCTTTATATATCTGTAGGACAGGTGGAACTAAATTTATGGGCCGGCGCTCGAAAGGCTAGTAGATATCTTTGATAAGGAGAAACACCCCATGCGTAAATCTTTAGCCTGTGTCCTGATGCTTTCTGCCACTCTGGGTCTCGCCGCGTGCAATAAAGCCAGCGAGAACAAACAGCAAGATGCCAACAAAGCAGCGCAAGAATCCCAAGAGTCGATGAATAAGGCCCAAGACAAAGTCAACGACGCCGCCAAAGAAAGTCAGGACGCTGCCCAGAAGAATGCTGAAGCCGCTCAAGAGCGCGCCAAAGAAGCCAACGGCCAGGCCCCAGCACCAACCACTACCAAGTAAGCTGAGACGTTTTCAGGCCATGAAGCCCGCTCGTAGCGGGCTTCATTAGTCTCAGCGCAGCAACGGGCTGAGCATTAATCCCAACGAACACAACAGCCCGACAAACCAGGCCAGGCTGCGCACGGTTGGAATATCCGCCAGATACGCTCCCAGAAAAATCAAACGCGCAATCACGAAAACCACGGCGATCCCATCAATTAAAAAGCCTTGGGTCTGCGTGGTATGGGCGACAAACACCCCCGCCGAAAACAACACGAACGCTTCGAAACTGTTCTGATGCGCCGCCAATGCGCGGGCGCCATAACCGGTCAATTGCGCCTGCTGGGCACGCGGCAAATGGTTGTTGTAACCACCCTGCTCTTTCATCGCTTTGCCGACCGGAATCCGCGCCACATAAATCAACACCGCGCTGATAAACAAACACCAGAAAGGGATACTCATAACGCCGTCGTCTCCTTGATGGGCTCCGCAGTCGGAGCCTCCGTTTGGGTGTAGACCATCACTTGCAACACATCGGAATGAAACTCCCGCCGGTACAACACCAGCACCACCCCTGTGCTCATCAACATGAATAACCAGGGGCTGACAAACCAGGCGAGCATCGTCATGCCGAAATAGTAAGCGCGCAACCCGAAGTTGAACTGGTTGGCAGCCATGGAGATAACCCGGGCAGCGCGTAAGGCAAACGACTTGCGCTCCAACTCGCTGACATGACGCTCACCGACCATGGGCGCAGAGCCGATCAGCACCGCCGCGAAGTTGTACTGACGCATGCACCAACTGAATGTAAAAAAGGCGTAGACGAAGACGGATGCCAGGCACAACAGTTTGATTTCTGACATGCCCTGCGAAACCTGCTGGACCATGGGAATGTCCGCCAACAGCGATACTGCCCGCTCGGAAGCGCCCAACACAGTGAGAATGCCGGCAAGGATGATCAAGGTGCTCGACGCGAAAAAAGAGGCGTTACGTTCCAGATTACCGATCACGCTGGCATCGGCGATACGGTTGTCACGCAGCAGCATTCGGCGCATCCAGTCCTCCCGATAAAGGTGCAAAACGCTGGCCAGGCAAGCAGTGTCGGCGGCCTTCAGGCTGGCATAGCGGGTATAACCACCCCAGCAGATGATGAACCAGAGTGCTGCCATGAGATGAATTAGATTGGCTTGAATGAACGACATGCAGTATTCCGAAGCGCGTGGGCAGGATTGAGAACAGTAAAGAGCATTCTCTGTGCTTCGACGACACCCCATGGAAAAAGACACTGATCACGCGTGCAAAAAAAGCCCCGCACTATTAAATGCAGGGCTGTTTGAGTGTTGCAGCATGCGACAGGAAGAGCGCGATCCACCCGTGCAATGTTAGCGAGTGACTTCAGGCCAGCGCTTCGCGGCGCTTGCCCAGCAGCCGGTCGCAGATGACTGCACCGGCCAGCGTGATCACCGCTGGCACCAGCCACGCCAGGCCTTGCTCACTCAACGGCAAATGCGCCAGTCGAGTCGGCAGCCAATCGGCGAGACCCGCACCCTTGCAGGCGTCGATGATGCCAAACAACAACGACACCAACATCACTGGTGCGACGATGCGACTTTGTGAGTGCCAGAAGTCCTTGCAGAAGCTCAGCGCCACCAAGACGATGCACGGCGGGTAGATCGCTGTCAGCACCGGGATGGAGAATAGAATCAGCTTGGTCAGCCCCAGATTGGACACCAGCAACGAAAAACCAGCCAGCAGGATCACCAGCGCTTTGTAAGACAGCGGCAAGATTTTGCTGAAATATTCGGCGCAGGCGCAGGTCAGGCCGACAGCCGTCACCAGACAGGCCAACGAGATCAGCACCGCAAGAAATCCACTGCCCAGCGAACCGAAGGTATGTTGCACGTAGGCGTGCAGCACCACAGCACCGTTACTCGCCCCTGCCGCTATCGCATGGCTGCCTGCCCCCAAGCGAAACAGGCAGATATAGACCAGTGCCAGACCAAGGCCGGCGATCAGCCCGGCAATGATTGCGTAACGAGTGATCAGCTGTGGCGAATCAACGCCCCGCGAGCGGATAGCGTTGACGATCACAATGCCGAACACCAACGCCCCAAGGGTATCCATGGTCAGGTACCCATTGATAAAGCCTTGAAAGAACGGCGCAGCCACGTACGCTGGCTCGGCAACCCCGATGTCGCCAGCGGGCAAGGCAAATGCAGCAATCCCCAGTACGGCCAACGCGAAGATTTTTAGCGGGGCAAGGAAGCGACCCACGGTGTCGAGTAGACGACCCGGGTACAGCGACACCCAGAACACGACAAGGAAGTACACCAGGCTATACAGAAACAGCGCCAGCGGGCTGTCACCCGTCAATGGCGCCAGCCCCACTTCGAACGACACGGTGGCCGTGCGTGGGGTCGCGAACAGCGGCCCCACCGCGAGGTAGCAGACCGCCGCGAGAATGCCGCCAGCGACTTTACCAATCGGGCTGCTCAGCGCATCCATCGCGCCGCCGACCTTGGCCAGAGCGATGACCGTGACCACCGGAAGACCCACTGCGGTAACCAGGAAGCCCAGCGCCGCCATCCACACCTGCGGCCCGGCCTGCAAACCCACGATGGGAGGGAAGATGATATTGCCAGCCCCGACAAATAGGGCAAACGTCATAAAACCAAGTGCCAGAATGTCCTGGCCTTTCAACACTTTCATTACGGAAATACCACACTACTGAATCGGAATTTAGAGGGGATTTCCCGGAGGGTTAGGGAAATGATGCCGGTCCTTATAAGACAGGCACGTAAAGCGAAACGGCTCCTTATGGGACCCGGGTACGCAAAATGGCAAGTAGCCTAACGAATCAGGCCATGGAACGCACTATTGTAGGGCGTACTGTCTCATTAACGACTTACCATGTCGTATTTGTGACAGTGAGGACAGCGATCGCCTGTCAGTCGTTAAATGCCAGAAAGCACAAAGGCCACCCGAAGGTGGCCTTTGTTGATTGCGTTGTCAGGTCAGCAGAAGCTTACTTGATAGCCCAACCAGTCAGTTCAGCCAAAGCTTTACCGATGTCTGCCAGCGAACGCACGGTTTTTACACCCGCGTCTTGCAGCGCAGCGAATTTCTCGTCTGCAGTGCCTTTGCCGCCAGAGATGATTGCGCCAGCATGGCCCATGCGCTTGCCCGCAGGGGCAGTCACACCAGCGATGTAGGAAACAACCGGTTTGGTCACGTGTGCCTTGATGTAGGCAGCCGCTTCTTCTTCAGCCGAACCGCCGATTTCACCGATCATAACGATCGCTTCAGTCTTCGGGTCTGCCTGGAACAGCTTCAGGATGTCGATGAAGCTTGCGCCCGGGATCGGGTCACCGCCGATGCCCACGCAAGTGGACTGACCGAAACCGGCGTCTGTGGTCTGCTTCACAGCTTCGTAAGTCAGGGTGCCGGAACGCGACACGATACCGACTTTACCTGGCAAGTGAATGTGACCGGGCATGATGCCGATCTTGCATTCGCCTGGAGTGATCACGCCTGGGCAGTTAGGCCCGATCAGGACCACACCCAGTTCGTCGCACTTGACCTTGGCATCAAGCATGTCCAGGGTAGGGATGCCTTCAGTGATGCAGACGATCAGCTTGATACCGCTGAATGCTGCTTCAAGGATGGAATCCTTGCAGAACGGTGCTGGAACGTAGATCACGCTGGCGGTAGCGCCAGTGGCTTCTACTGCTTCACGCACAGTGTTGAACACTGGCAGGTCCAGGTGAACTGTACCGCCTTTGCCCGGTGTCACGCCGCCAACCATTTTGGTGCCGTAGGCAATGGCTTGCTCGGAGTGGAAAGTACCTTGTGCGCCAGTGAAACCCTGGCAGATGACTTTGGTGTCTTTATTGATCAGGACGCTCATTACTTGCCCTCCGCAGCTTTGACAACTTGTTGAGCAGCGTCGGTCAGGCTGGTAGCCGCGATGATGTTCAAACCGCTTTCTGCCAGTACTTTAGCGCCCAGTTCAGCGTTGTTACCTTCAAGGCGAACAACAACCGGGATTTTCACGCCAACTTCTTTCACTGCGCCGATGATGCCTTCGGCAATCATGTCGCAACGAACGATGCCGCCGAAGATGTTGACCAACACTGCAGCGACATTGCTGTCGGACAGAATGATCTTGAACGCTTCAGTTACGCGTTCTTTGGTAGCGCCACCGCCAACGTCGAGGAAGTTGGCTGGTTTGCCGCCATGCAGATTGACGATGTCCATGGTGCCCATGGCCAGGCCAGCACCGTTGACCATGCAACCGATGTTACCTTCCAGCGCCACGTAGTTCAGTTCGAACTTGGCAGCGTGAGCTTCGCGCGGATCATCTTGCGATGGATCGTGGAAAGCTTTCAGCTTTGGCTGGCGGTAAACAGCGTTAGGATCGATGTTGATCTTGGCATCGAGGCAATGCAGGTTGCCGTCAGCCTTGATAACCAGCGGGTTCACTTCCAGCAGAGCCAGGTCGTAGTCCTGGAACAGCTTGGCCAAGCCAACGAAGATGTTGGTGAACTGCTTGATCTGGTCGCCTTTAAGGCCCAGTTGGAAAGCCAGGTCACGGCCCTGGAAAGGCTGAGCGCCTACCAGCGGATCGATAGTGGCCTTAAGAATCTTCTCAGGGGTGTCGTTAGCGATTTTCTCGATGTCCACACCACCTTCGGTGGAAGCCATGAACACGATGCGACGGCTCGAACGATCCACTACAGCGCCCAGGTACAGCTCTTTGGCGATGTCGGTGCAGGTTTCAACCAGGATCTTGGTGACTGGCTGACCATTGGCATCAGTCTGATAAGTCACCAGACGCTTGCCCAACCACTGTTGAGCGAAAGCCTTGGCTTCTTCTTTGCTACGAACCAGCTTTACGCCACCCGCTTTACCGCGACCACCCGCGTGAACCTGGGCTTTGACGACCCATTCGGTCCCGCCAATTTTATCGCAAGCTTCTGCTGCTGCTTCCGGGGTGTCTACTGCGTAGCCTTTGGATACTGGCAGGCCGTATTCAGCGAAGAGCTGCTTACCCTGATATTCGTGAAGATTCATTCTTATTACCGTCTTCGTTAGTGCTGCGCATTCGGTGCTGCACTTCGAGAAGTGCCGCACCACCTGTGACCGCTACCTCGGATGACCTCAGGAATGTGCCGAAACAATGCTCTGTACGTTCCTGAAGGCGCCCATAAGCTTGAGTCCGGCGGACGTTCCGCGGTGAGACTTGCTAGCAAGGCTCACGACGGGCAGTCCGTCGTGGCTTCTTATTGTCTTAACGTTTCTTTTTATTCTGGATGTGGATGGCGCCACCATTCACTGCCAGTGCTGCTTCATGCAACGCTTCGGACAACGTCGGGTGAGAGAAAACCATCATCCCGATATCTTCAGCACTGCTGCCGAATTCCATAGCGATTGCGCCCTGCTGTACCAACTCTGCTGCGCCTGGACCAATAACGTGAACGCCCAATACGCGGTCAGTCCTGGCGTCGGCGATAACTTTTACAAAGCCGCCGGTATCGTTTGCAGCCATGGCACGGCCACTGGCAGCAAACGGAAAGGTGCCAACATTAACTTCAACGCCTTCAGCCTTCAAGGTTTGCTCGGTTTTACCGACCCATGCGATTTCCGGATGGGTGTAGATAACCGAAGGAATCAGGTCATAGTTGATCTGGGCTTTGTGGCCCTTGATACGCTCAACGACCATGATGCCCTCTTCCGAGGCCTTGTGCGCCAGCATCAGACCACGAACCACGTCACCAATGGCATACACGCCTGGAACGCTGGTAGCGCACTGATCATCAACGAAGATAAAGCCGCGTTCGTCGATGGTCACACCGCTGTCGGAAGCCAACAACTCAGTAGTCACCGGACGACGGCCAACAGCAACAATCAGCTTGTCGAAGGTAATGGTCTGTTCGCCAGTGGCGTCAGTGTAGGTCACCACAACTTCTTCGCCGCTGACCTTGGAACCGGTCACGCGTGCGCCAAGCTTGATGTCCAGACCTTGTTTGGTGAAGGTCTTCAAGGCTTCTTTGGAAACCTGCTCGTCAGCCGCTGGAATGAATTTTTCCAGAGCTTCGAGGACAGTGACTTGTGCACCCAGACGAGCCCAGACCGAACCCAGTTCAAGGCCGATCACGCCAGCGCCGATCACGCCCAGGCGTTTCGGAACTTGCTGGAATTCAAGGGCGCCGGTGGAGTCGACGATAATGTTGTTATCGACCGGTGCAGGAGGAATGTCGATTGGACGCGAGCCAGAAGCGAGGATCACGTTTTCGGCTTCGATCACTTCAACCGTGCCATCAGGGCGGGTCAGTTCGACTTTCTTGCCGGCCAGCAGCTTGCCGTGGCCCTGCAGGGAAATCACACCATTGGCTTTGAACAGGCTGGCTACGCCGCCAGTCAGGCCTTTAACGATGGCCGATTTACGACCAACCATGGCGGGTACATCCATGGTCACTTCGGACGTCGAGATACCGTGGACTTTGAAGCCGTTTTTAGCTTCGTAGAATTTCCAGGAGCTATCCAACAGCGCCTTGGAAGGAATGCAGCCAACGTTCAGACAAGTACCGCCAAGGGCCAGTTTGCCCTCCTTGTCCTGATATTTCTCGATGCAGGCAGTCTTGAGACCAAGTTGCGCTGCCTTGATAGCGGCAACATAGCCGCCAGGGCCAGCACCAATCACTACCAAATCGAATTTCTGGGTCATGAGTCATTCCTTTTTCAAATCAAACCGGACGGTCCCTTGTGAGGACCGTCGTGGGACGAAGCTGGTTCATTCAACAATCAGGCAGGACATCGCGATCAACCGCGACCCTGCCCGACAGACGAAATCAGATATCCAGCAGCAGACGAGCCGGGTCTTCCAGCAAGTCCTTGATGGTAACCAGGAAGGTAACTGCTTCTTTACCGTCGATCAAACGGTGGTCATACGAGAGTGCCAGATACATCATCGGCAGGATCACGACCTCACCCTTGACCGCCATTGGACGCTCCTGGATTTTGTGCATACCCAGAATAGCGGCTTGTGGCGGGTTGACGATCGGGGTCGACAGCAACGAACCGAAGGTACCACCGTTGGAGATGGTGAAGGTACCGCCAGTCATGTCGTCCATGGTCAGCTTGCCGTCTTTGGCTTTCTTGCCGAAGTTGGCAATGCCGCCTTCGATTTCAGCCAGGCTCATCAGTTCGGCGTTACGCAGCACCGGCACAACCAGACCACGGTCGCTGGACACGGCAACACCGACGTCGGAGTAGCCGTGGTAAACGATGTCAGTGCCGTCGATCGAGGCATTGACCGCAGGGTAGCGCTTCAGCGCTTCTGTGGCCGCTTTCACGAAGAACGACATGAAGCCCAGACGTACGCCGTTGTGCGACTTCTCGAACAGCTCCTTGTACTTCGA
This sequence comes from Pseudomonas sp. 10C3, assembly GCF_036346185.1. Classification (NCBI taxonomy): domain Bacteria; kingdom Pseudomonadati; phylum Pseudomonadota; class Gammaproteobacteria; order Pseudomonadales; family Pseudomonadaceae; genus Pseudomonas; species Pseudomonas sp. 10C3. The sequence continues at coordinate 39,647 of NZ_JASJVE010000017.1, read as the reverse complement.
ACGCAGGTCCATGACCGGCTTCATGTTGACTTCGTTGAACGTAGTCAGCATCGCCATGTTCGACTGAGCATCAACCAGACGCTCTGCAACCTTGGCACGCAGGCGGGTCATAGGAACGCGCTTCTCAACCCGATCACCGGCAGAGAACACTGGAGCAGCCGCAGCGACTTTGGCAGGCGCAGGGGCAGCGGCTGGAGCGGATTTCTTCGCTTCAATCGCAGCGACCACGTCTTCCTTGGTCACACGACCATCTTTACCCGTGCCTTTGACGTTGTTCAGGTTGATGCCGTTTTCTTCAGCCAGCTTGCGCGCAGCTGGAGCACCGATTGCATCTTCGTCGCCAGCAGCAGCGGCTGGAGCCGCCGCTGCTTGGGCTGTTGCAGCAGGAGCGGCAGCCACTGGAGCAGCAGAGGCAGTAGCGCCTGCATCCAGGGTTGCGATCAGTTCATTGGACAGGACAGTCTCGCCCTCGCCCTTCACGATCGATGCCAACACGCCGTCAGCTTCAGCCAACACTTCGAGAACAACTTTGTCAGTCTCGATGTCGACCAGCAGCTCGTCACGCTTTACCGCTTCGCCCGGCTGTTTATGCCATTTGGAAATGGTGCCATCGGCAACTGATTCCGGGAAAGAGGGGGCTTTGATCTCGATAGCCATTATCTGTAATTCCTTAAATTCGGTTTCTAATGCACGAAGGCGTTAAACAGTGAAGGCATCTTGCAGCAGTTTTGCCTGCTGCTCGGCGTGCATTGATGCATAACCACAAGCAGGAGCCGCAGAGGCGTCACGACCAGCGTACTCAAGGACCAATGCCTTGTTGTGACCGCTGATGATACGACGCATGTGATGCTGGCTGCAGTACCAGGCGCCCTGGTTCATTGGCTCTTCCTGACACCAGACGATGTGCTTGAGGTTTTTGTACGGGCCCAGGACTTCGATCAAGTCGTCTTCCGGGAACGGGTACAGCTGCTCAATACGTACGATGGCGATGTCATCACGACCTTCGGCACGGCGTTTTTCCAGGAGGTCGTAGTAGACCTTGCCGCTACACAGCACGAGGCGACCTACTTTTTCCGGATCCTGCACGTCGACTTCTGGAATAACAGTCTGGAACGAACCTTCAGCCAGATCTTCCAGGGTCGAAATTGCCAGTTTGTGGCGCAACAGGGACTTCGGCGTCAGCACAATCAGCGGTTTACGCAGCGGACGAATGACCTGACGACGCAACAAGTGGTAGATCTGAGCCGGGGTCGTCGGTACGCACACCTGAATATTGTGCTCGGCGCACAATTGCAGGTAACGCTCCAGACGCGCAGACGAGTGCTCTGGCCCCTGACCTTCATAACCGTGCGGCAGCAGCATGGTCAGACCGCACAGACGGCCCCACTTGTGCTCGCCACTGGTGATGAACTGGTCAATAACCACTTGGGCACCGTTGGCGAAGTCGCCGAACTGGGCTTCCCAGATAACCAGTGCATTAGGCTCGGTGGTCGAATAACCGTATTCGAACGCCAATACCGCTTCTTCCGACAGCAGGGAGTCGTACAGGTCGAAACGTGGCTGACCTTTGTACAGATTCTGCAGAGGAATGTAGGTAGCGCCATCTTTCTGGTTATGCAGCGTCGCATGGCGGTGCGAGAACGTACCACGGCCGATGTCCTGACCGGTCATGCGAATCGGATGACCTTCGAATGCCAGGGTCGCGTACGCCATGGTTTCGGCGTAACCCCAGTTGATCGGCAGGCCGCCAACTTGCATTTTCTGACGATCTTCGTAGATCTTCGACACCTGGCGCTGAACCACGAAGCCTTCTGGCAGCTCCATCAGTTTGGCGGACAGTTCTTGCAAGGTCTTCAAGTCGAAACGGGTGTCGTGACGAGCAGTCCAGGCATGGCCCAGATATGGACGCCAATCGACGAACAGTTCTTTGTTCGGCTCTTTGACCAGGCTTTTTACTACATGCAGACCGTCGTCCAGCGCATTGCGATAGTCGTCGATTTTTGCCTGCACGCGCGCGTCGTCGAGAATACCAGCCAGGGTCAGGCGCTCGGCATACAGCTCGCGAGTGGTGCGCTGTTTGGCAATCTGCTGGTACATCAACGGCTGGGTACCGCTTGGTTCGTCAGCTTCGTTGTGGCCACGACGACGGTAGCAGACCAGATCGATCACCACGTCACGCTTGAACTGCATGCGGTAGTCGATGGCCAACTGGGTCACAAACACGACGGCTTCAGGGTCATCACCATTCACATGGAGAATCGGCGCCTGAATCATCTTGGCAACGTCGGTTGCGTACTCAGTGGAGCGCGCGTCTTCCGGGTTGCTGATGGTGAAGCCAACCTGGTTGTTGATGACGATATGGACCGTGCCGCCCGTCTTGAAGCCGCGAGTCTGCGACATCTGGAAGGTTTCCAGGACCACGCCTTGACCTGCGAACGCAGCGTCACCGTGGATGGAAATTGGCAGAACCTTGTCACCGGTCGGATCGTTACGACGATCCTGACGTGCACGCACCGACCCTTCTACCACAGGAGAAACGATCTCCAGGTGAGACGGGTTGAATGCCATCGCCAAGTGGACTTCGCCACCGGCTGTCATCACGTTGGACGAAAAGCCCTGGTGATATTTAACGTCACCGGAACCGAGCTCGACCTTTTTCTTGCCTTCGAACTCGTCGAACAAATCGCGCGGGTTCTTGCCGAAGGTGTTGACCAGGACGTTCAGACGTCCCCGGTGGGCCATGCCGATCACGATTTCTTTGGTGCCGTAAGAGCCCGAACGCTGGATCAACTCATCCAGCATCGGGATCAGGCTTTCGCCGCCTTCCAGACCGAAACGCTTGGTGCCGGGGTATTTGGTACCCAGGTATTTTTCCAGGCCTTCAGCGGCAGTCACGCGCTCGAGCAAGTGGCTTTGGATGTCAGCGGAGAACGCTGGACGCCCGCGCACGCTTTCGAGGCGCTGCATAAACCAGTTACGCTGCTCGGAATCGACAATATGGGTAAATTCAGAGCCAATGGTGCGGCAATATGTCTGCTGCAACGCTTCGAGAATTTCGCGTAGGCTAGTTTCCTCTTTGCCGATGAACAAATCCCCGGCGCGGAAGGTTGTATCAAGATCAGCGTTCGTCAGACCGTAATGATTGATCGACAAGTCGGCTGGCGCAGGACGTTGCCACAATCCCAGCGGATCGAGTTGGGCGCCCTGATGGCCCCGCATCCGATAAGCCTGGATCAGTCGCAAAACTTCAACCTGCTTCTTCTCGTGTTCGCTGCTCACGCTACCGGCGGAAACCGGTTGGGCGCGGCGCTGGTTTTTGGCCAGCAACACAAAGTGATCGCGGATTGTCGAGTGCGAAACATCGGTGGCAGTGCTGCCGTCAGCTGGCAACTTCTGAAAGTAGGTGCGCCATTCTTCTGGCACAGCGTTAGGGTCGTGCAGGTAGAGCTCGTAGAGCTCTTCCACATAGGCAGCGTTACCACCGGAAAGGTGGGCACTGTTCCACATGCGCTGCATCACGCTTTCTTGCATGCTTGGTCACCCTCGGTAAGGGGACACCACCGGCGAAGACACCGCAGTAAACCTGACAAAGTCCATGTGAAACGACTCAGACAAGCCACCAAGGTTCACGCAGATAGTCCGGGTACCAGCCCGGATGCCCCTGCTGGTCTCATTTCTTCAAAGTAAGAGCCGCAGCTTTATGAGCTACTGCTCAGGTTAAAACTACGGCGCCGGTTGAAGCCTGCGCCGCAGCCAGTACAGGTACATCAGTTACGGGTGTTGCGGTGCTACGAGTACAACAGTCAAATCAGACGCCGCTTTGCAGCAGCATGCTGCGAACGTGACCGATAGCCTTGGTTGGGTTCAGGCCCTTCGGACACACGTTCACGCAGTTCATGATCCCGCGGCAGCGGAAAACGCTGAACGGGTCATCCAGCGAAGCCAGACGTTCCTGGGTATGAGTGTCACGGCTGTCAGCCAGGAAACGGTAGGCTTGCAGCAGTGCAGCTGGACCGAGAAACTTGTCAGGGTTCCACCAGAAGGACGGGCAGGAAGTCGAGCAGCAAGCGCACAGAATGCACTCGTACAAACCGTCCAGCTTCTCGCGTTCTTCTGGCGACTGCAGACGCTCGATGGCCGGAGCCGGCGTGTCGTTCAGCAGGTAAGGCTTCACCTTCTCGTACTGCTTATAGAAGATGCTCATATCGACGACCAGGTCACGAATAACCGGCAAACCAGGCAGTGGACGGACCACCAGCTTGTTGCCCTTGACCACGGCAGACAGCGGCGTGATACATGCCAGGCCGTTTTTACCGTTGATGTTCATGCCGTCTGAGCCACACACGCCTTCACGGCAAGAGCGACGATAGGAGAAACCCTCGTCCTGCTCTTTGATCAGGGCCAGCACGTCCAGAACCATCAAGTCTTTACCGTTGGTATTGACCTTGAATTCCTGCATGAACGGTGCAGCGTCCTGATCCGGGTTGTAGCGATAAACACTGACTTGCAACATATCGGCCACCCTTAATAAGTGCGGATCATGGGCTGGAAAGTCGGAACAGTCTTCGGCGAGAAGTTCACGGCACGCTTGGCTACGCGTTTTTCACCCGGGAAATACAGGGTGTGGCACAGCCAGTTCACGTCATCGCGATCTTCAAAGTCTTCACGGGCATGAGCGCCACGGGACTCTTTACGATTTTCTGCGGCAATCGCGGTAGCTTCGGCAACTTCCAGCAGGTTTTGCAGTTCCAGAGCTTCGATCCGAGCCGTGTTGAACGCTTGGCTCTTGTCGTTGATCTTGACGTTGGCGATGCGCTCGCGCAGGCCTGCCAACTGAGCAATACCCTTCTGCATGTATTCGCCAGTACGGAACACACCAAAGTAGTTCTGCATGCAGCTTTGCAATTCTTTACGCAGCGAAGCGACGTCTTCACCGGTGGTCCGCGCGTTCAAGCCAGCAAGGCGCTCGAGTGCGAAGTCAACATCGGTTTCAGTTGCGCGGCGGTATTCAACACCTTCACGCAGGCTTTGTTCCAGATGGATACCGGCTGCGCGGCCGAAGACCACCAGGTCGAGCAACGAGTTACCGCCCAGACGGTTAGCCCCGTGCACCGATACACAAGCCACTTCGCCGACAGCGAACAGACCTGGAATGATGGTGTCAACGCCAGCAGCGTTCTGGGTGATTGCCTGACCATGAATGTTGGTGGCAACACCACCCATCATGTAGTGGCATGTCGGAACCACAGGAACCGGATCGGTCACTGGATCGACGTGAGCGAATGTCTTGGACAATTCGCAGATACCTGGCAGACGGCTGTGCAACACTTCTTCGCCCAGGTGATCGAGCTTGAGCATTACGTGATCGCCATCTGGACCACAACCGTTACCGGCGATGATCTCTTTAACCATGGAGCGTGCTACCACGTCACGACCAGCAAGGTCTTTGGCGTTCGGAGCATAACGCTCCATGAAACGCTCGCCGTGCTTGTTGATCAGGTAACCACCTTCACCACGGCAACCTTCTGTAACCAGTACACCTGCGCCGGCGATGCCGGTTGGGTGGAACTGCCACATCTCGATATCCTGAACCGGCACGCCTGCACGCAGCGCCATGCCGATACCGTCACCGGTATTGATCAGTGCGTTGGTGGTCGACGAGTAGATGCGACCAGCGCCGCCAGTGGCCAGTACCGTCGCGTTTGCGCGGATGTACGAAGTTTCACCGGTTTCGATGCAGATCGCGATGATACCGACGAACACGCCGTCCTGGTTTTTCACCAGATCCACTGCATAGTATTCGTTGAGGAATACAGTGCCGGCTTTCAGGTTGGCTTGGTAAAGAGTGTGCAACAACGCGTGACCGGTACGGTCGGCAGCTGCGCAAGTACGTGCAGCCTGACCGCCCTTGCCAAAGTCTTTTGATTGACCGCCAAATGGACGCTGATAGATGCGGCCTTGCTCGGTACGGGAGAACGGCAGACCCATGTGCTCAAGTTCGAAGACCGCTTCAGGGCCTACGGAACACATGTATTCGATAGCGTCCTGGTCACCGATGTAATCGGAGCCCTTGACGGTATCGTACATGTGCCAGCGCCAGTCATCGTTTGGATCTGCGGAGGCGATGGCACAGGTAATGCCACCCTGAGCAGAAACGGTATGGGAACGAGTCGGGAATACCTTTGTAACTACAGCGGTCTTGTGACCGCCCTGGGCCAGCTGCAATGCTGCGCGCATGCCAGCGCCGCCGCCACCAATGATGATAGCGTCAAAAGAAAGCGTATTAATGTTAGCCATGAATCAGATACCCCAAAGAATCTGCACACCCCAGACGAAGTAAGCGAACATCGCGATGCCGCAGACAGCCTGGAAGAGGAAACGTACTGCAGTCGCGGACTTGCCCAGCGCCATCGGCGTCAGGTAATCGGTTGCGATGGTCCACATGCCAACCCAGGCGTGAGCGCCCAGAGCAACAAAGGCCAGCAGACTGAAGATACGCATCGCGTTGTTAGCGAACAGCGCGTGCCATTGGGCGTACCCCAGGCCAGGGTTCGCGATGAGGTACCCGATCAGGAATATGAAATAAGCCGCGAGCACGACCGCAGATACGCGCTGCGCCATCCAGTCATAGAGGCCCGAACGCGACAGGTTAGTGACGTTGGTTACCATATCCATACTCCCGCCAGAACGATCAGCACCGCGGAGACGGCGAGAACGATTTTCGAGCCCAGTTTGCCGCCTTCCAGCGTTTCACCGATGCCCATGTCCATGATCAAGTGGCGAATACCTGCCACCAAGTGATACAGCAAGGCGGACAGCAGGCCCCAAATTACTAGCTTGGCTAGCACACTGGTCAAACACGCCTTCACTTCCCCGAAACCTTCCTCAGAGCCCAGCGATTTGCCCAATGCATAAAGCATGATGGCAAGGCCGACAAAGAGGATGACACCGGAAATACGGTGAAGAATGGACGTGTAAGCAGTGACTGGGAGCTTGATGGTCCTTAGGTCGAGGTTTACAGGTCGTTGGCTATTCACGGCTTTTTTTCACACTTGAAGAGCCCCTAACAATCAGGGCAAAGTTGTTGGGAAGTGCACTGGTCAGGTACCCACCACCCAGGGAGTGACGACCCCTATGAAACAGGCCCTAAAGCCCCCGGCGGTCGGAGCCAGAGTATAGACAGTTAGGTCACTAATGACAACGCGCAGACTTCACGCTAATAGGCAATTGCGCCCGACTTATAAAAGGCGTAAACGGCTCGGATCTTCATGAAAAAACCTCGCCCAAAGCCCCCAGCAGCAAGACTTTAGGCAAATTGACTTTAAGATTTATCTCACTATAGTGGTGCGGGCCCTGCGTGGGGGGTCTGTCTGATGATTTGAAGCATATATAGGAGGCCACATGGCTGACAAAAAAGCGCAGTTGATCATCGAGGGCGCAGCCCCCGTCGAGCTGCCAATTCTGACCGGCACCGTGGGTCCCGATGTAATCGACGTTCGCGGTCTAACCGCCACCGGCCACTTCACATTCGACCCTGGTTTCATGTCGACCGCCTCTTGCGAGTCGAAGATTACCTATATCGACGGTGACAAAGGCATCCTGTTGCACCGCGGTTACCCGATCGAGCAGCTTGCTGCACAATCGGACTACTTGGAAACCTGCTACCTGTTGCTCAACGGCGAACTGCCAACGACTGAACAGAAAGCCCAATTCGTGATCACCGTGAAGAACCACACGATGGTGCACGAACAGTTGAAGACATTCTTCAACGGTTTCCGTCGCGACGCTCACCCAATGGCCGTTATGTGCGGCGTGGTGGGTGCCCTGTCGGCGTTCTATCACGACTCTCTGGACATCAATAACCCGCAGCATCGTGAAATCTCCGCGATCCGTCTGGTTGCCAAAATGCCTACTCTGGCAGCGATGGTGTACAAATATTCCATGGGGCAACCCATGATGTACCCGCGCAACGACCTGAACTACGCAGAAAACTTCCTGCACATGATGTTCAACACCCCCTGCGAGATCAAACCGATCAGCCCGGTGTTGGCCAAGGCAATGGATAAGATCTTTATCCTGCACGCCGATCACGAGCAGAACGCGTCGACCTCTACTGTGCGCATGGCTGGCTCCTCAGGGGCCAACCCGTTCGCCTGTATCGCTGCCGGCATCGCAGCCCTTTGGGGTCCGGCACACGGCGGCGCCAACGAAGCAGTATTGGCTATGCTCGATGAAATTGGCGATGTCTCGAACATCGACAAATTCATTGCCAAGGCCAAAGACAAGAACGATCCGTTCAAGTTGATGGGCTTCGGTCACCGGGTTTACAAAAACCGCGATCCGCGCGCCACCGTGATGAAGCAGACCTGCGACGAAGTACTCAGAGAGCTGGGCATCACCAACGATCCGCAGCTGGAACTGGCCATGCGTCTCGAAGAGATCGCCCTGACCGACCCGTACTTCATCGAACGCTCCCTGTACCCGAACGTAGACTTCTACTCGGGCATCATCCTGAAAGCTATCGGCATTCCCACCAGCATGTTCACCGTGATCTTCGCCTTGGCGCGGACTGTCGGCTGGATCTCGCACTGGAAAGAAATGCTCTCAAGCCCGTACAAGATTGGCCGTCCTCGCCAGCTGTACACCGGCTACGTGTCTCGCGACATCGTGCCGCTGGAAGATCGTAAGTAAGACTGCAAACCATTCTCGACCTCAACCATCGGGAATAAAAAAGGGCTGCCATTGGCAGCCCTTTTTTGTACCGCAGGGAAAGTTGCCCCCCCGACGATCAGAATCAATTACTTCTCTGCCTTCTCTTTCAACGCCTTCAAGGTATTGAAAGGAGCGTCCACCACAAACTTGTTGGCCAGCCAGGACGGCACGCTACCACCCGGCTCTGTATGAACCTGATACGTCACTTCAGTTTGATCGGCACCTTTGGGAACGAACTTCCAGAGACCTTCTACTTGCGCAACCCGCACAAAGCCTTTTTCCTCGGGGATATACGTTGGCACGCCCTTTAGCGTGCGCGTCAGGGTGCCATCAGCGCCCTGCTCGGAAGTCACCAGCAACACTGAGTCGCGCGGAGTCACAGGCCAAGGCGTATTGAACTGAGCGTAAGTCCACGTCCTGACGCCGTCAGACTTGAGCAACTTCTGCGACTTGCATTCATGAATCCAGGTACAAGCGCCCACAACATCTTCCTGCAGGCCGCGCAACTTGGCCACACTTGCCTTGATTATAGTGATACCGCGATAAGCCTTGTACTTGGAGCCCACCACATCGCTCAAGGAGATATTGATACCCCCCTCATCCTTCGCAACTTTCCAGTCTTCAGCCTGAGCGGCAGCAGCCATCAATACAGTCAAACCACACACAACAGCTATCCGATGCAGCGAACCCATTGTTTTATTCCTTGTTGTCGAAGTTCTGGTAAACCGGTTTGCGGGAAATCAGTTCTGCTTAAGTAAAGGCCATCAAGCCACTGCGGTCGCTTGCTCCCACCAGCCAATCAGACGAATAGCCTCCGCCTGGTTCGACCCGCAGACCTCCTCATCCGCCGAAAACGCACTGCACACCGCAGGCCGATCAGGCCTGCCGAACAAAGCACACAGCGATTCGACAGAAAGATGCAGGCAACGTTCTCCTGCGGCCTTGCCATTGGGCATGCCAGGAATAGGCGAACTGATGGAGGGTGCAATGCAGCAGGCCCCGCAATCTGGACGACAGTCCATAACGAATATCCTCGCGACCGGCAATGGTTAAAATCGAAGGATATTACCCGTTTAAACGCCCGTTTGAAATCAGTCTGACGGCAGACTGCTCTTTAGCGCTACTGCTTGAACTCGAAATCGAGGGCAGCACCTTCGACTTCCCGCCGATTTTCGTCGCGCATTTGCAGCTTCATTGCGTTATTCAGTAAGCGGCCGTTGAGCTGGAAAGGACCTTCCGGAGCCGTTTTTTTCTCGCCAAACATGGGTGGCAATAAAGACTTGTTAACGATGGGCGCCACCGTACCAACGGGTGCCATCTCCTTGACCATATCTGTCGGCAGACTCAAGTCCAGATTCGGCTGGGAGAGACGAGTTTGCCGCACCACTTCACTCGCAGGCTTGGTCTTGCTGGACATTGGTGCGCGAGGCTTGGCAGGGGGCGATTCGGATGTGGCTTTGCTGGAGACAGTCTTTTGTACTGACGCCCTGGCCGAGGAGGTCACCACTACCGGAACCACCGGAATGTTAGGTTTCAACTCATGGATATGCACCTGCGGTGCGATTGGCGCAGGCGGCACGACGACCGACTCCCCCACGGCGCCCACTGGTATACCTGACGCCGCCCCAGACACGACCTTGGGCACCGGCGCAGCAGGTTTTTCAGGACCACAGGCACTCGCCAGTACAATTAACAGCAACCCGATACAACGAAGAAAATTCATAGACATAAATGGCAGCAAGGCAGAGGGCCATATGCTGGCCTGTTGAAGGGTTCATGACAAGCCAGCAGATTCAAACCGGACGAGTAAAGAGGCGCCGAGCACAGTACTCACCCGCGGGGTAATACCTCAGTAAGCTTGCGCCGTTTCTTGACACAGTTGCTTGGCGAGCATGCCCAAGGTCATCAGTGCGCGCTCCGCTTCGCGGTTCCACGGGATACCACAGTTGAGTCGAATACAGTGATTGAACTGTTCTGTATTGCTAAAAATAAGCCCCGGCGCGATGCTGATTCCCTGCTCCAGGGCGCGCACATGCAACTCTTGAGTGTTAACCCGCCCAGGCAAGCTTACCCACAGAATAAATCCTCCCGTCGGCCGACTCATTTGAGTCCCTTCAGGGAAGTACTGTTGCACCGCCAACTGGAACGCGCTCAAATTTTTGCGGTACTCCAGGCGAATGAACCTTAAATGTCGGTCATAACCGCCATTTTCCAGGTAAGCAGCAACGCCCATTTGGGTGACGCTGCATGCCGAATGAGTGCTGAATGTCTGTAATCGCTGGATTTCTGCTTGATACTTTCCGGCAATCGTCCAGCCGATACGCACACCAGGCGCCAAGGTCTTGGAAAAACTCGAGCAATAAATCACCCTACCCAACCGATCAAAGGCCTTCAACGCTTTGGTTCGCCCGAGTTCAAACATCAACTCGCCATAAATGTCGTCTTCCACAATCTGAATATCAAAATCCGAGGCGAGTCGCAACAGATGCCTCTGTCGCTCTTCAGGCACGGTCCCTCCCAATGGATTACTCAGACGCGACGTCATCACCAACGCCTTGATCGACCACTGGTTGGCCGCCAACTGCAACGCTTCAAGGCTGATGCCGGTGGCAGGATCACTCGGAATCTCGATGACCTTGAGCCCCAGAAGGTCGGCCATTTGCAACAAACCATAATAGGTGGGCGACTCAGTCGCGATCAGATCACCGGGCCTGGTCAGTACCCGCAAGGACATTTGCAACGCATCGACACAACCGTGGGTAATCACCACCTCGGACGGATCGACCACCACCCCGGCATCGCGCATGCGAATGGCAACCTGACGGCGCAACGGCTCGAAACCGGGACTGAACATATAGCTAAAAGCGCGCGGACTCTGAAAACGCGTCACTTTTGCCAGTTGCTGATGCAACGCCCGCACTGGCAGATAGTCTACGTGAGGCACTGCAGCCCCTAACGGAAATACACCTTCACGGCGTGACTCGACTAAAACCTGCTGGATGATGCTACTGCGGGTGACCAGACCAGGACGCTCTACGCGAGCAATGTCCGGGGTGGGCGCAGTCAACGCCGGTGTCTGGTGCACGTAATAACCCGACTGCGGCCGCGCCCGGATCAAACCTTGATCTTCAAGGTTTGCATAGGCCTGCAACACTGTTGCATGACTCACATTGAGCTGCGAACTCATTTTGCGTACAGAGGGCACGCGCTCACCGGGCTGATAGACACCCCGGCGAATATCCTCAGCCAGCTGCTGAGCAATGCGTTGATAAAGTAGAAGATTGGTCATGACGCGGCCCTCGATGCTGCTGACAACTTATTTTTATAGAGTGTTCAAGACGGGTGACTACCGTAACAGTAGGGAAGTGTACGGGGACAGTTTCTAGAAATGATAGCCCTCCTCAGCAGTGATAAAACAATTCCATCGAAAAACCCCCTGTTCGCCCCCATTTTTCTCAAAAAAAACCCGGCACCTTGCGGTCACCGGGTTTCTTTAACGAGAACGCCTAGCGCGCTGCACCCAAATGGCCTTTGTCGTCGGAGAAAACGATTTCAACCCGACGATTCTGCGCCCTTCCACGCTCCGAGGCGTTCGCTTCGACAGGGAATTCATCCCCATAGCCTTCGACCTGAAGACGCTTCTCGTCAATACCCAGATCCATCAGCAAATCAGCCACCGACTGCGCCCGATCCCTGGAAAGCTCAAGGTTTTCCTGCTTGCCGCCTGTGCTGTCGGTATAGCCTTCGATCCGCACGACGCGCTTGGGATTAAGCTGGAGAAATTGCACCAACTTGAGCACCGTGCGATTGGCCGAACTTTTTAGCTCAGCGTTCCCCGTATCAAATAGTACGTCGCCCAGGGTCATGACCAGACCGCGATCAGTCTGGATGGTGGCCAGAGCAACCATCTGCTCCTCCAGCCATTTGCCTTGCTGCTGCACACTGGACAATTTGGCTTCACGCAACGCGAGTTGCAGGCGCTGACGGTCTAGCTCCGACTTGGCCAACTGTTCCTGATTGAGCATCAGGTTAGTATGCTCGCGAGCAATTTCGCTGTAGCGGCCGCTAAGGTAAGCGTAATGGCTGACGTCTGCGCCACTGCCCCAATAGCCGGACAAACGCTCGGCACGCCCTAACAATTCGCCGGCACGAATAACATCTTTGGGGGCGCCGCGCAGAACGTTGGTATCTTCTCTGACTTTCTGGAAGTCGGCACTGGCTTGCTGCACTGCCCGCTCGCTGTTCTGGTGCCCTGCACAACCATAAAGGCCAGCCGAACCCAGCAGCATGACTGCACTGATGATACGAGGGATACGATTCACTGAGCGACTCACTGAACGTCTCCCACTTGCTTACGCAGACGATTGAGGCGAGTGTTCAGCTGCATTATTTGCTCCTGACTCTTCTGGGTCAGGACGCGTGCTTCGGCGAGCCGCGCATCGAGTTCCGACTGCTCGGCCTGCATGCGAGCCTCTTTGAATGATTGGTTGGCCATGTCGGCGCGAGCCTGAATCAGCTTCGACTGGGCCAGTGTCAGCTCTGGGATTTCTTCGGTGGCACCCACCGCCTTGGCTTGATCCACTGCTTGCTCGGTCAGTCGTAACTGTTCGATCGGTGCCGGATCGTTGGCACAGCCGACCAGAGCAGCAAAGGCTGTGGCGGCGAATAAAGCTCGAATACTCACGAAAACATTCCTACTTGTTTGGGGCGGTGGCTGGCAGCAGCAACTGCGCTTTCCAGAGTTCCAGATTGCGTTTCACCGCCTCGCCTGACAGGCCGGAGGCGGCCGATTCTGTCATCTTTTTGGCCAGCTGTCCGCGTAACCAAGGATCATTGCAGGCTGAATTGAATGACAACGCCAAGTACAGCCCCTGCTTATCCAGTGGCAAAGGCTGCGCAACCAGGTCCGCAGACACCCCCAATGCCTGGGCCATCGCCAGACCGGCGTAACGGCCCGCCAGTACATATTCAACCTGCCCCAGAATCAATTTTTGAAACGCCTGAGTCAGATTCTCGGTGCGTTCAAGTCTCAGATGCTCACTGACTAGCGCCTCAAAGGGTTGTGTGAAGCGAATTTTGTTCGATACCGCGCCTGGGTGATCGCGCAGATCGGCAAGCACATTGAAGGGCTGCGCATGATCATGTCGAGTCCAGACAACGATTTCGTTCTGGGTGATCGAAGGATGAATGTAATCAAGCGATTCAAGTTCCGACGTCTTCAACGGCGCGTCGGCCAACAGGTCCATACGCCCACTGCGCACTTCTTCCAACGCCTGACTGCGCTTACCTGCATACAGCAGCTCTACTTTCAGGCCCAACTCTTCAGCTGCTTGTTTGAGCAGGTCGGCATTGGCGCCCATCAGGTGCTTCGGGTCTTGGGGGTCACGCCATAAATAAGGCGGCGCATCAGGGCTGCCTGTCACGATCAGACGCTCACATTTGCCCGCGGCGAAACTCAGTGATGGCAACATGAACACGCCTAAAAGAAGCGATGGCAATAGCAGCCGAGGCCTGCTCATAGGTCAATCCTTAATCGAATCCAATAAAAAACCCGCTCATCGAAGGCCGTGGGAATCTGCGGCGTAGCGCAATTTCACACAGCCCGAAATGAACGGGTTCTCTTTATAAGTGAAGAGCCTGGATTAAACCAGCTTCTCAAACTCAGGAACGGCTTCGAACAAATCAGCCACCAGGCCGTAATCAGCCACCTGGAAGATCGGCGCTTCTTCATCCTTGTTGATCGCAACGATCACTTTGGAATCTTTCATACCGGCCAAATGCTGGATCGCGCCGGAAATACCGACCGCAATGTACAGTTGTGGCGCAACGATTTTGCCGGTCTGACCGACCTGCATGTCGTTGGGTACGAAACCTGCGTCGACTGCGGCGCGCGAAGCACCCACAGCAGCGCCCAGCTTGTCGGCCAAGGCGTACAGGTGTTTGAAGTTCTCGCCGTTCTGCATGCCACGACCGCCGGAAACGACGATTTTGGCAGCCGTCAGTTCTGGACGATCGGACTTGGCCAGTTCTTCGCTAACGAAGGTGGACTTGCCAGCATCGTGAGCAGCCGAGACCGCTTCAACAGAAGCCGAACCGCCTTCAGCCGCCACCGGATCAAAACCGGTGGCACGCACGGTGATCACTTTGACCGCAGCCGAAGACTGCACTGTCGCAATGGCGTTACCGGCATAGATCGGACGCTTGAAGGTGTCAGCGCTTTCAACGGCGATGATCTCGGAGATCTGGTCAACGTCCAGCTGCGCAGCAACACGCGGCAGGATGTTTTTGCCGTTGGACGTAGCAGCAGCCAGGATGTGGCTGTAAGCCTTGCCCAGCTCGGCAACCAGCGGCGCGACGTTTTCCGGCAACTGATGAGCGTAAGCCGCATTATCAGCGACCAGTACCTTCGAAACACCGGCGATTTTCGCTGCTGCTTCGGCGACTGCACCGACGTTGGCACCGGCCACCAGTACGTGAATATCACCACCGATTTTTACAGCGGCAGCCACGGTGTTCAGGGTTGCCGGGGCAACGACACCATTTTCATGTTCAGCAATAACCAAGATAGTCATTTAGATTACCTTCGCTTCGTTTTTCAGTTTCTCGACCAGTTCAGCCACCGACTTGACCTTGATGCCTGCGCTGCGGGTAGCCGGCGCTTCAACTTTCAGGGTTTTGGTCGTGGAGGCGGTAGAAACGCCCAAAGCGTCCGGAGTCAGCACTTCAAGAGGCTTCTTCTTGGCTTTCATGATGTTTGGCAAGGAGGCGTAACGTGGCTCGTTCAGACGCAGGTCTGTGGTCACGATCGCGGGCAGGCTCAGGGACACCGTCTGCAGGCCGGCGTCGACTTCACGCGTGACGCTGACTTTGTCGCCAGACACTTCGACTTTAGAGGCGAAGGTGCCCTGAGCGTAGCCGCTCAGTGCAGCCAGCATCTGGCCGGTCTGGTTGTTGTCGCTGTCGATGGCCTGTTTACCCAGGATCACCAGCTGCGGTTGTTCTTTGTCGACCACAGCCTTGAGCAACTTGGCCACGGCCAGGGAGTTCAGTTCGTCGGCGCACTCAACGAGGATGGCGCGATCAGCACCCAGAGCCAATGCGGTACGCAGTTGCTCCTGAGCGGTGGTCGGACCAATGGAAACGACGACGATCTCGGTCGCAACGCCTTTTTCTTTCAGGCGGACGGCTTCTTCTACAGCGATTTCGCAGAAGGGGTTCATCGACATTTTGACGTTAGCGAGATCGACGCCGGAGTTGTCCGCTTTGACGCGAACCTTGACGTTGTAGTCGACCACTCGTTTGACAGCTACAAGAACCTTCATGGATTCCTCGTTACTCTCCGGTGAAAAGAAAATCGCCCGGGCGGACCTGGCGATTGATACGCGTCGGTAAAAAGGACACCTCTAAAAACAACTGCACCGCGCTCCAACGCTTTTTAGAGGTGCCCTTTGAAACCAGCGGTCAGCCTACGGCGAGCGCAAAACCGCCCGTATCTTGACCGGAACGTCTTTTCTGGTCAATACGCTAAAACGGTCAGATATGAGCAGCGCGTCTTTGATTTATCTGGCCTGCAGCAAATTCAAACAAACGTTTGTATTGGACCTGAGCGATGGTCCAGATATAATGCGTGCCTTTGCGGCGCGCAGGTCGGTCAATGTTACTCGCGACCCGCGCTAGTTGCTTCATATAAAAAAAACTGTTGAGCCCTGAGTAGGAGATAGCCTGTGGAACGCGAATACATGGAATTCGACGTCGTCATCGTCGGCGCAGGCCCCGCGGGTCTTTCCGCCGCTTGCCGACTGAAGCAGAAGGCCGCCGAAGCCGGAAAGGAAATCAGCGTCTGCGTGGTGGAAAAAGGCTCTGAAGTGGGCGCGCACATTTTATCCGGTGCCGTGTTCGAACCTCGCGCCCTGAACGAATTGTTTCCGAACTGGAAAGAGCTCGGCGCGCCTCTGAACACCCCGGTCAAGCGCGACGATATCTTTGTACTCAAAAGTGCCGACAGCGCAACTAAAGTACCCAACCTCTTTGTGCCTAAAACCATGCACAACGAAGGTAACTACATCATTTCCCTGGGCAATCTGTGCCGCTGGCTGGCTCAGCAGGCTGAAAACCTGGGTGTCGAAATCTACCCGGGCTTTGCCGCCCAGGAAGCACTGTTCGACGAGAACGGCGTGGTACGCGGGATCGTTACCGGCGATCTGGGCGTTGACCGTGAAGGCCATCCTAAAGAGGGTTACTTCACCCCTGGCATGGAACTGCGCGGCAAGTACACGCTGTTCGCCGAAGGTTGCCGTGGCCACATCGGTAAACAATTGCTCAAGCGCTTCAACCTCGATACCGAAGCCGATGCGCAGCATTACGGTATTGGCCTCAAAGAAATCTGGGAAGTCGACCCGGCCAAGCACGAGCAAGGCCTGGTGGTCCACACCGCTGGCTGGCCATTGGACGTAATGGGCACCGAGAACACTGGCGGCTCTTTCCTTTATCACCTGGAAAACAATCAGGTGGTGGTCGGCCTGATCGTTGATCTGTCCTACTCCAATGCCTTTCTGTCACCGTTTGATGAATTCCAGCGCCTCAAGCACCACCCGGTGATCAAACAGTACCTCGAAGGCGGCAAGCGCATCAGCTACGGCGCGCGCGCCATCTGCAAGGGCGGCTTGAATTCGCTGCCGAAAATGGTCTTCCCGGGCGGCGCGCTGATCGGCTGCGACCTCGGCACCCTGAACTTCGCCAAGATCAAGGGCAGCCACACCGCCATGAAATCCGGCATGCTCGCGGCTGATTCGGTGGCTGATGCCCTCTTCGCTGGCAAGGAAGGCGGCGACGAACTGAACACCTACGTTGAGGCCTTCAAAGCCAGCTGGCTCTACGATGAACTGTTCGCCAGCCGTAACTTCGGCCCGGCGCTGCACAAGTTCGGTCCGATCCTCGGCGGTGCGTTCAACTTCATCGATCAGAACTTCTTCGGCGGCAAGATCCCGTTCACCCTGCACGACACCAAGCCGGATTATGCGTGCATGAAGCTCGCGGCCGACTCGAAAAAGATCGATTACCCACGCCCCGATGGCAAGCTCAGCTTCGACAAGCTCAGCTCGGTATTTCTCTCCAACACCAACCATGAAGAGGAACAACCCTGCCACCTGAAGCTGGCCGATCCAAGCATCCCGATTGGCACCAACTTGCCGCTGTACGACGAACCGGCGCAGCGCTACTGCCCTGCCGGCGTGTATGAAGTGGTGACGAAGGAAGACGGCGAGAAGCGCTTCCAGATCAACGCGCAGAACTGCGTGCACTGCAAAACCTGCGACATCAAAGACCCTTCCCAGAACATTACCTGGGTAGCGCCTGAAGGCAGTGGCGGTCCGACTTACCCGAACATGTAAGGCTGATCAAACATCAAGGCTCCTTCGGGAGCCTTTTTGTTGAGTCCGAAAAACCACCTGCCTGCACCTGAACGATCAGCATTATGGATGAGCACCCATCGCTTCATCCCCCGGGCTGTGCTCGAAGTAACGCTTATATTCCCGACTGAATTGCGACGTACTTTGATACCCCACGCGCAGGGCAACCTGCGCCACACCGATGCCTTCGGCGATCAACATCCGCTGCGCCTTGAGCAGTCGTAGACGCTTCAGATACTGCACCGGGGACAACAGGGTGCCGCGCTTGAAGTGCTCATGGAAGGTCGAGGCACTCATGTTTGCGCAGCGAGCCAGGGTCTCGACGCTGAGCGGTTCCGCATAATGCGCATGCAAATGGCTTAACGATGCAGCAACACGGGCAAACGGCCCTTGCTGCTCGACCAGCGCCCGCAACACACTCGCCTGAGGGCCACGCAGCGCGGCATACAGTACCTCTCGCAAACGCGTGCGGCCCATGATCTGACACTCCATCGGATCATGCAGGCAGCGCAACAAGCGCTCGACACTTTCGCGCATGCCCGCGTCAAGCGCGGCGGAGCTCATGGACTCCAGGGTCTGGGGTTGAGTGTCACGCCCCGGCATTAGCCCCATGGCCAGCACCAACTCCCCCAGCATGATCCGGTCAATGCCAATCGAGATGCCGAGCAACGGCACTTCGGGTGTGGCAAAGGTTTCGCACTCGAAGGGCATCGACAACGCCTGAACCAGATAGCGCCCCGCGCCATATTCCAGAGTGCGCGGCCCCAGGTAGGCCAGTTTGCTGCCTTGAGCAATGATCATCAGGCTTGGCTCGTAAATCTGCGGGCAACGCGCCACATTGCTGCGAGCCGAAACGATTTGCACCTCAGGCAATAGCGTCGGCAGAAACCCCGGACGAGTGGCGAGCGGCTGGATCAACGAGACCAGTGTTGCATTGGCATCAAGGTGGCGGGTCAACAACATGGGAATCCAGCTTCGCAAGAGGAATAGACAGCGCCATCATCGCAGATCCGCCCAAAAAAATAGCCAATCAGCGCTGATGCCGGAGGAATAGGCAAGATAGCCGGAGGAATGACCATGGCCGGTCATGCCTTGCACGGGGACAATAGCTCGCATCACCCAGTCATTGTTTTGCGAGGTTCACTATGTATAAAGCCATCGGTTACGCCGCCCAGTCGGCCACCGCCCCCCTCGCCCCCATGAACTTCGAACGCCGCAGCCCTCGGGCCGATGACGTGGCCATCGAGATTCTCTACTGCGGCGTCTGCCACTCCGATATCCACCAGGCACGCAACGAATGGGGGATCGCCGTCTATCCCTTGATGCCAGGCCACGAGATCGTTGGCAAGGTGACCGCTGTCGGCGCAGACGTCAGCCGCTACAAAGTCGGCGATAAGGTCGGGGTCGGTTGCATGGTCGATTCCTGCCGCCAATGCGAAGCCTGCAACGCTGACCTGGAGCAGTATTGCCTGGAAGGACCGACCCAGACTTACGCGTCGAAAGACCGCGTCGACGGCAGTATCACCATGGGTGGTTACTCTGACAGTATCGTGGTCAGCGAGCGTTTCGTCGTGCGCATCCCAGAGAAACTGGACTTGGCCAGCGCGGCGCCAATTCTCTGCGCAGGGATCACCACGTACTCGCCACTCAAGCACTACAACGTGAAACCGGGCGACAAGGTCGGCATCCTCGGCATGGGCGGTCTGGGTCACATGGGTATCAAATTCGCCAAAGCCATGGGCGCCGAAGTGACCCTGTTCACCCGCTCCGAGGCCAAGGCAGAGGAAGGCCGTCGTCAGGGCGCCGACCATGTAATCGTGTCAACCGATGCCAAACAGATGGCAGCCGCAGCCGGCCATTTCGACTTCCTGCTGGACACCATTCCGGTGCAACACGACCTCAACCCCTACCTGCAAACCCTGCGTTTCGATGGCGTGCATATTCTGGTGGGGCTGGTCGAGCCGGTGGAACCTCCAGTGCATTCGGCCAACCTGGTCACGAAACGTCGCGTGCTGGCAGGCTCGATGATCGGTGGCATGGCGGAAACCCAGGAAGTCCTGGACTTCTGCGCCGAGCATGGCATCACCTGCGACATCGAGATGCTCGACATCCGCAACATCAACGACGCCTTCACTCGAGTGGTCGCGGGCGACGTGAAGTACCGTTTCGTCATCGACATGGCGAGCTTGAAAGCCTGATTCAGGCTTTGGCCCCTAACTCGGCCGAGAGTCGCGCTGCGGTCTGTTTGATCAGCGGGATCAGCTCGGCCATTTTCTCCAGGGGCATATAAGGCACGGTACTGGCAATACTGATGCCAGCAACGATTCGGTTGCTGGCATCACGTACCGGCGCGGCGACACAGCGAATCGACGGTTCGTTGTCCTCCAGATCAAACGCATAGCCCCCCGCGACATAGTCCTGCATTCGCTGCTGGAACTGTTCCCAGGACTGTTCCTGATGCTGCGGCCACACCATGGATTTTCCGTCGACTGGCAAACTGACCTGATACAGACGCTGCCACTCGTCCTGCGTGCAATCAATCATCAACGCCTTGCCAATCCCGGTGCGCGCCAACGGCATGCGATGACCGACCCGCGAGCGCATTTCGGGACCATTGCGACCTGGATTTTTGTGCAGATACAGCACGTCATCACCCTCACGAATCGCCAAGTGCACGGTATCCCCGGTCAGCGCTGACAACTCGTCGAGGTATGGACGCGCCAAAATTGCCAGCGGCACTTCCTCACGGGCCTGAAAACCCAGCTCGATCAGCTTGGGCCCGAGCAGGTAACCCACCTGTGGCAAAACCCGCAGATAACGCTCCTCCACCAGACAACTGACCAGGCGATGGGTCGTGCTGCGCGTGGTGCCGATAACCCGGGCAATTTCCTTGAGGTCACGGGCACCGCTGGCCACGGCCTGAACCACACCAAGCCCACGCAACAGGGTTTGGGTACCGGTTGGCGAGACGTCCTTGGTGGCGTTGCTTATCGCAGGGTTGAGTGAATCGTGCTGCATATCACGCCTTATTCATTCAGAAAGCTGACGGCATTATTGTCGCCAGCTTGCCTCGGTTACAACTCGATGCGCTCGACCTTCCCCACCAACAGAATGTACGACAGCGCCCCTACCAGCGCCAACACGGCTACGTAGGTGATCGCGGGCGCAAAAGAATCCCCTGTTGCCAGAAAACCGATCACGATGGGTGTGGTGATCGCCGCCAGGTTGCCGATGAAATTAAAGGTGCCGCCGGTCAATCCCAGCAATCGGGCTGGCGCCAGAGTCGACACCAGCGACCAGGTGATCGACGCCAGCCCGTTACCGAAGAACGCTAGCGCGAGAAAGGCGATCACCAGCGGTGTCGACTCGACGTAGTTGGCGCCTATGATTGAGGTCGAAATCAGCAACCCGCCGATAATCGGCAACTTGCGGGCAAAACCCACGCTGCTGCCGCGACGGATCAGCCAATCGGAGAAGAAACCCGAACAGAGCACACCCACGAATGCCGCAAGAAACGGCAGTGAGGCCAGTAAACCGGACTTTATGAAGTCCATGCCACGGTACTTCACCAGGTAAGTCGGGAACCAGGTCAGGAAGAACCACAGCGTCGAGTTCAGACAGAACTGGCCCAAATAGATGCCCCAGAGCTTGCGCTTGCTCAGGACGATCCCCAGATCCGGCCAGCTGAAACCGCGTTTGTTTTTCTCGGTACTGGTCTGGATATCCACCAGCCCGCCCCCGTCGCGAATCAGCTCGATTTCCGCCTGATTGACGCCGTTGAAATCACGCGGCTCGCGATACACCAAAAACCACACCAGTGCCCAGATGACACCCACGGCACCAGTGCTGACGAAAACCATGTGCCAGCCATACTGCGCCTGCAACCAGGCCAGAACCGGCGTCAGAAACGCCAGCCCGACAAACTGCCCGGACGTATAAAACCCAATCGCCGTCGCCCGTTCACGCTCCGGGAACCAAGTGGTCACCACGCGGCTGTTGATTGGATAAGCCGGCGCTTCCAGGGCGCCCACTGCCATACGCAGAACAAACAGCGCGATAAAACTGGCCGCGAAGCCGAGCATGATGGTCGCCAGTGACCACAGCAACAGCGCGACGGCATAGAGAATCCGCGGCGGTACGCGGTCCACCAGCCAGCCGCCGGGGATCTGCATCGCGGCGTAGGTCCAGCCGAAAGCGGAAAAGATCAAACCGACATGAATCGGATCGATCCCCAGCTCCGTGGTCAGGGCCGGTGCAGCAATCGACAGGTTGGCGCGATCCAGGTAGTTGATCACTACCGTAATGAACAACAGCACCATGATGAAAAAACGCTTACGGCTCGGCGTCACTAATGACGTCTTTCCTGCGAAGGTCTGAGGTTGCATGGGGTGCCTCTTATTATGATTATTTGAGGACAACACGGAGCGGGGGATTACTGAATCACCACTCGGCAAAACTGCCATCGGCATGGCGCCAGATCGGGTTACGCCAGCGATGGCCGATGGCGGCGCGCTCCTTGACGTATTCTTCGTTGATTTCGATGCCCAGGCCCGGGCCGTTGGGGATCTTCACGAAGCCTTTGTCGTAGTCGAATACTTCCGGGTTTTTGATGTAATCGAGCAGGTCGTTACTTTCGTTGTAATGGATGCCCAGGCTCTGCTCCTGGATAAACGCGTTGTAGCAAACCGCATCCAGTTGCAAACAGGCAGCCAGGGCAATCGGCCCTAGCGGACAATGCAGCGCGAGGGCGACATCGTAAGCTTCAGCCATGTTGGCAATTTTGCGGGTTTCGGTGATCCCGCCTGCGTGCGAGGCATCGGGCTGAATGATGTCGACGTAGCCTTCGCTCAGGACTCGTTTGAAGTCCCAGCGCGAAAACAATCGCTCACCCAAGGCAATCGGGGTGCTGGTCAGGGGCGCCAGTTCCTTGAGTGCTTCGTAGTTCTCGCTGAGCACCGGTTCTTCGATGAACATCAACTTGTACGGATCGAGTTCCTTCATTAGCACCTTGGCCATGGGTTTGTGCACCCGGCCATGGAAGTCGACGCCAATGCCGACGTTAGGCCCGACGGCATCCCGCACGGCGGCGACGTTGGCCAGCGCCAGGTCGACTTTTTCGAAGGAGTCGAGGAACTGCAACTCCTCGGTGCCGTTCATCTTGATGGCGGTAAAACCACGGTCCACGGCCTCTTTGGCAGCGCGAGCGGTGTCGGCTGGGCGATCACCGCCGATCCAGGAATACACTCGGATTTTGTCGCGCACCTGACCGCCGAGCAAATCGCTGACCGACACACCCAGGGCCTTGCCCTTGATGTCCCACAACGCCTGATCAATCCCGGCCAGGGCGCTCATGTGCACCGCCCCACCCCGATAAAAACCGCCGCGATAGAGCACGGTCCAGATGTCCTCGATGTTGCGCGGGTCCTTGCCAATCAGGTAATCGGACAATTCATCCACCGCCGCAGCGACCGTGTGCGCACGGCCTTCGACCACCGGCTCGCCCCAACCGGTCACACCTTGGTCGGTCTCGATTTTCAGGAACAACCAGCGTGGCGGAACAATAAACGTCGTGAGTTTGGTGATTTTCATGTGTGCGCTCTCTTATTGGAGGCGACGCTCAGGGCGCCGATCAGCTCAGCTCAATTGATTCCATGCAGATACGTAGGCATCGGCGCGCTCGGCAACCTCAGCGGCGCTCATCCCCGGTTTGAACAACCCGGAGCCAAGTCCGAAACCGCACACACCGGCGTCGATAAAGACCTGCATGTTGTCCGGGGTAATGCCGCCCACCGGGATCAGTGCGGTACCGGCTGGCAATACAGCAAGGAAGGCCTTGACCACTGCGGGCCCCATTTGCTCGGCGGGAAACAGCTTGAGTACGTCCGCGCCCTCAGCCAGTGCGGCGAAGGCCTCGGTCGGCGTGGCAACACCCGGCGACAGGTACAAGCCCGCCGCTTTGGCTGCGCGCAGCACCTTTGGGTCGCTGTGCGGCATGACGATCACTTGACCGCCCGCCTCCTTGACCCGCCCCACTTGCTCAGGCGTCAACACCGTGCCAGCGCCGATAAGGCAATCGGCGGGCAACGTTGCGCGCAGAATACGGATGCTGTCGTAAGGCTCAGGTGAGTTAAGCGGCACTTCGATGACGCGAAAACCCGCTTGATACAGCACCTCACCGATGGACGCCGCCTCTTCAGGACGCAGACCACGGAGGATCGCGATCAAGCCGTTTTTAGCCAGTGTTTGTTTGAGCATGTCAGACCTCTACAAGAGTGGGCTTGAGCAAGTTGGCCTGTACCGCCAATTGCCATAAACCGCGTTCGGTAGCCTGTTCGGCCACGGTCACCTGAGCGAAACCGCAGGCGGCCAGCGCACGTGAATAACGCGCGCACAGCTGGCTATTGCCGATCAGGATGATGGGAGGGAGGTGTTCGCGGGCTCGCTGCTGCAAGGCGACAAGCGCGACCAATTCGTGACCGATCAACAGACCGGACAGATAGTCGGACTGCGCGGTGGCGCTGAGTTCACCGGTCAAGCCAAGGGTCCGACAGCTGAATATCGTCGACAGCAGCCCGGCTGCACCGTCGGCAGACCCTGCGACAGCGACACCGCGATCAAATGCCTCGGCGTCGAACGCCTCGCTGTGCTGCAGGGTTCGACCGAGGATGGTGTGTGCACTCAGGGCGGCATAGACCTCGCCCGTCATAAACGTGTCGAAATGCACGATGCAGCCATCGGTGACCTGCACCCATTTCGAGTGGCTGCCAGGCAGGCCGATCAACAATGGGTCGTGATTTTTTTCGGCGGGCAAGCTGGCGAGAATACCCATAACCTGGGTTTCTTCACCGCGCATCACATTGGGCAACACAGAACGCTGCAGCACGCCAGGAACGATGTGTACATCGACCCCACGGACACTGCGTACGGTTTGCAGGGCTGCGCTGAGACCCGCCACATCCGCAGGGGTTTCGCGGTACACCGCTTCACTCCATCCCTGGGCGCTGCCAACCATGCCGCAGGCGATGACAGGCGTCCCGGGCTCGGCGTCGAGCCAATCACCACACGCCTGATCGAACGCCAGCTCAAATCCATCGACACACATCACGCCGGCAATCAGCCGAGGGGCCGTCGGCAACTGCATGATGCCTGCGCTCAGTGAGCGCTGTTCCAGAACCTGACCCTGTTCCCCGAGCCGATAGGCACGCAGAGAGGTTGTCCCCCAATCGAGCGCGATCAATTGCGCGTGCATCGCTTCACCTGTTTTATTTTTTTGCGAGATAAGTGAGTGCGCGACGACTATAGACCCAAAGCCTGCATCGTCTCAATATGTAAATTCATATCCCATATATAGGGAATTACAAGCCATACATAAAGTGCCGACAAACGCGCCTGTACGCAGCACGTCAGCACTGGCATCATTTCTGCCAAATACGGCATACTGCCCAAGCATTCCCCAAGTTGATCCACCCTCCAATCGGCCCCTGCGCCGAGGGTGGTAACTATCCTTAAATTCTTCGCCCGTTCCCTCCCCGTGTGTTCTCTGTCTCTGGCCTGTTGACGCTTTGTCGCGCACAGGTTTCCAGGGTTGTGGTCATGCCGTGCGCATTGCGTTTGTGCGGCCATTGCCGCGTTGCCAAAAAAGTCGTCAGACCCACTTCTCATCTGCAAGGACAACTGCCATGAAGCGATTTCTGGTGCTCGATAGTTTTCGCGGTCTGTGTGCCTTGGCGGTGGTGATGCATCACTCCCACGCGCTGCGCAGCTTTACTGAACTGACGTTTTTCAAGAACGCTAACTACCTCGTCGAGTTCTTCTTCGTCCTCAGCGGCTTTGTGCTTTATCACACCTATGCGAACCGGTTGGGCTCGGTCGAGCAGTTGCGCCGTTTCGTGATCACTCGCACCTGCCGCCTGTACCCGCTGCACGTTGTGATGCTGGCGGTATTCATCGGCTTCGAAGTATTGAAAGTCGTGGTCGAGCGCTACGGGATGTCCTTCAACGCCCCGAGCTTCACCGGCGCCCGGGCGCCCGACGAGATTGTGCCGAACCTGCTGTTGATTCAGTCCTGGTGGCCGAGTTTCAACGCGCTGTCGTTCAACTATCCGTCGTGGAGCATCAGCGTCGAATACTACCTGTACCTGATCTTCGGCCTGATCGCCCTGGCCTTGCCGACGCAGGCGCGCAAGGTTTTCGTAGCCATCGCGGTACTCGCTTTCCTCGCGCTCTACTTCAAGAGCACGCTGGTAACGGACAATGCGCTGAAAGGTCTGGGCTGTTTTTTTGCGGGGGGCGTTACTTACCGGGTATACGCAAAACTGCCAAGCCTGCACCTGAGTCCACTGCTTGGCAGCGCGCTTGAGGTGCTGGTTCTGGGTGTGATCTACCTGATCATGATTTACAGCGATACGCCCCAGGATATTCTCCTGAGCCTGCTGTTCTGCGTGGCGATCTGGGTGTTTGCGTTCGAAGCCGGCTGGGTGTCGACGCTGCTGCGAAAATCTCTGTTCACCTGGCTTGGCATGCTGTCGTTTTCTATCTATATGACCCACGCAGCGGTGATTTTCGCGATGTCGATCGGGGTGATGATTGTCGCCAAGCTTACCCACCTGCCGCTGCTGATAGACCTACCCAGCGAAATCGTTGGCGTGGTTATCCGCTATATCGATACCGGCAGCATGGCACTCGACAATCTACTGATGGTCATTGAAGTGGCGGCGGTGCTGGCTGTTTCGGTGCTGAGCTATCGCCACATCGAACTGCGCGGCATCGCGCTTGGCAAGCGATGGAGCAAGGACCGCTTGACCGCGGCAAGCCTGGCACCACGCCTTCCCGAATGAATTCGCTCGCTACGCTTTCACACGCGCAATAAAAAACCGCTTCTCAAACGAGAAGCGGTTTTTTTTGAAACAGCTAACGCATTAACGTTCCAGCAGAATCCGCAACATACGACGCAGCGGTTCGGCGGCGCCCCAGAGCAACTGGTCGCCAACAGTGAACGCGCCCAAGTATTGCGAGCCCATGTTCAGCTTGCGCAGACGTCCCACCGGAATGCTCATTGTCCCGGTTACCGCCGTTGGGCTCAGCTCTTGAATGCTCGCTTCACGGTGGTTCGGTACCAGCTTCACCCATGGGTTGTGCTGGCTGATCATGCCTTCGATGTCGGCGATTGGCACATCCTTGTTCAGCTTGATGGTCAGCGCCTGGCTGTGGCAACGCATGGAGCCGATGCGCACGCAGATACCATCGACCGGGATCGGGTTCTTGAAGCGACCCAGGATCTTGTTGGTCTCGGCCTGGCCTTTCCACTCTTCACGGCTCTGACCGTTCGGCAACTCTTTGTCGATCCACGGAATCAAACTGCCGGCCAATGGCACGCCGAAGTTCTCAGTCGGGAAGGCTTCGCTGCGCATGGCTTCGGCAACCTTGCGGTCGATGTCGAGGATCGCGCTGGCCGGGTTGGCCAAGTCGTCGGCCACGGCAGCGTGAGTAGCACCCATCTGCTTGATCAGTTCACGCATGTTCTGCGCGCCGGCACCGGAGGCCGCCTGATACGTCATGACGTTCATCCACTCCACCAGACCGGCTTCGAACAAACCGCCCAGGCCCATCAGCATCAGGCTGACCGTGCAGTTGCCGCCAATGAAGTTTTTGGTCCCGGCATCGAGCTGCTGATCGATCACCTTGCGGTTTACCGGGTCCAGCACGATTACCGCGTCATCCTGCATACGCAGGCTGGAAGCGGCATCGATCCAGTACCCCTGCCAGCCGGCTTCGCGCAGTTTCGGGAAGACCTCATTGGTGTAGTCGCCACCCTGACAGGTCAGAACCACGTCGAGGGTTTTGAGTTCTTCGATGCTGTAAGCGTCCTTCAGGGGCGCAATATCCTTGCCCACGGCCGGGCCTTGGCCACCGACGTTGGACGTGGTGAAGAACACCGGCTCGATCAGATCAAAATCCTGCTCTTCCAGCATCCGCTGCATGAGCACGGAACCGACCATACCGCGCCAACCGATCAGACCTACACGTTTCATCGCAACTGCACCTTTAACGAAAAAGTGGGCCGCTCCGATAAGAGCGGGCCCGAGATATTACAGATTGAGCAGCGCGGCGACTACGGCCTCGCCCATTTCCTGCGTACCTACTTTGGCGTTACCAATCGACCAGATGTCGCCGGTACGCAAACCTTGATCCAGTACCAGGCTCACAGCCCGTTCGATCGCCTCAGCAGCAGCCAGCTGATTGAAGCTGTAACGCAGCATCATCGCGACCGACAGAATCGTTGCCAGCGGGTTGGCAATGCCCTGCCCTGCGATGTCTGGAGCCGAGCCGTGGCAGGGTTCGTACATGCCCTTACTGTTGGCATCCAGCGACGCCGAAGGCAGCATGCCGATAGAACCGGTGAGCATCGAAGCCTCGTCTGACAGAATATCGCCGAACAGGTTATCGGTGACGATCACATCGAACTGCTTGGGTGCACGTACCAGTTGCATCGCCGCGTTGTCGACGTACATGTGGCTCAGCTCGACATCAGGATAATCCTTGGCGACCTGTTCGACCACTTCACGCCAGAGCTGGCTGGATTCCATGACGTTGGCTTTGTCCACCGAGCACAGTTTCTTGCTGCGAAGCCGGGCCATGTCAAAGCCTACATGGGCGATACGACGGATTTCGCTCTCGCTGTACGGGAGAGTGTTGTAACCCTCGCGCTCGCCGTTGTCGAGGGTACGAATACCCCGTGGCGTACCGAAGTAGATACCGCCGGTCAGCTCACGAACGATCAGGATGTCCAGGCCCGACACCACTTCCGGTTTCAAGGTGGACGCTTCAGCCAATTGCGGATACAGAATGGCTGGCCGCAGGTTGCCGAACAGTTTCAGCTCGGAGCGAATCTTCAGCAGGCCTTTTTCCGGACGAATTGCACGGTCCAGCGTGTCCCATTTCGGGCCACCGACGGCACCGAGCAGCACAGCATCGGCAGCGCGGGCGCGGGCTAGGGTTTCATCGGCCAAAGGCACGCCATACTTGTCGATGGCCGCGCCACCGATCAGGTCATGGCTGAGCACGAAGCCCAACTGAAACTTGTCATTGACCAACTCCAGCACCTTGACCGCTTCGGCCATGATTTCCGGACCGATACCATCACCTGGGAGAATCAGAATCTGCTTGCTCATACGTTCCTCAATCCATTTAAACGGCGCGCGATCGTGCGCCTGCAAAAAGAACCATCACTGCTTTTTATAGAAGCAACAAGACTAACGTTCTGCCCACAACACCAGCACATCGGTGCTGAAGGAGCCGTCGTCAGTGATCTCAAAATACTCGCGCACTTCTGCACCCATTGCCTCCTGCAACTCACGAATCGCGACACGCAACACCTGTGGCGTGCGCATACGCTCGACCCACGAACTGTACTCCAGGTGCAAGCGCTGACGGCTGTGACTGCGGGTGAATAACCCGGCCTCGCTGACATGGCGCAACCACTCACCCGCAGAATAGTCGCGGACGTGGCTGGTGTCGCGCAGCACTTCAACACTTTGCAGATACGTATCGAACAGCGGACTGCCTGGCGACATGACGTCGATAAACGCCGCAACGCCACCCGGTTTCAGCACGCGTCGCACTTCACGCAGGGCCAGGCCCAGATCGCTCCAGTGATGCGCCGAGTAACGGCTGAACACAAAATCGAACTCGCCGTCCTCGAACGGAAGGCGCTCGGCGGCCCCACAGACCGTTTGCACGTTGCTCAGTCCACGCTCTACCGCCGCGCTGGCGACCACATCGAGCATCTGCTGCGACAGGTCGTAAGCCACCACCTCGCCCACCGACGACGCCACATTAAAACTCACATGGCCGGCGCCACAGCCCAGATCCAGCACTCGCGCATCGCCACGCCCGGCCACTTCGGCCTGTAGCAACGCGAACTCGGTGCCTTGAGCGTGCACAGCACTGCTCAGATAGGCCGCTGCCTGTTCACCGAATTGACGCTGGACGACTTGGGTGTGCGCGGTGTGGGTCATCATGGAGTTCCTTAATAGGCTTCGACTGTCGGGACGCTATCGCGGGCAAGCCCGCTCCTACAAGAACAGTACGCATTCTGCAGAAGCGGGCTTGCCCGCGGTCAGCTTGACGCGGTCTATCAATCAGTCGCGAAACAACCACGGCTGGCTGGCGCGATGCATGCTTTCGAAGCGGGCAATCGCCTCGCCATCCATCAGCGTCAGACCAATGTCGTCCAGGCCGTTGAGCAGGCAGTGCTTGCGGAACGCATCGATCTCGAAGCT
Organism: Pseudomonas sp. 10C3; assembly: GCF_036346185.1. Classification (NCBI taxonomy): domain Bacteria; kingdom Pseudomonadati; phylum Pseudomonadota; class Gammaproteobacteria; order Pseudomonadales; family Pseudomonadaceae; genus Pseudomonas; species Pseudomonas sp. 10C3. The sequence continues at coordinate 9,247 of NZ_JASJVE010000017.1, read as the reverse complement.
CAAGACTTTGCCGTCAGGACGGGTCACGGTCTGCGCCACCAGATCAACGTTCAATTGATAACCCGGCGTGGCCTCGACCTGTTCGAACAACTCATCGACCTCCGCATCGCTGAGGATGATCGGCAGCAGACCGTTCTTGAAGCTGTTGTTGAAGAAGATGTCGGCATAGCTCGGCGCAATGATGCTGCGAAAGCCATATTCTTCCAGCGCCCAAGGCGCGTGTTCACGGCTGGAACCGCAGCCAAAATTCTCGCGAGCCAGTAATACGCTGGCACCTTGATAACGCGCGTTATTGAGCACGAAATCCTTGTTCAATGGACGCTTGGAGTTGTCCTGATAAGGTTGCCCCACATCCAGATAGCGCCACTCGTCAAACAGATTAGGACCAAAGCCCGTGCGTTTGATCGATTTGAGAAACTGTTTGGGAATGATCTGATCAGTGTCGACGTTGGCACGATCCAAAGGAGCGACGAGGCCGGTGTGCTGAGTAAATGCTTTCATGCTGGGCTCCTTAGTGTTGGATCAAGTCACGAACGTCGACGAATCGACCGTTGACCGCCGCCGCTGCCGCCATGGCTGGGCTGACCAGGTGAGTACGGCCACCGGCGCCTTGACGGCCTTCGAAGTTACGGTTGGATGTGGACGCGCAATGCTCGCCGGACTCCAAACGGTCCGGGTTCATCGCCAGGCACATCGAGCAGCCCGGTTCACGCCATTCAAAACCGGCCTCGATGAAAATCTTGTCCAGCCCTTCTTTTTCCGCCTGCGCCTTCACCAGACCCGAGCCTGGCACCACGATGGCCTGTTTGACGGTGGAAGCAACTTTGCGGCCTTTGGCGATCTCTGCCGCAGCACGCAAGTCTTCGATCCGCGAGTTGGTGCAGGAGCCGATAAACACACGATCCAGCTGAATGTCAGTGATCGCCTGATTGGCATGCAAGCCCATGTACTTCAACGCGCGCTCGATAGAACCCCGCTTGACCAGATCGGTTTCTTTGGCCGGGTCAGGCACGCTTTGATCGACGGCCAACACCATTTCCGGTGAAGTGCCCCAACTGACTTGCGGCTTGATCTGAGCGGCATCGAGCTTGATCACGGTATCGAAGGTGGCGTCGGCATCGGACACCAGGTCCTTCCAGGCTTCGACAGCCAAGTCCCACTCCGCACCTTTAGGGGCAAACGGACGACCCTTCACGTAAGCGACCGTTTTTTCATCAGTCGCCACCAGGCCCACGCGAGCGCCGGCTTCGATGGACATGTTGCAGATGGTCATACGCCCTTCGACGGACAGGTCGCGAATCGCGCTGCCTGCGAACTCGATAGCATGACCATTGCCGCCCGCCGTACCGATCTTGCCGATAACAGCAAGAACGATGTCTTTGGCCGTGACGCCAAACGGCAATGTGCCTTCGACCGACACCAACATGTTTTTCATTTTCTGGGCGACCAGGCACTGCGTAGCGAGCACATGCTCGACCTCGGAAGTGCCGATGCCATGGGCCAACGCGCCAAACGCACCGTGAGTCGAGGTGTGCGAATCGCCGCAGACCACGGTCATACCCGGCAACGTAGCGCCTTGCTCAGGGCCAATGACGTGAACGATGCCCTGACGTGGGTCATTCATCTTGAATTCGGTAATGCCATATTCATCGCAGTTGTCGTCAAGGGTCTGCACCTGCAGACGAGACACTTGATCGACGATGGCCTCAATCCCGCCTTTACGCTCCGGTGTCGTCGGCACGTTATGGTCTGGAGTGGCAATGTTGGCATCGATCCGCCATGGCTTGCGCCCGGCCAGACGCAGACCCTCGAAGGCTTGCGGCGAGGTCACTTCGTGAATGATGTGACGGTCGATATAAATCAGCGCCGAACCATCGTCGCGCTGTTTGACCAAATGCGAATCCCAGAGCTTGTCGTAGAGCGTTTTGCCGGCCATCAGACGTTTCCTCATCAGCTTGTTTCTATGCCGGTTATCGATGACGTGGCTCAATAACCCTTTGGCTTGTGAGGAAGATCCTATGGGGTATGATTAAATAACTCAAATTCATATTTTTTATGCTTTGGATAACCAATTGGAATCCTAAAATGGATCTAGCCAATCTCAACGCGTTTATTGCCATTGCCGAGACAGGAGGCTTCTCAGCGGCAGGGGAACGCTTGCATCTGACCCAGCCAGCGATCAGTAAACGAATTGCCGGTCTGGAGCAGCAACTCAAGGTTCGGCTGTTCGACCGACTGGGTCGTGAAGTCAGCCTGACCGAGGCTGGCCGGGCACTGCTGCCCAGAGCCTATCAAATCCTTAGCGTGCTGGACGACACTCGCCGCGCATTGACTAACCTCAGCGGCGAGATCAGCGGACGCCTGACCCTGGCAACCAGCCACCACATCGGCCTGCATCGCCTGCCTCCCTTATTGCGCGAGTTCACACGGCGATACCCCGAGGTCGCGCTGGACATCCAGTTTCTCGACTCGGAAGTGGCCTACGATGAAATCCTCCATGGGCGCGCCGAACTGGCGGTGATCACCCTCGCTCCGCAACCGCATACGCTGGTCAAGGCGGTAGTGGTCTGGGACGACCCACTGGATTTCGTCGCAGCCCCAGAACATCCCTTGGCCAACAGCGGCGCTGTAAGCCTGATGGATATAGCGCGCTATCCAGCGGTGTTTCCCGGAGAAAATACATTCACCCATCACATCGTCAGCCGCCTGTGCGAAGCTCAAGGCCTGAAACCGAACATCGCCATGAGCACCAACTATATGGAGACCATCAAAATGATGGTCTCCATTGGCCTGGCCTGGAGCGTCTTGCCACGCACCATGCTTGATGATCAAGTAGCGCGCATCCCTTTGCCGGGCATTCAGCTCACTCGCCAGCTAGGCTACATTGTGCACACTGAAAGGACACTCTCCAATGCCGCACGAGCATTCATGGCATTACTGGATGCGCAAATAACGTAGTCTCCGAGCATAAAAGCGCTTAAAACAATCAACGTCTTTGCCCACTTTCTCAAGGCTTGTTGACCGATGCCCAAAACAGCTGACGGCCTCCTACTCCCGGCGTTTCACCAGGTCACCGACTCCAGCGAGTCGGAAAAACGCTTTGAGACTCTGTATAACCTCAGTCCCAATGTAGTCCTTCTGACCCGGCTGGAAGACGGCCTTATCTGTGAGGCCAATCGACATTTCGAAAGCCTGCTGGGCTGGCCAATCAAAGATATTCTGGGCCGTACCAGCGTGGAAATCGGGCTGTGGGCTGTTCCGGCACAACGTCAACAGGTTCACGACATGGTCAAGGGCGAACCCAAACCCGTTACCCTTGAGGTGCAATTGCACGCCAGCAATGGCCGGGTTCACGATGGCACGCTCTGCGCACAGAAGATCGTGCTGGATAACTGCGCCTATCTTCTCAGCACTTTTCTGGACAACACCGAACACAAGCGTGCCGAACTGGCCCTCAAAGAAAGTCAGGAGCGTCTGGACCTGGCACTGGATTCGGCGCAACTGGGCACGTGGGACTGGCACATCCCCACCGGCATGTTGTATGGGTCAGCCCGAGCCGCGCAGTTGCACGGCCTGGCACCGGAGCCTTTTCACGAATCATTCGATGCTTTTTTCGAGGGTGTGCCCGGCAAAGACCGAGACCACATGCGTCAGGCCTATCGCAGCCTGCGCGAAGGTCCGGCGGGCAATTATCAGATCACCTACCGCATTCAGCTGGAGAACGGCACTTCGCGCTTTCTCGAAAGCCGCGCCCGGCTCTACCGTGATGCAAACGGCGAACCGCTGCGCATGGCCGGTACGTTGCTGGACATCAGCGACCAGGTCGAGCGCGAGCAACGCCTGAGCAGTTCAGAGGAGAAGTTCGCCAGCCTGTTTCAAGCCAGCCCTGACCCGGTATGTGTCACCCATTTCGAGACCGGCCAATTCGTCGAGATCAACCCCAGTTTCACCCAGACATTTGGCTGGAAAGCCGATGAAATCATCGGCCTGAACGTTACGGATATCAGTTTTTGGGCGGACCCGTTAAAACGCCAGCAACGCAACAAGCAAATCATCCGCGACAAGGGCCTGGACAATCTTGAGGTGCTGCTGAAGAACAAGGAAGGCGAACTGCTGACCTGCGTCATCTCCAGCCGCTTGATCGTGGTCGACGAACAACCGTGCATTGTTACCACCCTGCGCGACATCACCCAACAGCAACGTGCCGAAGCGGCGCTCAAGGCCAGCGAAGAGAAGTTTGCCAAAGCGTTCCACTCCAGCCCCGACGCCATCACCATCACCGAGCGCGATTCGGGTCGCTACCTTGAGGTCAACGACGGTTTCTGCCGGTTGACCGGCTACAGCTCCGAAGAGGTGATAGGACGCACTGCCTACGACGTGGGCATCTGGGCTGAACCGGCGCAGCGCAGCCTGATAATCAGTGATTTACAGGACCAAGGCCGCGTCCATCACCGGGAAATGCTGGCACGCAATAAAAATGGAGACATGCTGACGGTTGATGTGTCAGTGGAGCCCATCACCCTGAATGAAACGCCGTGCCTGCTGATGACTGCCCGCGACATCAGCCAATTGAAGAACGCTCAGGCGCAGATTCAGCACCTGGCCTACCACGACCCGCTGACCGACCTGCCCAATCGCGCGTTGCTGATGGATCGTCTAAGCCAGCAGATTGCCCTGCTCAAACGTCATAACCTGCGGGGCGCGCTATTGTTTCTCGACCTCGACCACTTCAAGCACATCAACGACTCTCTCGGTCACCCGGTCGGCGACAGCGTGTTGAAGGTCATCACCGCACGCCTGGAAGCCAGCGTGCGCACCGAGGATACGGTGGCGCGTCTGGGCGGCGATGAATTCGTGGTCCTGATCACCGGACTGGAAGGCACGCGGGCCGAAGTCACCCATCAGGTACGCGGCCTGGCTGACACCCTGCGTGAGTTACTGGCAGAGCCGATGTTCCTCGACGGTCAACGTCTGCAGGTGACACCGAGCATTGGCGTGGCCTTGATCCCCGATCATGGGTCAACCCCGGCTGACCTGCTCAAGCGTGCGGACATTGCCTTGTACCGGGCCAAGGATTCTGGGCGCAACACCACACAACTGTTCCACAGCACCATGCAGAAAGCCGCCAGTGAGCGCCTGAGCCTGGAAAACGATTTACGCCTGGCCCTGCCCCGCGGCGAGTTCAGCTTACACTACCAGCCTCAGGTGGACGCACGAGACAACCGCATCGTCGGTGCCGAAGCGTTGCTGCGCTGGCAGCGTCCGCAATTGGGCGCGATGGCACCGAGTCACTTCATTCAGGTGCTGGAAGAAAGCGGAATGATTCTGGAAGTCGGTAGCTGGATTCTTGATGAAGCGTGCAAGGCAGGCGGACAGCTATTAAGGGAAGCGTTGATCGACGCGGATGATTTCAGCATGTGCGTCAACATCAGTCCCCGGCAGTTTCGCCAGAATGACTTCGTCGAGCGCGTCGAACGTAGCCTGCGCGTTCATCGCCTACCCAGCCGGCTTCTCAAGCTGGAGATCACCGAAGGCATCGTAATCCAGAACCTGGACGACACCATCGCCAAAATGCGTCGCTTGAAGAAAATGGGCGTCAGCTTCGCGATGGATGATTTTGGCACGGGTTACTCGTCGCTGACCTATCTCAAGCGCTTGCCGGTGGACGCGCTCAAAATCGATCAATCGTTCGTGCGCGATGCAACCACTGACCCCAACGACGCCGAAATCATCCGCGCCATCGTGGCCATGGCCCAGAGTCTGAACCTGGCAGTGATCGCCGAGGGCGTGGAAAAACCGGAACAACTGAGGTTTCTCGAACAATTGGGTTGCCATTTATATCAAGGGTATTTGTTCAGCGAGGCGCTGCCGCTGGAGGGGTTTATGGGGATGCTGAGTCAGGAACAAGAGCCATGAGTTTGGCCGCCATAAGCCCATAAACAAGAAAGGCGCCGATCAGGGCGCCTTTCTTGAGCCAGAATGATTTCAAGCCGCCTCGCTGTGAACAAATCCAATCAACTGTCCGATCCGCTCGCAATCGGTCTCACGCCGCAGGGTGTTAAACAGCGTTGTCGCCTCGGGATAGCTTTTGGTCAGCAGCGCCAGCCATTGCTTCAAACGGCCGGGGGCCTGAATCGGGGTCATTTTGTTCAACGCCTGTTGCCAGAAGTCTTGCAGGAAGGGCTGCAGTTGCGTCCAGGTCATCTCGATCACGTCTTCGCCCGCCTCGGCAGCCGCAATTTGCCGGGCCAGATCAGGGCGCGCGACCAACCCGCGACCGATCATGATGTCTCGGGCGCCACATATTTCCCGGCAGCGTCGCCAGTCGTCAACGGTCCAGATTTCGCCGTTGGCAACGACCGGGACCTTGACCACTTCCTGGATACGCGCGATCCATTCCCAGTGCGCTGGCGGTTTGTAGCCATCGACCTTGGTCCGAGCATGGACCACAATCTGCTCCGCACCACCATCGGCCAGTGCCCGGGCGCAATCGAGAGCGCCCTCCGGGCTTTCATAACCCAGACGCATTTTCGCCGTCACCGGGATATGCGCAGGCACAGCGCGCCGTACATGGTTGACGATGCTGTGCAGCAACTCCGGCTCTTTGAGCAGGATCGCGCCGCCACGGGAACGATTGACGGTCTTGGCCGGACAACCGAAGTTCAGGTCCAGCACGGGGGCACCCAGCTCACAGGCATAGGCTGCGTTTTCGGCCAGGCACACAGGATCGGAACCCAGCAATTGCAGGCGTAAGGGCACACCCGCATCGGTCTTCGCCCCCTGGTGCAACTCCGAGGCGTATTTGTAGAAGTAGTGGGCCGGCATCAGGCGCTCGGACACACGAATGAATTCGGTCACACACCAATCGATGCCGCCAACCTGAGTCAGCACATCGCGCAGGATGTCGTCGACCAACCCCTCCATGGGCGCCAAGGCAATTTGCATGGGTCACACTCGAAAAAAAGTCCGGCAGTTTACGGGGCGTCCACTGGATTGGAAACGCTTATACGCCGTTTGGCGTCAGGCTTGCGGGTTGACCAGCGCCGGACCATAGCCTTCGATGAACTCGGCAGGCATACGTTTGGGTTTACCGCTGGACAGTTCGATGCAGACGAAGGTGGTTTGCGCGCGCAGTAACGTCAGACCGTCACTTGGCCGCTTGAGCTGAAAACGGCGGGTCATCTTCAGGCGTTGATCCCAATCGACGATCCAGGTTGCCAATTGCAGCTCGTCGTCCTCGTAGGCGCTGGCCAGGTAGTCGATTTCATGCCGGACCACCGCCATCGCCCGATCGATTCGACGGTACTCGCTCAAATCCAGGCCAAGCCGTTGTGAATGTCGCCATGCGCAACGCTCCAGCCAAGTCACGTACACCGCATTATTGGCATGACCCAGCCCATCGATGTCTTCAGCCACCACACTCAGGTCAATGACGAATGGCGTTGCCAGATCCCAGCTCATGCTCGCTCCTTGATGTGTGCCCCAACGTGGAGAGCAACTCGCGAGCAGTGTAACGGAAGCTCAGGCAGATTGGCGCTGCGGGTGTGCGCTGCCGGCCAGCAACGCCAACACGCCCTCGATCACCTTCGGATCGGCCAGCACCCGCTGATGTCCGCCCTGCTTGAGGAGCAACAAGCGGCTGTCAAACCAGGCATCGTGGATCCGTTGCGCTTCGTCCACCGGCACCATGAGGTCATCCTCCGCATGCACGATCAAGCCTGGCACATTCAGCTCATAGCGGCTGACATCCAGCGCAGACGCCGCCATGCCCACCTCGCGTTCGAACTGCCTGATGAACGAAGAGCGCGCAACAGGTGGCAATCCAACCCGATGCGCAAAACCACGCAGCACCCCCAATACACGGCTCGGCGCGGCAATGCTCACCAGGGTTTCGCTGCGCAGGCCCATCTGAGTCGCCAGCAGCACGCTGGCGCCGCCCATGGAATGGCCAATTACGGCTTTGAGTGGCGGAAGCTCTGCCGAAGCTTCCAGCAGCGCCCTGGCAAACAACACCACATGAGCTTCATGACCGGGGGACTGTCCATGGCCTGGACCGTCAAGCGCCACGACGGTATAACCCGCAGTGACCAAGGCCTCTATCAAACTGGCGAATTGGGTTGGGCGCCCTTCCCAGCCATGCATGAGCAACACCGTAGGACCCGCCCCCCAACGCAAGGCGGAAAGACCGAAGCGCAAGGTCACGCGCTCGGCACGGGCCAGGACTGGCAACTCCCAGTCAGACGGCAATCGATGCTGCGGGGTAGTGAACGCCAGATGCATTTTTGCTGCCACCAACCTGGGTGCCAGCCGACCCAAGGTGCCATTGACTCCGCGAATCCAGCCTAACCTGCTCATCGCTTCTCTCCTGCAAACCCACTGCGTTGCGTTGTGTGTTTTAAATTCTGGCACTGCAAACAGCGTTGATCACAGTACCGCCGACTTTGCGGCCCGGAGCACCCGGTCAGATAATTCGCAAGGGCCTAAAGCGCGCGCCAAGGCCAGACCGCCGGTCATCAATGCCATGTCCGCCAGGACCTTGTCGGCGTCCTCAGGGCTGTCCGCCAATTGCGCCACCATCAACTCCACATGCTCGGCCAATACCGCACGAAAACCGTCAGGCAGACGCGACAGCTCACCCACGGTTGATGGCAACGGACAGGCATGCTCCGTAGCGTCCCGATGCTTACGCGACAAATAGAAGGCAGCGACCAGCGCTCGGCGCTCATCGCCAGCCAAGTGCTCGTCAATTTGCGCCATCAGCGCCCTGCGCTGGCCGAGCAATTGACTAAAGGCCTCGAGCATCAAGGCATCCTTACTTTCAAAGTGCGCGTAAAAACCACCCACCGTAAGGCCGGCAGCACCCATCACGTTGCTGACACTCGGCTCAACCGGACCCTGCTGGATCAGAGCAGAGCTGGCGGCCTGAAGAATACGCTCGCGGGTTTGCGCCTTTTTATCGTTCATGCTCGCCTCCAAATATTATGGATATAATATTATCTCCATAATATTTATTGGCAAGCAGATTGTCATGCCGCCGGTCGGCAGGACGAATGCGATACAGCGCAGGAAGGGGTTGACGGAAAATACGGCAGGAGGGGTAAAACGCAGCACAAAAACAAAAGGGCCATTCAATAATTGAATGACCCTTGGTCCCGTAGAACGGGCAATCGTGGCGTCCCCTAGGGGACTCGAACCCCTGTTACCGCCGTGAAAGGGCGGTGTCCTAGGCCACTAGACGAAGGGGACG
>NZ_JASJVE010000016.1:0-160395 GCF_036346185.1 Pseudomonas sp. 10C3 | reverse complement strand
TTACAAGGAGTTTTCCGTTTCATCTGCTCCGGAAGAGGTGCGAATTATAGAGAGATTAGCTGGGGCGTCAACACCTAATTTCATAAACCTGTCACATTGGTAAAACATGCCAGTAAACGCTAATGGATAGCCTTAAATCAGCCCTCTATATATAGCTATATGGCTACAGCACACCTGCCTGGCGCAGAACATCTACAGCGTCGGCATCCAGACCCAGGACACGCTCTAATACCTCCAACGTATGTTCACCCAATAGCGGCGGGGCAAGACGATACTCAACCGGCGTCTCAGACAACCGGATAGGGCTGGCGACCTGAGGCACACTTCCGGCCAGCGCGTGCGGCATAGTAATAGCCAGCCCGCGCGCCTGAACCTGTGGATCAGCAAACACCTGTGCCAGGTCGTTAATCGGCCCACACGGCACGCCGGCACGCTCGAGCGCAGTCACCCATTCAGCGGTGGTCTTGAAAACCGTCGCCTGGCGGATGAGAGGGATCAGTTCGGCCCTATGGGCAACGCGCAGGTTATTAGTCAGGAAGCGCGGATCTTCAGCCCACTGCGGTTGCCCGGCAACCTCGGCGAACTTTCTGAACTGACCGTCATTACCCACCGTAAGGATGAAGTTGCCATCAGCAGTGGGAAAATCCTGGTACGGCACGATATTGGGATGAGCGTTGCCCAACCTGCGTGGCGCCACCCCGGTCGTCAGGTAGTTCATCGCCTGATTGGCCAGACAAGCCACTTGCACATCAAGCAAAGCCATATCGATATGCTGACCAACACCGCCCTGATCCCGGTGAGCGAGAGCCGCCAGAATCGCAACCGTCGAATAGAGCCCGGTAAGAATGTCCGTCAGCGCCACACCGACCTTGACCGGCCCGGCGCCCTCATCACCCTCCGGACGCCCCGTAAGGCTCATCAAACCACCAAGGCCTTGAATCATGAAATCGTAGCCGGCCCGCTTGGCATAAGGACCGCTTTGGCCAAACCCGGTGATCGAGCAATAGATAAGCTTGGGATTGATGGCTTTTAGCGCCTCATAGTCCAAGCCATATGCCGCCAACCCACCGACCTTGAAGTTCTCGATGACGATGTCGGACTTGGCAGCCAGCTCCCGCACCAACTTCTGACCCTCAGGCCGGGTGAAGTCTATGGTGACTGACTGCTTGTTCCTGTTGGCCGACAGGTAATACGCCGCTTCACTGGTGTTCTCGCCCTCGGCGTCCTTAAGGAACGGAGGGCCCCAGGCGCGAGTGTCATCGCCATTGCCTGGGCGTTCGACCTTGATCACCTCGGCACCGAGGTCAGCAAGAATCTGTCCGGCCCAAGGTCCAGCAAGAACCCGCGACAAGTCGAGGACCCGTAGATGTGAAAGCGCGCCCATCGGCTGACTCCTTTTCCTTTATAGATAGAAAGCTGAAAGCCGCTACTTAATAGAAGGCTTGAATGCCAGTCTGTGCACGACCCAGGATCAGCGCATGGACGTCATGGGTACCTTCATAGGTATTCACGACTTCCAGGTTGACCAAATGACGGGCAACACCGAACTCGTCGGAGATGCCATTGCCGCCCAACATGTCCCGCGCCATCCGTGCAATGTCCAGAGACTTGCCGCATGAGTTGCGCTTCATCATCGAGGTGATTTCGACCGCAGCAGTGCCTTCGTCTTTCATCCGACCCAAGCGCAAGCATCCCTGCAAGGCCAAGGTGATTTCAGTCTGCATGTCAGCCAGCTTCTTCTGGATGAGCTGAGTCGCCGCCAACGGGCGCCCGAACTGATGACGATCCAGGGTGTATTGACGTGCGGTGTGCCAGCAGAACTCGGCAGCCCCCAACGCGCCCCACGAAATCCCGTAACGTGCCGAGTTAAGACAGGTGAAAGGACCTTTCAAGCCACGGACGTCCGGGAAGATGTTTTCTTCGGGCACGAACACGTTGTCCATCACGATCTCGCCAGTGATCGAGGCACGCAGACCCACCTTGCCGTGGATAGCCGGCGCAGTCAGGCCCGCCCAGCCTTTTTCCAGAACGAAACCGCGAATGTCGCCCGCATCGTCTTTACCCCAGACAACGAATACATCCGCAATCGGGCTGTTAGTGATCCACATTTTGCTGCCAGACAGGCGATAGCCGCCGTCAACCTTCTTGGCACGGGTAATCATCGCGCCCGGATCGGAGCCGTGGTTAGGCTCGGTAAGACCGAAACAACCAATCCATTCGCCGGTGGCCAGCTTGGGCAGGTATTTCTGTTTCTGTGCTTCGGTACCGAATTCGTTGATTGGCACCATCACCAGAGAGGACTGAACACTCATCATGGAGCGATAGCCGGAGTCGACGCGCTCAACTTCGCGAGCGATCAAGCCGTAGCACACGTAATTCAGACCGCTGCCGCCGTATTGCTCAGGGATGGTCGCGCCCAACAGACCTATTTCACCCATTTCGCGAAAAATGGCAGGATCAGTATGTTCATGGCGAAAGGCTTCAAGAACACGCGGTGCCAGCTTGTCACGGGCAAACTGTTCAGCGCTGTCACGCACCATGCGCTCTTCTTCAGTGAGCTGTTGATCCAGCAACAGCGGGTCGATCCAGTTGAAGCTTGCTTTGCCGCCCATGAGCGAGTCCTCGTGAAGATTGGTCAAAAGTCGTGGGACTGATCCTAGGCTGGCTTAAGGAATACGGCAAACGAGGATTTTGCATGCTGTTGTGCTAATTTCTCACTCCGTGACGATCAAAAAAGGCTTTTTCCGGTGATCGACTAGTGAGGTAGAGGTACATGCGCAGAAAGATCCCCAGCACAACCGCACTCATCAGCTTCGAGGCGGCAGCCCGACACGAGAGCTTTACCAAGGCGGCGCAAGAGCTTTCCCTCACTCAAGGCGCCATTTGCCGACAGATCGCCGGTTTGGAAGAGTTCCTTAATGTCGAACTCTTCCGACGCTCACGCCGCGGCGTGAAACTGACCGAAGCCGGGCTTTCTTATAGTCGTCGCGTGGCAACACAACTGGATGCGGTCGAGCGTGACACGCTATCGGTCATGGGTCAGCAGGGCGCTAACGTGATTGAGCTGGCGGTTGTGCCGACCTTTGGCACTCAGTGGTTGCTGCCGCGACTCAAGGATTTCCAGCAATGCCATCCCGACGTAACGGTCAATCTCACCAACCGCACGCGGCCATTTCTGTTTGCCGACACCGACTTCGACGCAGCGATCTATTTTGGTGACGCGGACTGGTCCGGTACCGAGTCACATCGGCTGATGGGGGAAAACCCGATGCCGGTGTGCAGCCCCAATCTTTTGGGCAATTTCGACACGCTGAGCGCACAGGCAATTGCTGAATTACCTTTGCTGCAACAAACCACACGCCCCTATGCCTGGCGCCAGTGGTTCGGCTCTCTGAACCTGAATATTCCCCGCGACATGACAGGGCCGCGTTACGAGCTATTCTCCATGCTTGCCCAAGCCGCCATGCACGAGATGGGGATTGCCTTGATTCCGCCCTTCCTGATCCAGCGCGAACTGGCCGAGAAGCGCTTGGTCATTGCCAACACCCACGCGCTATCGAGTATCAAGGCCTATTACCTGATGATTCCGGAGCGAAAGGTGGAATCAGCGTCTTTACGCGCATTTCGCGACTGGCTCGTGGGACAGGCTCATAGCTATGCGCTAATCACCGAGCGGCCCGCAGCCATTAACTGACCTTGTAGTCAGCTGCTAGAGACGCCTACAGATGTACGAATATATCGCTTTTACATCAACTGTACGGATGGCATCGGTAATGGCTCAAAAAGCCTGAAACCGCGGACTGCAGCTTGAGTTAAAGCACCGTAGGGTTATTCACACTGCGAATCCTGAATTTTATTAAACCTCATTAAAAGTCCCTGCGGGCCCGGCAATCATGAGCGTTAGCCCTGGCCTTGCGACATTGAGTCACAGGGTGACTTGTAGTTAATATTCAGTCACAGTTCAGAACTTGTTGAAGGGATCAAACTTCGCCTGCAAAATGCCGCCCCCGCCTTTCACGGCGGGATCGCGCTGATCTGACGCCCCGGCAGCACCATCCGTAGTGCGCTGGCCTATTTAAAATAGATAACAAGATAAAAAGATTACGCAGGAGATATAACGTGCACATTGGTATTCCTCTCGAAACCCATGCGGGTGAAACGCGGGTTGCCGCAACCCCGGAAACCATTAAGAAGCTGATCGGCCAAGGCCATCGGGTCACTGTGCAAAGCGGCGCAGGCGTCACTGCCAGTGTTCCGGACAGTGCCTATGAAGCGGCGGGCGCCACCATTGGTAGCGCCACGGATGCCTTCGGTGCCGAGCTGATTCTCAAAGTTGTCGCACCCAGCGACAGCGAGCTGACCCACATCAAGAGCGGCACGATCGTCGTGGGCATGCTCAATCCGTTCAACAACGAAACGATTGGCAAGATGGCAGAGTGCGGCATTACCGCCTTCGCCCTTGAAGCCGCGCCGCGTACCTCGCGCGCGCAAAGCCTCGACGTGCTGTCCTCGCAAGCCAACATCGCCGGCTATAAAGCCGTGCTGGTGGCCGCGCATCACTATCCGCGCTTCATGCCGATGCTGATGACTGCTGCAGGTACCGTGAAGGCCGCCCGCGTGCTGATCCTTGGTGCCGGTGTAGCGGGGCTGCAGGCGATTGCCACCGCCAAGCGTCTGGGCGCGGTGATCGAAGCATCCGACGTGCGTCCTGCGGTGAAGGAACAAATCGAATCCCTCGGCGCCAAGTTCGTCGACGTGCCTTACGAGACTGACGAAGAGCGTGAATGCGCGGTCGGCGTCGGCGGTTACGCCCGGCCGATGCCGGCCAGCTGGATGCAACGCCAGGCCGTCGCGGTCCACGAGCGCGCCAAACTGGCCGACATCGTGATCACCACCGCGTTGATTCCGGGTCGCAAGGCGCCTGTGCTGCTCAGCGCCGAGACCGTCGCGCAGATGAAACCAGGCTCGGTCGTCATTGATCTTGCGGCGGCTCAGGGCGGCAACTGCCCACTGACCGTGGCCGATCAAGTAGTCAGCGCACACGGCGTGACCATCGTCGGCTATACCAACCTGCCTGCGATGGTCGCGGCTGATGCCTCTGCGCTCTACGCACGCAACCTGCTGGACTTCATGAAGCTGCTGTTCACCCCTGAAGGGCAGCTGCAGATCAATCTCGAAGACGACATCGTCGCCGCGTGCCTGATGTGCCGCGACGGCCAAGTCATCCGCAAGAACGGCTAAGGATAAAAATAATGGAAGAGCTGATCTCCCCTGGCATCTACAACCTGATCATCTTCGTGCTGGCGATTTATGTCGGTTATCACGTGGTCTGGAACGTAACGCCTGCACTGCACACGCCACTGATGGCCGTGACTAACGCCATCTCGGCCATTGTCATCGTCGGCGCCATGTTGGCCGCCGCGCTGACCGTAACGCCGCTGGGCAAGACCATGGGCACCCTGGCGGTGACGCTGGCTGCCGTGAATGTGTTCGGTGGCTTCCTGGTCACCCGACGCATGCTGGAAATGTTCAAGAAAAAAGCACCCAAAGCCAAGGTTGAGGTGCAGAAGCCATGAGCATGAATCTGGTCACTACGCTGTACCTGATCGCCTCGATCTGCTTCATTCAGGCGCTCAAGGGCTTGTCTCACCCCACCACATCGCGACGCGGCAACCTGTTCGGCATGCTCGGCATGGCGCTGGCAGTGATCACCACCGTTGGCCTGGTCTACAAACTCGGCTCCGAGATGGCCGCCCCCGGCATTGGCTACATCATCTTTGGCCTGTTGGTCGGCGGCACGGCCGGTTCGATCATGGCCAAGCGCGTTGAAATGACCAAGATGCCGGAACTGGTCGCCTTCATGCACAGCATGATCGGCCTGGCAGCTGTGTTCATCGCCATCGCAGCCGTCGTCGAGCCGCAATCGCTGGGCATCGTTCGGCACCTGGGTGACGCCATTCCAGCGGGCAACCGTCTGGAACTGTTCCTCGGGGCCGCCATTGGCGCCATCACTTTCTCCGGTTCGGTGATCGCTTTCGGCAAGCTCTCGGGCAAGTACAAATTCCGCCTGTTCCAGGGCGCACCCGTACAGTTTGCCGGCCAGCATAAACTTAACCTGGCCATTGGCCTGGCGACACTGACGTTTGGCGTCATCTTTATAGTGAGCGGCAATCTGAATGCGTTCGCCCTGATGCTGGCGTTGGCGTTCGTTCTCGGCGTGCTGCTGATCATCCCTATCGGCGGCGCAGACATGCCGGTCGTGGTGTCGATGCTAAACAGCTATTCGGGCTGGGCAGCGGCAGGGATCGGTTTCTCGCTGAACAACTCGATGCTGATCATCGCCGGTTCGCTGGTGGGCTCTTCGGGTGCAATCCTCTCGTACATCATGTGCAAGGCGATGAACCGCTCGTTCTTCAACGTCATCGGCGGCGGCTTCGGCGGTCATGCGGACGCGGCGGGCCCAGCGGGTGACAAAGAAGCGCGGCCGGTCAAATCCGGTTCGGCAGATGACGCCACCTTCCTCCTGAGCAACGCCGACACGGTGATCATCGTTCCAGGCTATGGCTTGGCAGTGGCTCGGGCGCAACACGCACTAAAGGAGCTCACAGAGAAGCTCACCCATCGTGGCATCACGGTGAAGTACGCCATTCATCCGGTTGCAGGGCGGATGCCGGGGCACATGAACGTACTGCTGGCCGAGGCAGAAGTGCCTTACGACCAGGTGTTCGAGATGGAGGACATCAACTCCGAGTTCGGCCAGGCTGACGTGGTTCTGGTGCTGGGCGCCAACGACGTGGTCAACCCGGCAGCGAAGAATGACCCTAAATCGCCAATTGCCGGGATGCCGATCCTTGAGGCTTACAAAGCCAAGACCGTGATCGTCAACAAGCGCTCTATGGCCAGCGGCTATGCAGGCCTGGACAACGAACTGTTCTACCTGGACAAAACCATGATGGTGTTCGGCGATGCCAAGAAAGTGATTGAGGACATGGTCAAAGCCATCGAATAACGCTTCGATACTGGCACGCTGCAAGTGCACGCTTCAAAACAATCCCTGGCACCGAAATCGCCGGGGATTTTTACATCTGTCACAACGGTGTTTTACATCACGCACTATAATTAGAGCACGTGAATGCGACCATGGTAGCGGGACGAAAAATGCTCAACTCACTAGACTGCAGGTCTTGCTTCCACCGCCCGAGATGAAAATCCATGTACCGTGACCGTATCCGCTTGCCTTCTCTGCTCAACAAGGTGATGAGCGCGGCAGATGCCGCAGCCCTGATCCAGGACGGCATGACCGTCGGTATGAGCGGCTTTACCCGTGCAGGCGAAGCCAAGGCTGTGCCTCAGGCACTGGCCGAGCGCGCCAAAGTGTCTCCGCTGAAAATCAGCCTGATGACCGGCGCCAGCCTCGGCAATGACCTCGATAAACAATTGACCGAAGCCGGTGTGCTGTCCCGTCGCATGCCGTTTCAGGTCGACAGCACCCTGCGCAAAGCAATCAACGATGGCTCGGTGATGTTTATCGATCAGCATCTGTCCGACACCGTTGAGCAGTTACGTAACCGCCAGATCAAAGCCGTTGACCTGGCTGTGATCGAATGCGTGGCCATCACCGAAGAAGGGCATCTGATCCTGAGTACTTCGGTGGGCAACTCAGCCAGCTTCGCCATTCTGGCCAAAGAAGTGATCGTCGAGATCAACCTTGCTCAGCCACTTGAGCTGGAAGGCCTGCACGACATCTACATCCCAAGCTACCGTCCAACCCGCCTGCCGATCCCGGTACTGAAGCCTGACAGCCGCATCGGCAGCCACGCCGTGCAGATCGACCCGGCGAAGATCATCGGCATTGTGATCAGCAATCAACCTGACTCGCACTCGACAGTCCTGCCACCTGACGAAGAAACACAGGCTATCGCCAGCCACTTGGTGGAGTTTTTCAAAAGCGAAGTGCGCGCAGATCGGTTGACCAACAGCCTGATGCCACTTCAGGCAGGCATTGGCACCATCGCCAACGCAGTGATGCACGGTCTGCTGGACTCACCGTTCCATGACATGACCATGTACTCCGAAGTGCTTCAGGATTCGACATTTGACTTGTTCGACTCCGGCAAACTGATCTTTGCATCTGGCAGCTCCATCACCTTGTCTGCCGCCAAGCACGACGAAGTGTTCAACAAGCTGGAGCACTACAAGCCACAGCTGGTGCTGCGTCCACAGGAGATCTCAAACCATCCTGAGGTCATTCGCCGCCTGGGGATTATCGGCATCAACACCGCACTGGAATTCGACCTGTACGGCAACGTCAACTCCACCCACGTCTGCGGCACGCGGATGATGAATGGCATTGGCGGTTCGGGAGATTTTGCCCGTAACGCGCACTTGGCGATTTTTGTCACCAAGTCTATTGCCAAGGGCGGTGCGATCTCCAGCGTTGTGCCGATGGTCAGCCATGTCGATCACACTGAACATGACGTGGATATCCTGGTGACCGAGCAAGGCCTGGCTGACTTGCGCGGCCTGGCACCACGGGAGCGCGCACGGGTGATTATCGACAACTGTGTGCACCCGGATTATCGCGAAGCACTCAACGCCTACTTCGCGGCAGCCTGCAAAATAGGTGGTCACACTCCACACGTACTGCGCGAAGCACTCAGCTGGCACATCAATCTGGAAGAAACAGGGCGCATGCAGCCTCTCTGATTTTGGAGTGGGTAGCTGACAACGATTTTTTCGTGCTGTCAGCTACCCCAATGTTTCCCTTAAATCAGAAAACTGTACTGCTGTACCGGTCATTTCCAGGCTTTCAAATCGAAAAAACCCCCTGATTAGCACGAAAATGCGCCATTAAAGTGCAGACCAGTACAGTTACCCCAAATACGAACAAAACAGTCCCTATAAACAGTTAACTGGACCAGCACAATTGAAGTGAACTGTGTCTGGAGGGACTGGCCAAGAGGGAGGAAGATTGGCACCAGTCAAGCCACTATCTAAACCCGCCACAAGCGGAAGGAAGTCATCATGGAACGTACACTCAGTTCCGACCTGTTCTACGAAAATACCGCTTCAACCGCTAAAGCTGCATGGCCTCTTCGCGCTTTCGCCAACCTGATGCTTTGGCAGCGTCGCATCTCCAGCCGCCACCAACTGGCTCGTCTGGACGCACGTTTGCTGGCTGACGCCGGGATTAGCGAATCGCAACGTTACGAAGAGTTGAGCAAGCCGTTCTGGCGCTAAGCTAGCGCTCGCTGGTCTCAGACCATAGGTCTCCCTCCAGCAACCCGAATTGCTCCATACAAGACCCGTCGCAGGTAACTGCCGACGGGTTTTGTCATTTCAGAGATCCGGAATCAGGCTGAGAAACGAACGACCAGACAGTCTACAAGTACAGTTTGCAAATCACTTCAATCCACCGCTACAGTTGTTTTCTGCTTACTTCTCAACCACATAACACCCCCACAGAAGCGCCGATTGTCGCTAACTATGCACTGGAGCTGACGCAGGATGGTGCGTACAGCGCCGCTGCGATAGGCTTGGGCGTGCTTAGCTCACCTCTTTCAGTCATTGGAGTTCATCATGTCCCGCCTACGCCTACTTAGCGCTGTAGTCCTGCTGGCTGTCGCTACCGGCGCCAGCGCTTCGAGTTTTGTCGTCACCACCGATGCTGTAGTCCGCGCGCTCGATGCCTCCAGCAATGCAACGTCCAAAGTCTCGTCGTCGCTCAAGGATGACAAAATCGTTCTTGCGGCACGTGACGACGCGGCCAGTTTTGTCGCCAGCCAAGGTGACATCCGTGGTGTACACCTGGAAGGCGCCCTGGCGCATATCCGCCAACAGGCTCCTCAGCTCAGCGCCACCGATACTCAGCTGGCGCAAGCGATTCTGGCCCTCTAACGAGCGTCGTTCGAGGCTAATCGGCTAGCCCGCAACTGTCGGGCTGGCTCTGCTCCGGGCATTACGCTAGCCTTCGCCGCTCGAATTATTGGCTATTTCGACCCATGCGTTTTCTGTTGCTTCTGTTCGTTGCCCTGACTTGGAGTCTCCAGGCCCAGGCGTTTGACCTGACCACACAAAATCTGGTCGCCAGCGGATTTGTCACCAGCAAAGTGACCTCCGCCCCCTTCGACAATAAACTGATACTTGCCGCCCAGGATGATGCTGCAGCGTTTATAGCCAGTGATGGCCAACTGCGAGGAGCACAGCTTGAATCGGCGTTGGCTTTTTTACGTGAAGAGCACCGTCAGACCCAGCCAGAATTTCGTGCCAGTGATCTTGAACTGGCGCAGGCAATCCTCGTCCAATAATCATGTTGTATCTTTTGTATTCCGGAGACATTTCATGCGTACCCCGCTCATTGCTACCGCCCTCGGCCTCTTGTTGTTGGCCGGTGTAGCTCAAGCTCAAACTGTGAAGGCAACCAGTAACATTGTCGTCCGCGCCTTCGGCCGCAGTATTGATTTCACCTCTGACACCACCACCTCGACCCGCGACTCAAAAGTCGTGATCCAGGCCAAAGATGATGCTGCCAGCTACGTTGCCAGCAAAGGCGATATTCGCGGAGTGCAGCTTGAGGCCGCGTTCGACACCTTGCGTGCTCGCCTGCCTGAAGCCCGAGACGCCAGTGACCAAACGCTGGCCGAAGCCATTCTTGCTCTGTGAGGCGCCTCACAGGTTGGCTGCTGGCCTCAATGCTGTTGCTGGTCGGCAACAGCGCCGCAGCCGCATTGAGTCTGTCGCTCAACGCTGACAGACTCACTCCGGCGCAGCAACAAGCCAGCCAGACACTGCTCGATGAAGCCCTGCAGGCCTTGCCGCCGCGCTTCATCGAGCAACTGGACCGCCGTATCGACGTTCGTTGGTCTGCAGACCTGCCGAGCAACGCATACGGACAAGCGTCAGGTCCCTATCAGCTCGACTTGAACAGCAATCTGCTGGCCGGTCTGACCGATGGCTCAGCGGCCACCCAGAAAACCAATCGCCCCCACGGCACAGTACGCCGGGAAATGCTCGCCACTGTGCTGCATGAACTTACCCATATCTATGATCGCGCCACGCTATGGCCGGGTGCCGAGCGTTCGCTGATCCTCAATTGCCAGCGTCAGGCCAATAGCCTGGGCAAGATTGGTTTGCCCGACCGCTGCCGTGGTCAAACGGCCCGGCGCTTCACCCTCAGCGACGATCCGAGGCTGCTCGACCTCGCCGGCTGGCAGCAATACGTCGGCCGCAGGGGCGAGCGTGAGGAACACAACCGCCAGGTCGCCCGTAGTCCGGACATCTACGAAATCAGCAACCCGCGTGAGTTCGTCGCGGTCAACATGGAGTATTTCCTCCTCGATCCGGACTACCCCTGCCGTCGTCCCGCGCTGTACGCGTACTACAAAGAACATTTCGACTGGGCCCCCTCAGCCAGGAGTGAGTGCCGGACGTCCTTCCCGTTCCTTAACGCCGGCAGCGACTTTGGCCGTCAACCTCTGGGCACAATCGACCCCGAGCGCGTGTACGCCGTCGACTACCTGCTGGCCGAGGCCAACCAGAACTGGGTCAGCCGCTGGGGTCATAGCATGTTGCGGCTGGTGATCTGCAAACCTGGACGCCCTCGTGGCCCGGATTGCCGTCTGGACCTGGATCAACACCTGGTGTTGTCTTACCGCGCCTTCGTCGGCGACGTGCAGCTTTCCAGTTGGGACGGTCTGACCGGCGTGTACCCGTCGCGCTTGTTCGTCCTGCCGCTGGGCCAGGTGATCGACGAATACACCAAGACCGAACTGCGCAGCCTGGCCTCGGTGCCGATGAATTTGTCCCGGCCGCAAATCAACGACCTGGTCGAGCACGCGGCCGAGATGCACTGGAGTTACGACGGCAACTACTACTTCATATCGAACAACTGCGCTGTGGAAACCCTGAAACTGCTGCGCAGTGGCACCGATGACCCACGCCTCAAAGGTCTGGACAGCATTATCCCCAATGGGCTGCTGGAAGTGCTCAATGCACGTGGATTGGCTGACACCAGCGTACTGAAAGACCCGCGAGAGGCATTGCGCCTAGGGTATCGTTTCGATTCCTATCGCGACCGCTATCAGGCGATGTTCGACGTGCTCAAAAAACAGTTGCCGATCAAACAGACCACGGTAGAAGACTGGTTGGGGGTGCCCTCCAAGGAGCGGCGTGAGTGGTTTGCCAGTGCCGATTTGCGCACCAGTGCAGCGATGCTGTTGCTGGAGCAAGCCAGCTTGCGTCGAGAACTGTTACTGGCCCAGGAGGAGGTCAAGCAACGCTACCTCAGTGCCAGGGAGCAGAAGGATGGCGGCGTCTCCAAGGCGACCGGCACCTTGCGGGAAATTCTCGCCAGCAGCGGCTTCCTCAGTCGCCCGGCAGAATTGCTCGACAGCGGCGGCTACGGCTTGCCCCAAGCCAGCGAATGGCAGCGCCTGGAAGACGAAAGCAGCCAGCGTCAGAAGCAATTGCAGCGTTTGACCGGTGATCTGGACAAAGAAGTCCGCGCATTGCTTGAACCCGAACGCGCCGCAGAAATCGCCGCCAACGAAGACAACCTCAAACAGATCAGCGACCACCTGCGCACGTTGCACAAGGCCGCAGGTGGGCTGGAACTGCCTTAGTCCTGCAACATAGGCGTTAAACCTACAACGACTCCTCACGCTCTTCAGGCAAATGCTCATCCAGATGCAACCACGGCAATCGATTGGCGGTCCAGATATGCCGAGCTGCCGGGGCCTGCTCCGGGTGATCCAGCGTGGCGACCGTGACGTCCATGCTGTCCGGCGTTTTGCGGGTGAACAACGCCAACTGTGCGCCGCAGTTGGCGCAGAAATAACGCACACAGGTCGGACCAGAGTCGTAAGACGCCGGGCTGCCCACCAGCCACTCGAACGACGTGAGCGGCACCGTAATCCAAGTCGTCACGAGCCCACCCGAAACCCGTCGGCAAATAGAACAGTGACAGTGGGCGATGTCCTGCAGCGGGGCGTTGAACTGATAACGCAGACTGCCGCAATGGCACCCACCGGTGTGAGACTGACTCATCAAGCGTGCTCCTTCTCAGATCACATGAAATTGAAACCCTTGTGGCACGCCACGGTTGCGCCTTCAACGAAACGGCAACGCGTCAGATGTTTGTTCGACGAAAGCTGGCTGAAAGCTTACCGCTTTAGGATCGCACCACCACCGGCAACAGACCGGTCAGCCAGGGCATGCGTTTTCAACGTCACCCGGCCCAGTAAACAACAATAAGCGTTAACAACCATGGTGATTCTCATGCCCTCTACTACCCCTCTCTTCGCACCATTCCCCCTTGTACTCCACGCGCCGCCCACCCAGCGCTGATTCGCTCGGTTCGCCTTCCTCACGTCGCGCTACATCTGGAGTATCTCTATGTTGACCTTCCTCGGCTTCGCCATGGTCGTCACGTTCATGTACCTGATCATGAGCAAACGCCTGTCAGCACTGATTGCGCTGATCCTTGTACCTATCGCATTTGCCTTGTTCGGTGGTTTCGCTACCGGCATCGGCCCGATGATGCTCGAAGGCATCACCAAGCTAGCGCCAACCGGCGTGATGTTGATGTTTGCCATCCTGTATTTCGCCTTGATGATCGACTCGGGCCTGTTCGACCCGGCAGTGCGCCTGATCCTCAGACTGGTCAAGGGCGATCCGGTCAAAGTCTCGGTGGGCACCGCCGTGCTGGCGCTGGTGGTGTCCCTCGACGGTGATGGCGCGACGACATACATGATCTGCGTGGCCGCCATGCTGCCGCTGTACGCCCGCGTGGGCATGAGCCCGCGCATCATGGCGGGCTTGATCATTCTGGCTGGCGGCGTGATGAACATGACCCCGTGGGGCGGCCCAACCGCGCGTGCTGCCAGTGCGCTGCATGTCGACCCTTCGGATATCTTCGTACCAATGATCCCGGCCATGCTGGCAGGTGTGGTGGCGATCCTGCTGATTGCTTATGCCTACGGTAAACGCGAGCGCGCTCGCCTGGGTGAACTGCACCTGTCGGACGATGACGTCGACCACAGCGAAATCAGCGTTTCGCAGTTCCCGGAAGCGCGCCGGCCCAAGTTGATCTGGTTCAACGGCGCCCTGACCCTGGCCCTGATGGCGGCCCTGATCGCCGGCCTGCTACCCCTGCCTGTGTTGTTCATGGTCGCGTTCAGTATTGCCATGATCGTCAACTACCCCTGCCTGCAAGCGCAGAAAGACCGCATCGCCGCACACGCGGGTAGCGTTCTAGCGGTGGTTGGGCTGATTTTTGCGGCAGGCATCTTCACCGGTATTCTGTCGGGCACCGGCATGGTCAACGCCATGTCCAAAAGCCTGTTGGCCGTCATCCCCGATGCCCTCGGCCCTTATCTGGCCGTCATCACCGCGCTGGTCAGCATGCCGTTCACATTTTTCATGTCAAACGATGCTTTTTATTACGGGGTGTTACCGATTCTCGCTGAGGCAGCCAGCCATTACGGCATTAGCCCAGTGGAAATGGCCCGTGCGTCTATCGTTGGCCAACCCGTGCATTTGCTCAGCCCGCTGGTGCCTTCAACCTACTTGTTAGTGGCACTGGCCGGCATCGAATTCGGTGACCATCAGCGCTTTACCTTGAAGTGGGCAGTGCTGGTCTGCCTGTGCATAATGTTTGCCGCCTTACTGATGGGGATTTTCCCGCTCTTCAGCAGTCTATAACGCACTCGATTCATCCCGTTGTTACCCCTCACCACCGGGGTTGGCCCGTGAGGCGGGGTAACATAGGGGTATTAACCGCATAAAGGAATACCTATGGAATGGCTGACCAACCCGGAAATCTGGGTTGCCTTTTTCACGCTGACTGCCCTGGAGATCGTCCTGGGCATCGACAACATCATCATGATCTCGATTCTGGTCAGCCGCATGCCCAAAGCCATGCAGCCGCGCACCCGAATTTTCGGCCTGGCGCTGGCCATGATCACGCGTATCCTGCTGTTACTGTCGATTGCCTGGGTCATGCGCCTTACCGCAGATCTGTTCGAGGTCTTCGGCAAGGGTTTTTCCGGCCGTGACCTGATCCTGTTCTTCGGTGGCCTGTTCCTGCTGTGGAAAAGCTCCCAAGAGATCTACCACGGCCTGGAAGGTGAAGACGAAGTCGTCGACGAGCCCAAAGGCAAGGGCGGCCAGTTCTTCTACACCATCATCCAGATCGCGATCATCGACATCGTGTTCTCCCTGGACTCGGTGATCACTGCGGTCGGCATGGTCTCTCACGTGCCCGTCATGATTGCTGCCATCGTCGTCGCCGTGCTGGTGATGATGGCGTGCGCAGGCGCCATCAGTAACTTCATAGACAAGCACCCATCACTGAAGATGCTGGCGCTGTCCTTCCTGACGGTGGTCGGTACCGTGCTGATTGCCGAATCGTTCGGCGTGCATGTACCTAAAGGCTACGTGTATTTCGCCATGGCGTTCTCGCTGGCGGTAGAAGCCATCAACATCAAGATGCGCACCGAAATGGCGAAAAAGAAGAAACAAAGCGAGCCGGTCAAACTGCGCAAGGACATCCCTGGTCAGTAACTGCACCGCTTGAAAACAAACGGGGCATTGAGTGCCCCGTTTTTTTATGAACTTTCAATCTACTGATTTATGACGGTTTTGTTTCAAGGCGTGTATTGCCTATGCGATGCTGGCGCCAAGGCCATAAGCCGACTAAAGCTTAGGTGAGCGCTAAAACGCTTCGGTTACATCGCTTCGTTCGCTACACGCTGCACTTTTAATCCTCACCCGGCTTGGGTGACCTCAGGGGGCCTTTGTATGCTAACCCTGCTCAATTTGCTTTCTGCCGTTGCCTTGCTGATCTGGGGCACGCACATCGTCCGTACCGGCATCCTCCGCGTATACGGCTCCCAATTGCGTCGCGTACTTAGCCAGAACATGTCCAGGCGCCCGTTGGCTTTCGTCGCCGGGATCCTCGTCACTGCGCTGGTGCAAAGCAGTAACGCCACGGCGATGCTTGTCACTTCCTTCGTCGGCCAAGGGCTAATGGCCTTAGCCCCGGCACTGGCAATCATGCTCGGTGCGGACGTCGGCACCGCGCTGATGGCGCGGGTGCTGACGCTCGATTTGTCCTGGTTGTCGCCACTGCTGATTTTCCTCGGCGTGATCTTTTTTCTGTCGCGCAAGCAAACCCGAGCCGGGCAACTCGGGCGGGTGGGTATCGGCCTTGGCCTGATCATTCTGGCCCTGCAACTGATCGTCACGGCTGCGTCGCCCATTACCCAGGCAGCGGGCGTGAAGGTACTGTTCGCCTCATTGACCGGAGACCTCCTGCTCGACGCCCTCATCGGGGCAATGTTCGCGCTGATTTCCTACTCCAGCCTTGCTGCCGTGCTGTTAACTGCGACCCTGGCTGGCGCGGAAATCATCAGCCTGCCAGTCGCGATCGGTTTGGTGATCGGGGCAAATATCGGCAGCGGCCTGCTGGCATTCCTGAGTACCAGCATGCAAAACGTCGCCGGGCGCCAGGTTGCGCTTGGCAGCTTGCTGTACAAGCTGATCGGCCTGCTGCTGATCATTCCCATACTGGACCCGCTGGTGAAGTGGATGGATACGCTGAACTTCAGCGCCCAGAGCCTGGTGATCAGCTTCCACCTGACCTACAACACCCTGCGCTGCCTGCTGATGTTACCCAGCGTCAGCCCCATGGCCCGGGTGTGCACGTGGCTATTGCCTGAACGCCCCGACACCAACGGCGTGGCAAAACCCCGGCATCTGGACGCCACGGCGTTGGCAACGCCAAGCCTGGCGCTGACCAATGCCGTGCGCGAGACCCTACGCCTGGGCGATCTGGTCGAAAGCATGCTCGACGCCATGCACGGGGTGCTGCGCGGTACGCAAACGGCGGTCACCCTGGAAATGCGGCGCCTCAACGACGATGCCGAAGCGCTGTACAACGCGATCAAACTCTATCTGGCGCAGATGCCTCGGGAAGACCTGGGCGAGCAGGACAGCCGACGCTGGGCAGAAATTATCGAGCTGGCGATCAACCTCAAGCTGGCCAGCGATCTGATCGAACGCATGCTGCGCAAGGTCCAGCAACAGAAGACCTCGCAACGCCGCTCGTTCTCCGAGGTAGGCCTGGAAGAACTGACGGGGCTGCACAGTCAATTGCTGTTGAACTTGCGCCTTGGCCTGTCAGTCTTCGTCAGCGCCGACCCCGAAAGCGCCCGCCAATTATTGCGTGAGAAGCGCCGCTTCCGCGCTCAGGAGCGACGTCTGGCACATGCCCACGTCAGTCGCTTACAACGCAAAGTGGTGCAAAGTATCGAAACCAGCTCGCTGCACCTGGAGATGATTGGCGACATGAAACGGCTCAACTCGCTGTTCTGCAGCAGCGCCTATGCCGTCCTCGAAACCGCGGAAACGGGTGCACTGTCCAGCGAACCCTTGCCCGACCAACCAATGTGAACGACCTCGGCTCATTGAAGTCTGTTAAACATATCGGCCCGCAAGGAAGCTCGTTTTATGCGTTGTCTGCTGTTTGTTTGCCTGCTTCTGACTGCCAGCCCGTCAATAGCCTTCGACCGTTATCAAGTCGAAGGCTACGACCTGCCCAATGGCCTGCAATTACTGCTCAAGCCGGGCAATGAAAAAGGCCATGTCGCTATTCGACTGGTCGTCGGTATTGGCTTCGATGACTTCAATTGCGCCAACAAGGAATTACCGCACCTGCTTGAGCATCTTTTGTTCAGCGGTATTGATGATCAAGGGGAAGGGGGGCTTGAGGAGCGCATGCAGGCGCTGGGCGGTGAGTGGAACGCTTTCACCAGCAGTGCCGACACGACCTTTGTGATCGAAGCGCCCGCGAGAAACCAGCGTAAGGTTCTTGATTTGTTGATGGCCGTATTGACCCGCAGTCGCATCGATGAAAATGCCCTGAACACCGCCAAACGTATCGTCGAGCGCGAGGACGGCGGCCATTACTCGCACCTGCAACGCTGGCTCGATCATCAAGACCTCGGTCACAACGCCAGTAAACAACTGGCGGTCGAGTTGGGCCTCAAATGTGCCGAACGACCCGATGTCGAGTCGCTGACCCTCAAGCAGGTCGAGAAAATACGCAACAGTTGGTATGCCGCGAACAACATGACGCTGATTATCGTCGGCGATCTGGACCGGCTCCTGCCGGCCTATCTGGTGCGCACCTACGGCCAACTCATCGCAGCCGAACCGAGCGAACACATCCCGCTCGCGCACATCAGCCATACCGCAGAAACCGAACGCAGCCTGATAAAAGGCTGGGTGGGTGAGGGCGCGCGTCTGCACTGGTTTTTCCCTGAGCCGCAGCTTGAACAGCAGCACGATGAGACCTGGGAGCTGGTCAAAAGCTATCTGGATTGGGCGCTCTACCGCCAGTTGCGGCTCGAGCACAGCCTTTCTTACGGACCCTGGAGCGAACGGGAAGTCTTCGGCGACACCGGTTTTCTCAGCCTGAACGCAGACCTTGGCCGTGATGATGTCGATCAGGCAGAACGCGTAATGCGTGAATTGAGCGAGCACCTGCAAAAAGACGGGCTCGACCCCGCGACCTTCTCCCGCCTGCAACAGGCTGCCATCGACAAACAGGCGTGGGCTGCCCAGGGCAATAGCGCGCTGGCCGATTACTATTGGGGATCGTTGAACGACTACGAGGATGGGCACCTGACAGACCCAGCAAAGCAGATCAGGGCCGTCAGTCTCGATACCGCCAACCGGGCGATGCGTCAATTGCTCGCGCAGCCGGGCTATGTCCGCGTGGAAAAACCGTTGCTGGGTTACAACGGATTGTATGAGGTGGTGGCGGGGACCCTTGTGTTGTTTACCCTGATGCTGTTGTTGTGGCGATACCGGGCGGTCCGCGCTCGCGAATGAATTCGCTGACGGGGATTGAGCCTGGAGTTTTCACACAGCCTGCACGGGGATGACCGCTAACCGAACAGCATTGGTATCCTGTCGAGGATTTTTCCTACATACACAGTGAACTGCCGAATGCCTGACTGGAACCATTACGTAACGCGAATACTGGATTTGATGAAGCGCTATCCAGGGTTGATTGCGCTCTTCGGTTTTGCTTCAGGTATCAGCAGCTTCATTTTGGTAGATCGTCAAGAAGCTCTGGCCACCTGGATTGCGGTCATCATGCTGGTCAGCTGGCTGTGGCTGATGTTCGAGAACAGCGTGATGCAGCTGTTCACTAAAATCTTCAAACGCGAAATTCCGCCGCCGCTGTTGCGCTATGGCACTCAGATGATCCACCAGGAAAGTCTGTTTTTCGTATTGCCGTTTTTCTTCATTACCACCACCTGGAACAGCGGCCAGCTGGTGTTCACCAGTCTACTGGGCGCGGCGGCACTGATTTCGATCACTGACCCGCTGTATTACAAATGGCTGGCGCCCAAGCGCTGGTTGTTTCTTGCGCTGCACACGCTGACCTTATTCGCCGCGCTGCTCACCGCGTTACCGATCATTCTGCACCTGACCACCGCCGAGAGTTACAAGCTGTCATTGGGTATCGCCATGCTGCTGTCATTTCCCAGCCTGGTGTCGAGCTTCCCGATCAACCATTGGCGGCGCGGCGTGTTATTACTGGCAGTGACGCTGGTTATCGGCGGCGCTGGCTGGTTTCTGCGTTCGTGGGTACCACCGGCGACCTTGTGGTTGACTGAAGTCGCGGTCAGCACTGATTTTGATAACCAGAACCGGACGCCGGGTGAAAGCCTGAAAGAGGTCAGCGCCCGCCAGGTACGCAACAGTGGGTTGTATGCCTACACCGCAATCAATGCACCGCGCGGGCTGGATGAACGGATTTACCATGTCTGGCGACAAAACGGTAAAGAGGTCGATCGAATCGCCCTGGATATCCACGGTGGGCGCAAGGAAGGCTATCGTGCCTGGACCCGCAAACAGAATTTCCCGGCCGACCCCACCGGGCGCTGGCAGGTGAGGGTGCTGACTGAAGATGGTCAGATGATCGGTGTGCTGCGGTTTCTCGTCACAGACACCGACCAGGCACCTGTCACGCACTCGGCTGGCGACCCTCTGGGTATAAAACCCTCAGCCGATGATCCAGCGCAATCCAATCCAGGGCAAACCTACTAAGCTCGGAGCTTATGACCACACCCTCTCTGGCCGGCAGTGCGCCGTCTTCGGCTGGCATCGCCCTCGTTGACACGTCGAGCAGCCCCCCGAGCCTGCGAATCTCGGGCGACTGGACGCTGGCACATTACCGCGACCTCAAGCAGCAGACGAGCGCGCTGTTCGGGCAGTACGACGCCACGACCCCCGTCGACCTGACTCTGCTGAGCGCCCTCGATACCGCAGGCGCTTCGTTGTTGGTGGAGTTGCTGGGCGCAGACCGGCTGGGACAACTGGCCGTGGACGCCCCGGAACTGCCAACCGCCAGCCGCGCCTTGCTGCAAACCATTCAGTCCTCGATGCATGATTTTTGTATACCTGCCAAAGAGCCGGAAGAGGCGGTGGGCATTCAGTTACTCATGCGCATCGGCAAGGCGGTGGATGCGGTTTGGCTGGACACCCTGCAACTGCTTGGTTTTGTTGGCCTGGTTCTAGAGACACTGGTGCTGAATTCATTTCGCCCAAAACGCTGGCGGATGACCTCGGTGATCTCGCACATCGAGCAGACCGGCCTTGATGCCGCGCCTATCGTGGCGCTGCTGACCTTCCTGGTCGGCGCCGTGGTGGCGTTCCTTGGCGCGACGGTACTGCAAAAATTCGGTGCCAGCATCTTTACCGTGGATCTGGTGGCGTTCTCTTTCCTGCGTGAGTTCGGCGTGTTGTTGACTGCGATCCTGATGGCCGGGCGAACGGCCAGTGCCTTCACCGCGCAAATCGGTTCGATGAAGGCCAACGAGGAAATAGACGCTATCCGTACCCTCGGTCTGAGCCCTGTCGAGCTGCTGGTGGTCCCTCGCGTATTGGCACTATTGGTTTCGCTGCCGATCCTGACCTTTCTCGCGATGCTCTCCGGGATTATCGGCGGTGCCGTGGTGTGTGCAGTGTCGCTGGATATATCGCCAGCGATGTTCCTCTCGCTACTGCAATCGGACATTAGCGTTCGGCACTTCCTGGTGGGTATGGTCAAGGCGCCATTCTTTGCCTTCCTGATCGCCTCCATTGGGTGCCTGGAAGGCTTCAAGGTCAGTGGCAGTGCCGAATCAGTCGGGGCTCACACCACATCCAGCGTGGTGCAGTCGATCTTTGTGGTCATCGTGCTGGATGCCGTGGCCGCGCTGTTCTTCATGGAGATGGGCTGGTGACCCCAATGACAAACCCTGTTGCAAGCCCGACCCCAAGTACGCCGCACGAAGTGGTGATTGAGGTGCGCGGTCTGTGCAACCGATTCGGTAGCCAGATCGTGCATGAGAATCTCGACCTGGACTTGCGGCGGGGCGAAATTCTGGCCGTGGTCGGAGGCTCGGGCAGTGGCAAGTCCGTATTGCTGCGCAGCATTGTCGGACTGCGGCGGCCGAACGAAGGCACGATTCGGGTATTTGGCCAAGACCTGCGACACCTGTCAGACAAAGACCGCTCCCTGGTCGAGCGACGCTCCGGTGTACTGTTCCAGAAAGGCGCGTTGTTTTCTTCATTGACGGTGACCGAGAACGTCGCGCTGCCACTGATCGAGAACGCCGGTCTGAGCCGCAATGACGCGGAGCACTTGGCGAGCGTGAAACTGGCGCTGGCCGGGCTGCCGTTGTCGGCCGCGCACAAATACCCGGCAACGTTGTCTGGCGGCATGATCAAACGCGCCGCGCTGGCCAGGGCTCTGGCCCTGGACCCGGACATTTTGTTTCTCGACGAGCCGACTGCGGGTCTCGATCCGATTGGCGCCGCCTCGTTCGATCAATTGATCCTGACCCTGCGTGACGCGCTGGGCCTGAGCGTATTTCTAGTCACACACGATCTGGACACCCTCTACACCATCACTGATCGGGTCGCTGTGCTGGCGCAAAAGCGTGTATTAGTGGTCGATCAAATCGATAAAGTCGCCGCCACGAACGATGCCTGGATTCATGAATACTTCCATGGCCCGCGCGGCCGAGCGGCCTTTTCAGCCGCCACACAGCAGAACGAGGTCTAACGATGGAAACCCGTGCCCATCATGTGCTGATTGGCTTATTCACCGTGATAGTGGTCGCCGCAGCGCTGCTGTTCAGCCTGTGGCTGGCAAAATCCAGTGTCGACACCGAGTTCAAAGAGTATGAGGTTGTGTTCAACGAGGCCGTGACGGGCCTGTCGAACGGCAGTGGCGTGCAATACAGCGGAATCAAGGTCGGCGACGTGGCGCAGTTGCGCCTGGACCCCGAGGATCCGCGGCGAGTGCTGGCGCGGATCCGTATCGCGGGCGAAACCCCGATCAAGGAAGACACTCAAGCCAAACTGGCCCTGACCGGGATTACGGGCACCTCGATCATCCAGCTCAGTGGCGGCACGCCAGAAAGCCATGTATTGCGGGGCGTCGACGGTAAACTTCCTGTTATTTTCGCCAAGCCCTCGCCCATCGCCCGACTGCTGAACGACACCGGCGACCTGATGAGCGGCGTTAATGAATTGCTGCACAACGCCAACCAGATGTTCTCGCCCGACAACGCGAAAAGCCTCAGCCTGACCCTCCAGCATCTGGAACAAACCACCGGCGTCATCGCCGAGCAGCGCGACGATATACGCCAGGCCCTCAACCAACTGGCGCAGGTCGGTAAGCAAGCGAGTGCAACGCTGGAGCAAACCGCCTTGTTGATGCGCAACGCCAACGGCTTGCTCAACAATGACGGCAAACAGATGTTCAACAGCGCCGAACAGGCGATGAAATCCATTGAGCAAAGCAGCCTGACCATCAGCAACCTGCTCAAAAATAACCATGATTCGCTCGACAGCGGCATGCAAGGACTCAGCGAACTAGGCCCGGCCGTGCGCGAATTGCGCGACACGCTGACCTCGTTCCGGTTAATTTCCCGCCGCCTGGAAGCCAATCCGAGCGGTTACCTTCTGGGCCGCGACAAGAACAAGGAGTTCGAGCCATGAGGCTTGCCCATCACTCACTCGGTCGTTTCGCCGTTGCCGGAGCATTGTTGCTGTCGAGCGCGTGCTCGATCCTGCCACAAGCTGAACCGTCCGATGTCTACCGATTGACCACGTCGCAATCAGCACCGCAAGCCGCCCACGGAGCACCGCTTGCCTGGTCGCTAAGGGTGGCCCGACCCAGAGCCAGCGAGGCGCTGGACAGCCCGCGAATCGCCGTCGTGCCTCAGGGGGATCTGATCAGTAATTACAAGGGCGCGCGCTGGAGCGATCCGGCCCCGGTGGCACTGCGCAACCGACTGCTTGACGCCTTTACGCGCGATGGCCGCGTGCAGTCGCTCAGCACCGATGACAGTAACCTGCAGGCGGATTTTGAGTTGAGCGGCGAGCTACAGGCGTTCCAGAGCGAATACCATGGACAGGTCATCGACGTGGTCGTCCGTCTCGATGCGCGACTGGTCAGTGAGGACAAACGCATCGTCGCCAGCCGTCGTTTCGACGTACACCAACCCGTCACTGACAAACAGGTACCTTCGGTGGTGGCGGGTTTCAGTCAGGCCAGCGATACGCTAGCGGCGCAACTGGTGCAATGGACCCTTGAGCAGGGTCAAAAGCATTACGCCATGGCGCCGAAGAACCAGTAGCAAACGAGGATGGCCGCAACGACCCCGGCCAGTTCCGCCAGCAGTGCGCAACCCACCGCATGCCGAGCACGCTGGATACCGACAGACCCGAAGTAGACCGCCAGCACGTAGAAGGTGGTTTCAGTGCTGCCCTGAATCGTCGCGGCCACCAGCGCCGGAAAGCTGTCGACGCCCTGAGTCTGCATGGTCTCGATCAGCATCGCCCGTGCGGCGCTGCCAGAGAACGGTTTGACCATTGCAGTGGGCAGGGCATCGACGAAGCGGGAGTCTATCCCCGCCCATTGCACCAGATGCCGAATGCCATCAAGGCCGAAATCCAGCGCACCTGACGCACGCAATACACCGACCGCGCAGAGCATCGCTACCAAATAGGGCAGTAGGTTCTTGGCGACATCGAAGCCTTCTTTCGCGCCCTCGACAAAGGCCTCGTACACCTTCACTTTCTTGAACGCGGCAATGAGCAGAAACACCATGATCAGGCCAAACAACGTCAAATTACCGAGGATCGACGACAGGCTTGCCAACGCGGTAGCCGACAGCCCGGCGAGCAGCGTCATGAAACCGCCCAGCAGCAGTGCACCGGGAATCAAATACGCCAGGACCACCGGGTCCCACAACCGCAAGCGTTGCATGAACGCTACCGACAGCAATCCGACCAGGCTGGAGGCGCTGGTCGCCAGCAAAATCGGCAAGAACACCAGCGTCGGATCCACCGCGCCTTGCTGAGCCCGGTACATAAAGATCGTCACCGGCATCAGGGTCAGGGACGAAGCGTTGAGCACAAGAAACAGAATCTGCGCGTTACTGGCCGTGGTCTTGCTGGGGTTCAGCTCTTGCAGCGCACGCATGGCCTTGAGACCAATAGGTGTGGCGGCGTTGTCCAGACCCAAGCCATTGGCAGCGAAGTTGAGGGTGATCAGCCCCAGCGCCGGATGACCAGACGGGACGTCAGGCATCAGATGGCGGAACAACGGGCCCAGTACTTTGGCCAGCCAATCGACGATCCCGGCCTTCTCCGCAATGCGCAGAAACCCTAACCAGAGGGTGAGGGTGCCGAACAGCAGGATCATCACATCGACCGACAACTTGGCCATGGCGAAAATGCTTTCCACCATCGCTGCAAAGATCCCGGCATTCCCGCCAATCAGCCACTGCGCCAGCGCCGAGACCGCCGCCACCACAAAAAAGCCAAGCCATAGGCCATTGAGCATCAGTAAGTCCCTCAGAAGATGCGGCGATGATAGCGGCGACAGGGGTTAACAACAAATGGGGCTGGCCGTATTGCGGCAGGAACGTCAAAAAGACAAAACCCCGGAAATCCGGGGTTTGTCAGTGCGGCGCGTCAGTGATCAGTCAATGACGGTTTCACCCGCTGGCAGCGGCTCTTTGCTGCGCCAATGCGGAAGGGAGTTCCAGTAGCGCTCGCCCTTGGCATCGTCATACATGCCTTCCCAGCGCGAGATCACCAACACCGCCAAGGCATTGCCGATCACGTTCAGCGCCGTACGGGCCATGTCCATGATCCGGTCGACACCGGCGATAAAGGCCAGACCTTCCAACGGAATACCCGCGCTACCCAACGTTGCCAGCAACACCACGAAGGACACGCCCGGCACGCCCGCGATCCCTTTGGACGTGACCATCAGGGTCAAGACCAGCATCAATTGCTGCCCTATCGACAGGTCAATGCCATAAAGCTGAGCAATGAAGATCGCCGCAATGCTCTGATACAGGGTCGAGCCATCAAGGTTGAACGAGTAGCCGGTCGGCACCACGAAGCTGCAAATAGCCTTGGGTGCGCCGTAGGCTTCCATCTTCTCGATCACACGCGGCAGCACGGTCTCGGAGCTGGCGGTGGAGTAGGCGAGGACCAGCTCATCTTTAAAGATGCGCATCAGCTTGATCACCGAGAACCCGAACAGGCGGGCAATCAGACCCAGCACCATGAAGGCAAAAAAAGCGATGGCGAAGTAAACCAGGATCACCAGCTTGGCCAGCGGCAGCAGGGACGCAAAACCGAAGTTAGCGACCGTGACCGCGATCAAGGCAAACACACCTATCGGGGCGTAGCTCATGATCATATGGGTAACTTTGAACATGCTTTCCGAGACGCCCTGAAACATCTTTACCAGCGGCTCACGCAGGTCTGATTGCAGGCTGGACAAGCCGAGGCCGAACAATACCGAGAAGAAGATGATCGGCAGCATGTCACCGCGAGCGATGGCGGCGAAGATGTTCGACGGGATCAGGTTGAGGATGGTCTCTATGAACGCATGCTCGTGCCGCACCTCGGAGGCCGTCTGCTGGTACTTGGAGATATCGACGGTGCCCAAGGTACTCATGTCGATGCCTGTGCCCGGATGGAACACATTGGCCAACACCAGGCCTACCAGAATGGCGATGGTAGTGACGACTTCGAAATAGAGAATGGTTTTGAGGCCGATGCGTCCCAGTTTTTTAGCATCACCCACACCCGCGATACCAACGATCAGTGAAGACACCACAATCGGGATCACGATCATCTTGATCAGGCGGATGAATATGTCACCCGCTGGTTGCAGAACGTTGCTGATCCACCAGGCTTTTTCAGCACTGAAATGGTTGAGCAGTGCCCCGATTGCAATCCCCAGAACCAGACCGATGAGGATCTGCCAGGCGAGGCTCAGCTTTGCCTTCTTCATGTCATTACCCTTATATCAAGTGGCGTGGACATCCCCCATCAAGGCATTTGACTTGGCTTTTTTTGAAGGCCGCATCGAGGACAAAGATGGCTTGAGGGCTGTCCAGTAGAAGGTTTCCGCAGTTGGGCGTCCCAGCTCTTTAGCAGGCGAAAAAGGGCGCAACTATTCCGAGGACAAGACGCGACGTCTAATGCCGTAAACGCCTACCTCATGCCGAATCGGCATGAGGTACGTCAAATGAAACCCAGGTTTCAGATTGAACAAGGTCATTTACGCGGCGGGAATAAATACCGTTTTTCGGCGCCAGACTGGCTAAAGCGTCGCCTGTAGCGAAAAGAGATTTAAAAATCCAACCCGGGGCATGAGCGAATAAAAAGGTAATTCGGTATTAAAGCGGGGGAGTTTTCTGCTGGAAATTTTTAGATCGATGGTCGAAAAATAAAGCGCTCGGCAAGTCCGCGAAATTCATTTCTGAATGAAAATCACGGACTTGCATCACAGCGCTCTCCTGATTAGACCCTGATTGTGTCGCGGCATACAGGCGTGAAAAAGCGCGTCAACCTCGACCGCGACGACCGAAGAAGAACGAAGCGACAAAAAGCACCAGGAACACGATAAAGAGAATCTTCGCGATACCCGTAGCGGTGCCAGCGATACCACCGAAGCCCAATACGGCAGCGACGATAGCAATGATCAAGAACGTGATTGCCCAACTCAACATGGTGATTCTCCTTA
The DNA here is from genome assembly GCF_036346185.1 of Pseudomonas sp. 10C3. NCBI lineage: Bacteria > Pseudomonadati > Pseudomonadota > Gammaproteobacteria > Pseudomonadales > Pseudomonadaceae > Pseudomonas > Pseudomonas sp. 10C3. The sequence goes on along the minus strand of NZ_JASJVE010000016.1, from coordinate 133,274 downwards.
CGTTGCGTTTTTTCTTGCGTATATTTCAGGCTTCCAGGACAACATGCCTAGAACACCCAGCTTTGTGGATGAGGTCGTTCACTGACAGAGGCTTCCCCCTCGACCGGTTGCAAGCTCAGGGCAACGTCTTTCGGGGCTGCGGCGCTCACGTTGGTGTAGGTGCTGCCGGTCATGAAAGGCTGTTTGATCTGATGCACATTCCGGTGACTGTCCCAACGCTCAAATTGTTGTCCGACAATCAAAGTGACGAGCAGCGCCAGGCTGACAAACAAACCCTGCTGAATAGGCAGAGGCGAAATACGCAGTTGAGCGATACGCGGGCTGTTCATCCTGAAACTCCTCCACCTGAGTGGCTGTTCGATCTTGTTGGGCGAGCGTACTGCTCAGCCTTTGTTACGTAACCTTCTGCAGCCTGCATGCCAGCTTCTTTATCTATAAAAAACCTTACTTATCAAGTATTTAAATAAATAACAGCCGCATACTTGCAAGCATCCTGCACGACAGCCCCATGGGCATCGTGCGTTCTGCACGATGGGACTAACCCGCCGTCCGGGTGATGACTTTCAACGCGTCGGCATCAACACCGCGTACGCCACGAATATTCCGCGCGATTTCGACCGCCAGTTGTTTTTCGGCGTAATTGGCGACCACACCGCTCAGGCTGACCATGCCATCCTTGGTATCGACTTTGATGTTCAATCCATCAAGGTTACGGCTGTAGATCAAACTGGATTTAACCTTGCTGGTAATCCAGAGATCGCTGATCACTTCGCCGGCGTTAGTTGCGCCAGGCTGGACCTTGGGTACCGAGGGGTCACTGGCACTCAGGCTGATCAGGTTATTAACCTCTGTCACCCCATCGGTGTTGCTCGCCAGCCTGCCAGCCAGCTCCTTGGCTTCGGCGCTTTGGGCCTGGCCTTTAAGCGTGACCACCCCGTCTTTGCTATCCACTTGAATACTCAGCGCCTGGGTCACGCTGTTCCACAGCAGTTTTGATTTCACCGTCGCGGTGAGTGTTGCATCTTCAAAACGCTGAGCGATTTTGGCTTTAGTGCCTGGCTCAGCAGCGACATTTGGGTCTACCTCCAGCTGGTTATCGACCTTGTCTATGCCTTTGGTGTCGAGCGCTATCTGTTCAGCCAACTCACGATCAACGTCATTTTCAACCTTGCCCTTGAGCACCGCAGTCCCTTTCTCGACCGTGACGTCGATCTTGAAAGGGCTCAAATGGCGGTTAAGAGCGAACGCGGTCCAGATCGAACCTTCCTGCCGCGCCTGGGTCAGCTGAGTAGCCAGATCTTCCTGAGCGGCCTGCGCAAACATAGGGGTCAACCCCAGTACTGCGGTCGTAGCGGTGGCCAGGGCAATCTTCTTCAGCGGGTGCATAACGATTCTCCATCAATGTCTGCGCAGGTTGTTTGTGACGATAGTCGCGGGAGTGTCGCAAGCCTCGTGCCAGCACGTTTGAGACGCTAAAACGCATATAAATCAGGCCGATGACGACATCACTAACAGATAGCTACCATGCAGACCGCCGAATCAAGCAGAATTAACCATGCAACTTGCCCGATTTTTCCGGGACTAACTAAGAACAGTCTTAAAGGAGCGTAGGAATATGGACACAGCCACTGAGCATCAAGGCCGTATTCTTTTAGTGGATGACGAGTCCGCGATCCTTCGCACCTTTCGCTATTGCCTTGAAGATGAAGGCTATACCGTCGCCACCGCCAACAGCGCGGCCCAGGCAGAGGCGTTGCTTCAGCGCCAGGTATTCGACCTGTGCTTTCTGGACCTGCGCCTGGGTGAAGACAATGGCTTGGACGTGCTGGCGCAAATGCGCATCCAGGCGCCGTGGATGCGCGTGGTGATCGTCACCGCCCACTCAGCCGTCGATACCGCCGTCGATGCGATTCAGGCGGGCGCGGCCGACTACCTGGTAAAACCTTGCAGCCCGGATCAACTGCGACTGGCCACCGCCAAGCAACTTGAAATCCGTCAACTGTCCGCGCGGCTCGAAGCGCTGGAAGGTGAAGTGCGTAAGCCCAAGGACGGCCTGGACTCTCACAGTCCGTCGATGATGGCCGTATTGGAAACCGCGCGTCAGGTCGCGAATACGGATGCGAACATCCTGATTCTCGGCGAGTCCGGCACTGGTAAAGGCGAGCTGGCGCGTGCGATTCACGCATGGAGCAAACGGGCGAAGAAGTCCTGCATCACGATCAACTGCCCCTCGCTGACCGCCGAACTGATGGAAAGCGAGCTGTTCGGCCATAGCCGTGGTGCATTTACCGGCGCCAGCGAAAGCACATTGGGCCGGGTCAACCAGGCCGATGGCGGCACCCTGTTCCTCGACGAGATCGGCGATTTCCCGCTGACGCTGCAACCTAAACTACTGCGTTTCATCCAGGACAAAGAGTACGAGCGCGTTGGCGACCCGGTCACGCGTCGAGCCGATGTGCGAATTCTGGCGGCAACCAACCTCAACCTTGAAGACATGGTGCGCGATGGCCGTTTTCGCGAAGACCTGTTGTATCGCTTAAACGTCATTACCCTGAATCTGCCGCCGCTGCGTGAACGTAGCGAAGATATTCTGGCCCTCGCCGACCGGTTTCTTGCCCGCTTCGTCAAGGAGTACGCCCGTCCCGGACGCGGTTTCAGCGAAGAGGCGCGGGCAGCCCTGCTCAATTATCGTTGGCCCGGCAACATTCGGGAACTGCGTAACGTGGTCGAACGGGCCAGCATCATTTGCCCTCAAGAACGCGTGGAGGTGAGTCATTTGGGGATGGCCGAGCAGCCGACCAATAACGCACCACGGATCGGCGCTGCGCTGAGCCTGGACGAATTGGAGAAAGCCCACATCGGCGCCGTTCTGGCGACCAGCGACACGCTTGACCAAGCCGCTAAAACCCTGGGTATCGATGCCTCGACGCTGTACCGCAAACGCAAGCAGTACACGCTATGAATCTCAATTCATGAAGTTCACGATGAAGTTGCGTACCCGGTTGTTCCTGAGCATTTCGGCGTTGATCACGGTCGCGCTGCTGGGACTGCTGCTCGGGCTCGTCAGCGTGATGCAGATGGCAAAAGCCCAGGAGTCGCTGGTCCAGCAAAACTTCATCACCCTCGACTTGGGCCTGAAGTTGCGCAAGAACCTCGGCGATCAATTGGTCATGATGCTCAAAGGACAGTCCGATAGAGCCGCCGTCTTGCAGGCTCGCCAGCAGTTTCAAGCGCTGTTGGCCCAAGGCATCGAAAACGAAGCGCAAAGCAATCTGCAAAACGGTTTTACTCAGGCCCGCATCGATTATCAGCGGTTTATTCAGGATTTCGAGCAATCGCAACGTCAACCCGCCGAGGTCCGCGATAATGTCGCGCTGACTAACAGTTTCGATGTCCTGCGCAACGGGTTGATCGACGCCCATAGGCAAGCACTGGAAAACATCAATCAAACCCAGAGTACGGCCCGAGAAAGGGCTCTCTGGATTGCCGCCCTGCTGGGATTGGTGGGCATTGCCGTCTTGTGTATCGGTTTTATTACCGCCCACGGTATTGCTCAGCGTTTCGGCGCACCTATCGAGGCACTGGCCAAGGCCGCCGACAATATCGGCCAAGGCAATTTCGAGGTCACGCTGCCGATTTCTTCGGCGGCGGAAATGAACCTGCTGACTCGACGTTTCGGGATCATGGCCGAAGCCTTGCGCCAGCATCAGGCGACGAATATCGATGAGCTGCTCGCGGGTCAGCAGCGCCTGCAAGCAGTGCTTGACAGCATCGATGACGGGTTGCTCATGATTGACCGGCAAGGCCGTTTGGAGCACCTTAATCCAGTAGCCCAACGCCAACTGGGCTGGGACGAAAACCGACTCGGTCAAGGGTTGGGCGAGGCCTTGCAGCGCCCTGAGCTGGACGAACAGCTGTACCTGACGCTGCGCGGCGGAAGTCTGGATCGTGTCCCCGACGACCTGGCCATTGAGGTCGATGGCGAGTCACGGCTGCTGACCTACAGTTTGACGCCCGTCAGCCATACCAAGGGCCATATCCTTGGCGCGGTGATGGTGCTGCGCGACGTGACCGAACAACGTGCATTCGAGCGGGTACGCAGCGAGTTCGTACTGCGCGCTTCCCATGAATTGCGCACCCCCGTGACCGGCATGCACATGGCGTTCGGCCTGCTTCAAGAGCGCGTGCACTTTGCCGCGGACTCGCGTGAAGCCGACCTGCTTAATACGGTCAATGAAGAAATGCAGCGTTTGATGCAGTTAATCAACGATCTACTGAATTTCTCGCGTTACCAGAATGGTCTGCAAAAACTCAGCCTCGCCCCCTGCGCCCTTGATGATCTGCTCGAGCTGGCGCGCCAGCGTTTCGCCGAACAAGCCGATGAGCAGAATATCGCGTTGCTGGTCGAGATTCAGGAGCCGCTCCCACGCGTGAACGCCGACAAGACGCAGCTTGAGCGCGTACTGGATAACCTGTTGGATAACGCGCTACGCCATACCCCGCAGAACGGGCTGATTCGCCTGCAGGCACGGCGCCACGGCGAGCGTGTCATCGTCAGCATCGAGGACAACGGTGAAGGCATCGCTTATGGGCAGCAAGGGCGGATTTTCGAACCCTTCGTTCAGGTCGGGCGCAAGAAAGGCGGGGCAGGGCTAGGTCTGGCACTGTGCAAGGAAATCGTGCAATTGCACGGTGGCCGGATGGGCGTCTATTCGCGACCGGGGCAGGGCACTCAGTTCTACATGGCATTGCCGATCTAGGCGTGAGGTCTCAGGCCTCATCATCGTTGCGGCGGGAGAGTGTTCGCCGCCCGCCGGTAACCAGTTCGGAAAATTTGGCTGCGCTCAATGGCCGCGCAAACAGCCAGCCCTGGCCATAGCTCACGCCTTCACTGCTGAGCAGCACGGCCTGCGCTTCTGACTCTATCCCTTCGGCGATCACGCGCAACTGCAGGGCGTGAGCCATGCGAATGATGTACGGCGCGACACCGCTGCTCGCCGCATCGTGCCCCAGCGCGTCGATGAATGCCTTGTCGATTTTCAGGCAATCCACAGGCAGGGTTTGCAGGTACGCAAGGCTGCAATAACCGGTGCCAAAATCGTCGATCAATACCTGATGGCCGACGTCGCGCAGTGCTTGCAGGTGATCGCGTGCCACCACGACATCAATCAACCCGCGCTCGGTCACCTCGAACGCAATCTGACGCGCGGCCACCCGATGCAGCGTCAGCAATCTGGCCGCTACCCGACCAATGCGTGGGGCCATGACATCACATGCGGCCAGGTTCACCGAGATGTACAAATGCGGATTCGCGCGCAATAACTGGCCTAACTGTTCCAGTAATTGTTGAAGAACAAAGTCGGTGATTTGCCGAATCTGCCCGGTGTTCTCCGCCAGTGGAATGAACAGATCCGGGCTGGTCAAACTGCCATCCGGCCGACGCCAGCGCACCAAAGCCTCGGCACCGACGCAGCGGCGGCTGTTGAGATCGAATATTGGCTGATAAAGCACCTGCAATTCGCCCCGACGCAACGCGCCATGAAGCTCGCCGCCCAACGACTGGCGCTGACGCACCAATTGCAACACCAATCCACCGATGCACAGCGCAATCAGGAGACTGGCCGGGATCAGCAACCACCAGGCACCCCTCGTTTGCGGCTGTAGCCCTGTGCGCGAAGTGATGAGTACAAGCTGGTATTCCGGGCTCTGCGTGGGCATCCGGTAAATAAGCTGAGTGGGGGTGGTGACCAAGGTTTGCAGGGTGTCGGCCGACCAGTCCGGTGTCGGTGGCCATGCCTGCGCAGGCCCCAACACCGGTATGGCCCTGGCGCCTTTATCAAGCACCACCAACAGACTGCCATCGACGGGCAGATCAACCACATCGGTGAGGTGCCCCCGAGAGGTCAACACCCGGAAATCGCCTCGTCCCAGCATCAACGCAGCCAGATTGTCATCGGGCTGGGCAGACGTATTGAGCCAATAGTCATAGGTAGGCCCGCGAATATCCGGAGCGCGCGGGGAATCGACCAGGTTTTGCCCCCCCCGACTCGAACACGGCTGCGACCCACCGACAAACGAGGCGTCATACACGAACCGATAGCTGACGCTGACCTGACGCAGCAGTTCCAGCATTTGCGGGCTACAGCTGCGCAAAGGCTGGGCCTCCAGCTGATCGAGACCTTCGCGCAATTGGCCGAACATTTGCTCCAGACGCACCAAAAAGCGCTCGCCCTGAGCATTCATCTGTTCTCTTTCATCCTGCCTGGCTTGATGCATGACCAAGCCAAAGCTGCCGACTAACAACAAGACAGCACTGATCAATGCCGCCAGTAAGGCCAGCAGCCAGGGACGAAAGATCAGAGTGCGTGCAGCAGCCATCGACATCAATGTCTATCCAAATGAATATCACTGAGGTATAGCAACAACTCAGAAAATAACCTGCCCTATCAGACGGGCCGGCTGTTTTTAGCGTTAATGATTGAGCACTTGCAGGATAGCTGCACTCTGCACATCCGGCTGACCATCGAATCGCTCCGGCCGATAGTGCATCTGGAACGCCGCTAACACGTGACGTGTAGCTACATCCAGCTCGCCCGTTTGGGGAGTCACATAACCCAGCTGCGCCAACTGCTGCTGAAACCAGGTAACGCTCGGCAGGTTGTCCATCATCGACGCCTGGCGCTGAGCCACCCTCTGTGCATCCGGCCAGATACCCAGCCCTTCATCCGCAAGACGCTTCCATGGAAACAATGGGCCCGGATCGAGCTTGCGCAGAGGAGCGATGTCGCTGTGTCCAATGATGTGTCGAGGATCGATGTTATTGCGTTTGACGATGTCTTTGAGCAATACGATCAACGCCTGGACCTGGCCCTCTGTATAGGGGTACCAAAGCCTGCCAGTGGGCGTATCGCGGAAACCCGGGTTGACTATTTCGATTCCGATGGAGCTGGAGTTGAGCCAGGTTCGGCCCTGCCACTCGCTTTCGCCGGCATGCCAGGCGCGAAGGTTTTCATCGACCAGTTTGTAGACCGTGGGGCGCGACTGATCGCCGATCAGGTAATGGCTGCTGACCTCGCCATGGGTCAATAGCGCCAAGGAACGCTCCAACGACGCATTGGTGTAGTGCACGATGACGAACTGGACCCGACTGTCATGGTTGGCGGAGGGGTGACTGGTGTCGAGCTTCGGACCACTGCTGGTGCACGCGGTCAGGAAGATGAACAAAACCAAAGCGGTGAGCAATTTCATGGAAGGTCGGAACACGCATAGGCAAGTAATGCAATAGCATAACGTAATGCTGACAAAACGCTTTAGTAAAGCAGCGTTACGCAATATTTAGTCATTACTCAACACGGGGCCTGTCAGCCGCATTCGATGCGGTTTCTGCCTTCATCCTTGGCGCGGTATAACGCTTCGTCCGCTCTCTTCAACACAAACTCGCTACGCTCACCCACCCCAAAAGCAGTGATCCCCACAGAAATGGTGACCGTTACCGGCTCGCCCTTGAAGTGAAACGGGCAGGCCTCGATGGCCCTGCGCAGCTTGTCCATCAACGCCACACCATCAGGCATGGGGGTATGCGGGATCAATAGAACAAACTCTTCACCGCCAAAACGGGCGATAAAGTCGCCGGGCCGCAGACGTTTGCGCAGTTCTGTGGCGATGATCTTCAGCACCTTGTCGCCCGCCAGGTGGCCGTAGTTGTCATTGATCCTTTTGAAGTAATCGAGATCAATCATCCCCAGCAGCAGCTCATTGCCATTTTTTTGCCGAAGACCGACCTCCTGCTCCAGCCGTTCACTCCAGGCGGCACGATTGGGCAGGCCCGTCAGCGGATCGACCAAGGCTTTCTGCCGCTGCTCCTCAAGGTGCACGCGAAAGCCCTGAGCCTCTTGTTCCATGGTCGCGACCCGGTTCGCCAGGCCTTGCAGCCGTGCAGCGACTTCCTGCTCCCGCTCGTCATGCTGCTGCTGATGCTGATCCATCGTGCCCAGCAGGCCCTCCAGACGATTCTCTAGGACCTGCTTGAGGCTGTTCAGGTCGGCTGCGTCCTGCACGCTGCTTTGCAGGCCATCGACCTGTTCACGCAGCTCACTTTGCATGTCGCGGGCAACAGAGCAGCTGTCGGCCTGGCCCTCACTGGCGGCCTGCAAGCTGCTCTGAAATGACTCAAGCCGCTCGTTGAGTTGCTTGAGGTACACCTCGAACTCATGCTGCCCGCTGTCCGTGATCGCCAACATCAGCACGACCAGGTCATCTAGAAGCGGCAACAATTCGTACCAGTTCAGGCCCTTGGCCAAACGTTCCCGCATCGACTGTGCTTGAGGCTGGTGACGCTCCGGCAAGGTCAGGTCGTCAAGCAGGCCCAGCAGTGTTTCTTCAATATGTGTCGCCACAGAGCTGTAAGTTGGCTCTGGAGTAGCCGGGAGGTCGTAGGTGACGTCTTGCTCGACATTCTCTTGATCGAGCTGCGGCACGCTCTCAGCCACCGGCTCAGCGGCCAGCGCGCCGCTATCGACGGCGTCTGGAAGGCGCTCAGGCAGCGCGACTGGCAATTGCTCAATCAGCTCCGGTGCGACAAACACCTCTTCGACAACGAGCGCAACCTCTGCGGCAACTGGCGCCTCGGTTGGCGCACGGGCATCAAGGACTGCAGGCGCCGCGACCGTTGGCGTCGAGCTGACAGCCGCAGGCACTGGCACCGTTATCGCGGCAGGCTCAGGCGCCTCTTCTACCGGGTCATCAACACGCTGAACGGTTGCAGGAGCGGCAGGCACGGGTGAGGCGACCTGCACCACTTGAGCGTGCTCAGGGACCTCTGTGCTTTCAATCCGCGTTTCGGCAGGCAGCATCACCGACTCGACAGACGCCAATACCGAGCCCATCGCAGCCTCGGGCATCGGCTCCGTGCCGGTATTGGCAGCTTCGCGACCACCAAACAACCGCTGCAGGAGTCCCGGCCGTGAGTTTGTCTCTTCAGAGTTTTCCAGCAGGATCAACGCTTTGCCCTGCAACGCGCTCAATTCGGCGAGCAACAGTGGCAGTTCACGTGCCTGAGAAACGCGCTCATCCAACTGCTTGGCAAAACTCTTGAGCGGGCGACTCACCTCTCGAGGCAAGGGCAGACTCTGCAACTGGGCAACTAATGAGTTCAAGGCCGTGCCCATCTGCCCGACTCTGGTTTCGCGGCGCTGCTCCGAATCGAGCACGGCTTTTTCCAGCCGGGGGAGAAGCGCGGCGAGGGCGGCATCCATGTCATCCTTGCGAACGACCTCACGCATTTCTTTCATGCAGTGATCAACGGCGCGATCACTGCCTTCAGCGGCCAGGCTGCTGCGCACCAGGCCACGCCGCAGCAGATCGAGTCGCGCATTCCAGCGATTTTCAAGCTTTTCCTGTTGTTCGAGACTTTTCAGGTACTTTTCTTTCCAGCGTTCTGCTTCTTCGCTCATCCAAGGGTTCCACGAAGAGGCGTGCTGGCCACAGGCAGCGAATCACCCGTTAACGATGCAGGCAGGCGGATCTCCACGGCAACGGGCAAATGGTCGGAGATGGGTTGAGCCAGGACCTGCACTCGCTCCAGCGTCAGGCTGGGGCTGAGCAAAATATGATCAAGACAGCGCTGAGGGCGCCAACTGGGGAACGTCGCTTCGATCTGCGGCGCCAACAGGCCCAAATCCCGAAGCGGTGAGTTTTCCAGCAAGTCGGTGGCATGAGTGTTCATGTCGCCCATCAACACCTGGTGGCGATAATCACCAATCAACTCGCGAATGTAAGCCAGTTGCCGGGTGCGAACGCGTGCGCCCAGTGCCAGGTGCATCATCACCACGATCAATGCTTCCGGACCTTCGCCAAAACGGACCAGGATGGCCCCGCGCCCGGCAGGACCTGGCAACGGGTGATCTTCTATCGCCCACGGCCGCAAACGGCTGAGCACACCGTTGCTGTGCTGGCCAAAACGCCCGAGGTTACGATTGAGTTGCTGATACCAGTACGGGAAGGCCCCGAGCTGGGCAAGGTGTTCGACTTGATTGATATAACCTGATCGCAGGCTGCCACCATCGGCCTCCTGCAGCGCGACCAGATCGAAGTCGCCGAGCAGATCACCGATCTTTTGCAGGTTGCCTGCTCGCCCGGTATGCGGCAGCAGATGCTGCCACCCGCGCGTCAAGTAGTGCCGGTACCGCTCGGTGCTGATACCGACCTGAATGTTGAAGCTGAGCAAGCGCAACCGACCATCGGCCGGCAAGCCGCTTGTTTCCAGGTGGTCTTCGTTGACATGCGCATCGTGCCTGCCAACAACGCGTTCCGTTCCCCAGCGTCGCATGGCTAACGCCTCTTATTTGCCAGCAACAGCAGCGCGCTCTTTGGCGATCAACTGGTCGGCGACTTGCAATGTTTGTTCAGGACCGCCAGCAGAACCCAGGTCAAAGCGGTATTTTCCGTTGACGATCAGGGTTGGAACGCCAGTAATTTCATACTTCTTGGCCAGTTCTTTTGCTGCTGCGATTTGGCCCTTGATCGCGAAGGAGTTGAATGTGGCCAGGAACTTGTCCTTGTCAACGCCTTGAGTCGCGACGAATTCAGCCATTTCGTCTGGAGTGGTCAGTTTTTTGTGTTCTTTCTGGATGGCATTGAACACGGCAGAGTGAACCTTGTTTTCAACGCCCATGGACTGCAGGGTCAAAAACAATTGGCCGTGAGCGTCCCACGGGCCGCCGAACATGGCGGGGAGACGCACGAAGTGCACATCGGCAGGCAGTTTTTCTGCCCATGGGTTGATGGTCGGCTCGAAGGCATAGCAGTGTGGACAGCCGTACCAGAACATTTCAACTACTTCGATCTTGCCAGGCTCGGAAACAGGAACAGCGCTGCTCAGCTCGACATACTGTTTACCGGCTTCGATAGGCTCGGCAGCCTGAGCGGTCATCCCGAACAGGCTGGCGGTAACGAGAGCGGCGCTGAGAATCAAATTACGCATGCTTTACTCCTGGGCAAATAAAGTCGCCTTGGCGCGACCAGTGTTGGACCGGGCGGACAGGCTTGAGTTCGCTAGTGTAACGCTGGCAGCCACGAAAAAGGGCAGCCGTAGCCACCCTTTTTGACCCTGCGTCCATGCAGGAGAGCCTCAAATCATTGCGAAAAGTGTAAGCCGTTCGCCGACTGATCAGGCAGCGATCAATGCAGACCTTGAATGTAGGCCGACAGCGCTGCGATGTCCTTGTTGCTCAGCTTCGAAGCAATGGTACGCATTACCATGGTATCGCCGTCGTTGGTGCGATCACCTTCACGGAACGAGGTCAGCTGTTTTGCCACGTAAGTAGCGTGCTGACCACCCAGGTGCGGGAAGCCGGCAGCCACGTTACCTGCACCATTGGGTGAGTGGCAACCGAGGCAGGCAGGCATGCCCTGTTCCAGTTTACCGCCACGGAACAACGCTTCGCCTGCAGCAACCAACTTCGGATCAGCAGCACCTACGCTGCCTTTCTGGCTGGAGAAGTAAGCTGAAATATCAGCCAGGTCCTGGTCTTGCAGGTTGGTCAGCAGACCGGTCATTTCCAGGACCGTACGCTTACCATCCTTGATGTCATGCATTTGCTTGAGCAGATAGCGCTGCCCCTGACCTGCCAATTTCGGAAAGTTAGGCGCCATACTATTGCCGTCCGGGCCATGACAAGCGCCACACACAGCCGCTTTTGCCTGACCGGCAGCAGCGTCGCCAACAACACCGGTAACAGCACCGGCGGCCTGGGCCATACCAGAGATGCCCAAGGTCAACAGCAGACTCACGATTAATTTGTTCATCAGCTAATCCAACTACGGCTAAGGGTGAAAGAGTTATGTATCGGGGTTACTCGCTCATCCACTGGATGATTGCGCGGTAATCCTCGCTACTGCAGTCCATGCACAATCCACGCGGCGGCATTGCCTTGAAACCCTGGGTAACGTGTTGCACCAGCGTATCCATACCCTGCAACAGTCTAGGCGCCCAAACTGCCCGGTCGCCAGGTTTCGGCGCCATTGGCAGTTGACCGGCATGACAAGCCACGCAAGCACGGTTGTACATAGCTTCCGGATCCTGTGTAGCCTGAGCGCTGAAAAACGGCATCAAGACACCGGCAGCTAGCAGCCATTTCTTCATAAAACGACCTTTTCAGGGTTGGGAACGTGCTGCGTTCTAATGCGCAATTCAAACCACTCGTTCCCGTGAACTTCATCCTACGGTGGGACAAAGCGCACACAAAATCTGCGGCATTATATACTGGCGCTACTGAAACGGAAACGACACTGCTTGCCGCGCTCTTGCCGGCACCGCCCTCATCGGAAATCCCATGCAACTCAAGAACCCCATCCTCGGCCTGTGCCAACAGGCAACTTTCATGCTCAGCGCGGCCAAAGTCGATCAATGTCCCGACGACGAAGGCTTTGAAGTGGCCTTCGCAGGGCGTTCCAACGCCGGTAAGTCGAGCGCGCTGAACACCCTGACTCACGCCAGCCTGGCCCGTACATCGAAGACTCCAGGGCGTACACAGCTGCTGAACTTCTTTAGTCTCGACGATCATCGTCGCCTGGTGGACTTGCCCGGTTACGGCTACGCCAAGGTGCCAATCCCGCTTAAATTGCACTGGCAGCGTCACCTGGAAGCCTATTTAGGCAGCCGCGAAAGCCTCAAAGGTTTGATTCTGATGATGGATATCCGTCATCCAATGACCGATTTCGACCTGCTGATGCTCGATTGGTCCGTCGCCAGCCACATGCCTATGCATATTCTGCTGACCAAAGCCGACAAGCTGACGTACGGCGCAGCGAAAAATGCTCTGCTCAAAGTGCAGGCCGAAATTCATAAAGGCTGGGGCAATGCAGTGAGCATCCAGTTATTTTCAGCCCCCAAGCGCATGGGCCTGGAAGACGCCTACACTGTATTGGCGGGATGGATGGAGCTGGCGGACAAGGGTGCCGAGCCGTCTGCAACGTAAAATCGCAGGCAAAAAAAACCCCGGACTTCTTATGGGGAGGGGGAAGTTCGGGGTTTAAGATCCAGACCATTAGGGCGTGGTCCAGATATCTGCCAACACTTAACACAACATTAGGAGCTTGAAGGGCTTCACACCCATTCCCAATCTCTGACTGGGAATTCTCCGATTTAGTTCCTGAGCATCTAGATGCGGTTCGCTATAGCGGTGCTTCATTTCAGGAATAAGCTGAGAAACCGGGGCGAAACACCTGCTGGACTGCGACTTTAAGTCGCAGTCCAGGCACGTTTATTCAGCACAATCAGTGTGCTTCGTCCCAGTTGTTGCCAACACCTACTTCGACGAGTAGCGGCACATCGAGTTTAGCTGCCCCACTCATGTAGTGCCGAATCTCCTCACGCACCTGCTCAACGAGGTCTTCGCGCACTTCCAGCACCAATTCATCGTGGACCTGAAGAATGACCCTGGCATCCAGACCGGAGTCAGTCAGCCATCCATCGACCGCAATCATGGCTTTCTTGATAATGTCGGCTGCAGTGCCCTGCATAGGCGCATTGATCGCAGTACGCTCCGCACCTTTGCGCAAGGCCTGGTTCTTGGCATTGATATCCGGCAGATAGAGCCGACGGCCGAAAAGAGTTTCTACAAAGCCCTGCTCGGCCGCTTGCGCGCGCGTGCGCTCCATGTAATCCAGCACACCGGGATAGCGCGCAAAATAGCGGTCGATATACGCCTGCGACTGTTTGCGGTCGACACCGATCTGTTTCGCCAGACCAAACGCACTCATGCCGTAGATCAAACCGAAATTGATCGCCTTGGCCTTGCGGCGCATGTCGGTGGTGACGTCCTCCAACTCGACGCCAAACACTTCGGCAGCCGTCGCACGGTGCACATCCAGGTTGTTGCGGAAGGCATGCAGCAACCCTTCGTCCTTGGCCAGGTGCGCCATGATTCGCAGCTCGATCTGCGAATAGTCGGCGGCCAGCAGCTTGTAGCCCTTGGGCGCGACGAAAGCCTGACGAATCCGACGCCCTTCGGCCGAGCGGATCGGGATGTTCTGCAGGTTAGGATCACTGGACGACAAGCGCCCGGTCGCCGCAACCGCTTGATGGTAGGACGTATGAACGCGCCCGGTGCGTGGGTTGATCTGCTCCGGCAAACGGTCGGTGTAGGTACTCTTCAGTTTGCTCATGGAGCGGTACTGCATCAGCACTTTAGGCAGCGGGTAATCCAGCTCAGCCAACTCGGCCAACACCGCTTCTGCGGTAGACGCCTGGCCTTTGGCCGTTTTGCTGAGGACCGGAAGACCGAGCTTTTCGTACAAAATGACCCCGAGCTGCTTGGGTGAGCCGAGGTTGAACTCCTCGCCGGCGATAGCAAACGCCTCTCGCTCCAGGGCGATCATTTTCTCGCCCAGTTCGACGCTCTGAATACCCAACAATTTGGCATCGACCAACGCACCCTGACGCTCTATTCGCGCCAACACCGGTACCAATGGCATTTCGATGTCGGTGAGTACCGGCACCAGGCTTGGTGTAAGGGCGAGCTTTTCCATCAGGGCTTCATGCAACCGCAGGGTTACATCCGCGTCTTCGGCGGCAAAGTGCGCGGCTTGCTCCAGCGCGATCTGATCGAAAGTCAGTTGTTTCACGCCCTTGCCGGCAATGTCTTGCAGGCTGGTGGTCGTGTGGCCCAGGTATTTGAGGGCCAGGCTGTCCATGTCGTGCCGGGTCGCAGTGGAGTCGAGCACATAGGATTCGAGCATGGTGTCGAACGCCAGGCCCCGCACGGTGATACCTTGGCGCTGATCACCGCCAATGGCGCAGTTGGCGAGGATGTTGATATCGAACTTGGCGTGCTGACCGACCTTGACCTTCCCGGGGTCCTCAAGCAGCGGCTGAAGCGCCCTGAGCACGGTGTCTCGATCCAGTTGCTGGGGCACGCCCATGTATGAGTGGGTCAGCGGGATATAAGCCGCTTCGTTGGTCTTGACCGCAAACGACATGCCGACCAACTGCGCCTTTTGTGCGTCCGGACCGTTGCTCTTGGTGACGAAGGCAAACAGCTTGGCGTCGCTCAACTTCCTCAACCAGGCCTCGAACTGATCCTGTTCAAGAATGGTTTCGTAGCGCGCTTCGGTGACCACCGGCTCCTGTGCAACGACGATTTCCTCACCGGCGCGCTTGGCTTCGCGCTGCAATTCGTCAATCCAGCTTTTGAACTCCAGTTCGGTGTACAGCTCGACCAGCTTCTCGCGATCCGGTTCGCCGCAGTGCAGGGCGTCCAGCTCGACGTCCAATGGCACGTCGATTTTGATCGTCGCCAGCTCGTAGGACAGGAACGCCATGTCCTTGTGTTCTTCAAGCTTGGCCGACAGGGTTTTCGCGCCACGAATCGGCAGTGCGGCAACCTTGTCCAGGTTTGCGTACAGCTCGACAAGACCACCGCCGATACCGACCAACAGGCCGACCGCGGTTTTTTCGCCAACACCGGGCACGCCCGGAATGTTGTCGACTTTGTCCCCCATCAGCGCCAGATAATCGATGATGTGTTCAGGACCGACACCAAACTTCTCTTTCACGCCAGCCACATCCAGCACGCTACCGGTCATCGTATTGACCAAGGTAATGTGCCCATCGACCAGTTGCGCCATGTCCTTGTCGCCGGTAGAGATAATCACCGGGCGGTTGGCGGCCGCGCTGCTGCGGGCCAGCGTACCGATCACGTCATCGGCCTCGACGCCTTCGACGCAGAGCAGCGGGTAGCCCAGACCTTTGACGCAGGCGTGAAGCAAATCGACCTGCACCCGCAGATCGTCGGGCATGCTTGGGCGATTAGCCTTGTATTCGGCAAACAACGCATCGCGGAACGTGCCGCCTTTTGCGTCGAAAACCACGGCAAACGGGCTTTCAGGATACTGCCGACGCAGGCTTTTGAGCATGTTCAGCACACCCTTGACCGCCCCCGTAGGCAATCCCCTGGACGTAGCGAGTGGCGGTAGCGCGTGAAAGGCACGGTAAAGATAGGAAGAACCGTCCACCAGGACGAGGGGTGCTTGGTTCATGAGCAAGATCAACCTTTTCAGCGGGGTCGGCGCTAGAATGCGAGGACCAATGACGACAAAAGGACAAGGTTATCATGCGCACAACAAATCGCCTGTTGCTGGCCAGCCTGTTGGCACTTTGCCCGCTGGTTGCAGTTGCTGCTGACACTGGGGCTCCTTCTGCGGATCCAGACGTTACCATCCGCACCGAAGGCGACAAAACCATTCAGGAATACCGCCAGAACGGGTTTCTTTACGCAATCAAGATCACACCCAAAGGCGGTAAACCGTACTTTCTAGTACGCTCCGATGGCACTCAGGCCAACTTCATTCGTTCGGACCAACCGGACATGCTGATTCCCGAATGGAAAATCTTCGAGTGGTAGTGCCTAACATTCACTTTGTTTACTGGCAGTCTTGACCATGTCCGTATTTACCCCCCTGGCTCGACCTGAGCTGGAAACGTTTCTCGCCCCTTATGGGCTTGGCCGTCTACATGATTTTCAGGGCATTGCTGCCGGCAGCGAGAACAGCAATTTCTTCGTCAGCCTGGAGCAGGGCGAGTTCGTTCTGACCCTGGTTGAACGCGGGCCAGTCAAGGATCTACCGTTTTTCATCAAGCTGCTCGACGTACTGCACGACGCCAATCTGCCGGTGCCTTACGCCCTACGCACCACCGACGGCCACGCATTACGCGAGCTGGCGGGCAAGCCGGCACTGCTGCAGCCAAGGCTCCCGGGCAAACACGTTAGCGAACCGAACACCCAGCATTGCGTACAGATCGGCGAATTGCTGGGGCATTTGCATCTGGCCACGCATGGGCATGTGCTGGAGCGCAAGACTGATCGGGGGCTGGACTGGATGCAGGCCGAAGGCGCGACGTTGATGCCGCACCTGGACACGACGCAAAGCGCACTGCTGCAGGCGGCACTTGAAGAGTTCGAACGGCTCGCGCCGAGAATCATGGCCTTGCCACGCGCCAACCTGCACGCCGACCTGTTTCGCGACAACGCCTTGTTCGAAGGCACGCACTTGACCGGGCTGATCGATTTCTACAACGCCTGCTCCGGGCCAATGCTTTACGACCTGGCCATTGCCCTCAATGACTGGTGCTCTGAAGAAGACGGTCAGATCGACGGTGCGCGCGCCCGTGCCTTGCTCGGTGCCTACGCCGGTTTGCGTCCGTTCACCGCCGGCGAAGCCGAACTGTGGCCGACCATGCTGCGCGTAGCCTGCGTGCGTTTCTGGCTGTCACGCCTGATCGCGGCGGAATCCTTTGCCGGGCAGGACGTACTGATCCATGACCCTATGGAGTTTCAGCAACGTTTGGCCCAGCGCCAGCACGTGCATACGCCGCTGCCGTTCGCCCTGTAGTCAGCGGCGTACGCTTCACGAATGAGTTCGCTCTCAATCTGTGGGAGCGAACTCACTCGCCTGAAAAGCAATGACTCAGACACCGCCCCATCAAAGCGACTCCAGACACCCTGCCAAATCATTACCCAGCTTTTCCACCATCTGCTCATAACCCTGAGCGGTGGCAGGGGTGTAGCCGCCCAATCCATCGAGTTCCGCCAGTTTGACCGGCAGCCCCGCAGTCAGGGTTTCGGCCAGACGCGGACGCATCGGCGGCTCGCTGAACACGCAGGTCTTGCCCACTTCGCTCAACCGCGCGCGCATGGCGGCAACATGCTGCGCGCCGGGCTGCACTTCAGCGGCGACGCTGAACACCCCCGTATGCTTGAGACCGTAGGCATCCTCGAAGTAATCGAATGCTTCATGGAACACGAAGAACGGTTTTCCTGCGACGTCCGCAACCCGCGCCTTTACCCGCGCATCCATGGCGTCGAGGCGTTCATCGAACACCTTCACATTGCTTTTATAGCGGGCCGCGTTGGTGGGGTCGGCCGCACTTAAATCAGTGGCCATACGCGCAGCGATCACCCGCGCATTGACCGATGACAGCCATAAGTGGGCATCCAGACTGCCGGGGCGATGGTCGTGGTCATGTTCGGCGGGATCGGCAGCCTCATGGGACTGGCTGTCCGCCGCGAAGTGACGCAGGCGCAACTCCGGCAACGATTGCACCGTCACCACCGGCAGCGTTCGGCTTTGCAACACACGAGGCAGGAAGCTTTCCAGGTCTGGACCGATCCAATAAAACAAATCGACTTCACGCACGCGCCGTACGTCGGACGGGCGCAAGGCGTAGTTATGCGGCGACGCACCGGGCGGCAAGAGCACCTCTGGCGAGCCCACGCCGTCCTGCACCGCAGCGGCAATCAGCTGCAACGGCTTAATGCTGGTCAGCACCCGAACCTCGGCGTGAGCGGGGCTGATCACCAGCAAACTGGCACTTAAAGCAATAAAAATGGCAAAAAGACGGAACACGATGACCACTCAAGGAGGCAGGAACAGGTAACATAATAACGTCTCTCACAAAAGTCGTCGCCGCCCATGCTCAACACACCGCTGGCCAGTCGCCCCCATGATCACTCACATTGCGTGCACACCGCGCTCTCCGAGGCTGATGCGCTGTGCGCGAGCCAAGGTCTGCGCCTGACCGCTCTGCGTCGCCGCGTGCTGGAACTGGTCTGGCAGAGTCATAAACCGTTGGGCGCCTATGACATTCTCGCGGTCCTCAGTGAAGAAGACGGCCGCCGCGCCGCGCCGCCCACCGTGTACCGCGCGCTGGATTTCCTTCTGGAAAACGGCCTCGTCCACCGCATCGCATCGCTCAACGCCTTTACCGGCTGCAATCACCCGACGCACGCGCACCAGGGCCAGTTTCTGATCTGCCGGGAGTGCCATGCCGCTATCGAGCTGCAACACCCAGCCATCAGCAAGGCAATCATCGCCGCTGCGGCGGAGGTGGGTTTCACCGTAGAAGGGCAAACGGTCGAAATTGTTGGCCTGTGTTCGGGCTGCAAGGCGGCCTGATGAGCACTGCATTGATCCGTCTCGATCAGGTCACCGTTACGTTTGCCGGGCAAAACGTGCTGGAAAACATTCAGCTCAGCGTAAAACCGGGCGAAATCGTGACCCTGATCGGGCCTAACGGCGCAGGCAAAACCACGTTGGTGCGGGCGGTTCTGGGCCTGCTCAAACCGAACTCGGGCAGCGTCTGGCGCAAACCGAAGTTGCGTGTCGGCTACATGCCGCAAAAGCTGTATGTGGACCCCACATTACCCCTGTCGGTGCTGCGCTTTCTGCGACTGGTCCCCGGCGTTGACCGGCCACGAGCGCTGGCGGCGTTGATCGAAGTAGGTGCCGAGAAAGTCATCGACAGCCCGCTGCAAGGGATATCCGGCGGCGAGATGCAGCGCGTGCTGCTGGCCCGGGCATTATTGCGTGAACCCGAGTTGCTGGTCCTTGATGAGCCCGTGCAAGGTGTCGACGTGGCTGGCCAGACTGAGCTGTACAGCTTGATCACCCGCCTGCGCGACCGCTACGGCTGCGGCGTGCTGATGGTGTCCCATGACCTGCACCTGGTCATGAGCACCACCGACCAGGTAGTTTGCCTGAACCGGCATGTGTGCTGCTCAGGCCACCCGGAGCAAGTCAGCAACGATCCGGCGTTTGTCGAATTGTTCGGCAAAAACGCGCAAAGCCTGGCGATCTATCACCACCACCACGATCACGCCCATGACTTACACGGCGCAGTGGTCGAAGAGGCTGCATCAGCGCCCGGCACGCCCCCTACTCATGTCCACGGAGACAACTGCAAGCATGGCTGACTTTTTACTCTATGCCTTGCTCGCGGGTCTGGCGCTGGCAATAGTTGCAGGCCCTTTGGGTTCGTTCGTGGTCTGGCGGCGTATGGCTTATTTCGGCGACACCCTGTCCCATGCGGCCTTGCTCGGCGTGGCATTGGGCTTTGTGCTGGATATCAGCCCGGCGCTGGCGGTTACCGTCGGTTGCCTCCTGCTGGCGATCCTGTTGGTGACGCTGCAACAGCGCCAGGCGCTGGCATCGGACACGCTGCTGGGGATTCTCGCGCCCAGTACGTTGTCACTGGGGCTGGTAGTCCTCAGCTTCATGCACAACGTTCGTATTGACCTGATGGGTTATCTGTTTGGTGACCTGCTGGCGATCAGCCCCACCGATCTGGCCTGGATTATGGGCGGCAGCGCGGCGGTACTGACGCTGATCGTCGCCCTGTGGCGACCATTGCTGGCCATTACGGTGCATGAAGAACTGGCGACCGTCGAAGGCTTACCCGTCGCGGCCTTGCGCATGACATTGATGTTGCTGATCGCGATTGTGATTGCGGTGGCCATGAAAATCGTTGGTGTCCTGCTGATCACCTCGCTGCTGATCATTCCTGCAGCCGCCGCGCAACGCCACTCACGTTCCCCCGAGCAAATGGCTTTGGGCGCCAGTGCGCTTGGCGTGGTTGCAGTCTGTGGCGGGCTGGCCTTATCGTGGTTCAAAGACACCCCGGCTGGACCGTCTATAGTGGTATGCGCCGCCGCGTTGTTCTTGTTGAGTTTTGTCCTCCCCCGGCGAGCGGTGTAGACTTGCTCGTTTTTTGCGCAATTAGAGAATCGCAGGAATGAAGCTGTTCGCCTCCCGTTATCTGCTCCTTGCCGCATTTTCCATCCTGTTGGGCGCCTGCCAAAGTGCGCCGACAGTCGAAACGCCCGCGCCTGCCGCCGCGCCCACGGGCTTTGAGCAGCTTGAGCAAAGTATCGCCAGCAGCGAACTGGCCACCGCTGAAGACCAGTTGCAGGCTCTGCAAACGCAGATGCCAGACGACCCGCGCATCGAGCAGTACCAACACCAGTTGGCAGAGGCGTACTTGAAGCGCAGTCAAATCGTCCTGCAAAAGGGCGATGTGAACGCTGCGGCCACCGCATTGAGCCGCGCCCGAGCACTCATGCCCAAGGCCCCGGCGCTCACTAGCGGCGTGAATGGTGCAATTACCCAGGCACGCAAAGCCGAACTGGAAAAAGCCGAAGCCGAGCTGAAAGCTGCGGAAGCCAAACGTATCGCGAAGGTAATCGACCCCACCGTCGAAAGCACCACCATCGCACTTAAAATCGGCGATATGACGCAGTTACGTCGCCAGTTTGACGCGATTGCCGCAGATGTCACAGCTTTCGATTGCCAGGTGATCCTGCAAGTGCCACGCACTGATGATTACCCGTGGTTGGCAACCTTGTTGACCAAACGGGTCATCAAAATCAATCCTGACTTTGAATTACAGCTGGAGCGGCAGATCGATCGCAGCCAACCTGCGCATATCGTTCTCAAACCCGCGAAGCTGTAGCGTCCTCCACAGACTTATGTGCGACGAAAATCAACTGTAGGAGCGTGCTTGCCCGCGAAGCGGTCCCAAAAACGCTGACGGTTTATGCGATTTTGCAAGCGCGCTCCTGGAGTTACAGTCGACCGTGTGTCATCACGCCGGAACAGCCTTGGTTTTAGGCTCACGCGCCCACACCCGATGCTGGGCCATCGCCGCGAAAAACGCCTTGAACGCCTTGCTGTCATTACCGCCAACCAGCAAGCCTTCATCAGCTGACAGATGCAGCACGTCCAGCAATTGTTTGGCTTCCCCATTCAACGCAATAGCCTTGAGGTGCTTGTAGGCCTCGAGCACGAAATGCAATGCCACGCCATTGGCGCTCAGTGCTTTCACCGACTCGGCCCCGCCCGCCACAAACACCGCGTCGAAAGCGATCGACGGCATGCCTTCCATAGAAGCGTCCACCGCGAGGTGCTTGCCATCCGCCGTGGTGACTGGCGCCGAGGTAGGGCCTAGCAGCCTGGCGTGCGCACCTTCGACTTCCAGGGCCTTCTTCAGCGCAGCGATGGCAGCACCATCGACGCCGTTGGCTGCAAGGATGGCCACTTTGCGCGAAACAATAGTGCCAGACAGCAAGTTGACCTGGCTCAGCGCAGGGGATTGAGTCACCGCCGCCGCCTTTCCGGGCACGGTACCGGCAGTCGGCGCAGGCAAACCGAGGTTTTGCGCCACGCGCGCGGCCAGCTCCAGGTCGATATTGGCCAGAATCTCATTCACCTGACGCTCACGAATCCAAGTGCGCTCCACCTTGCCCAACTCAAAGCTGTAGGCCGCGATGATGTGTTCTTTCTCATGGTCACTCATGCTTTGGAAGAACAGGGTCGCTTGTGAAAAATGGTCGGCGAACGATTCACTACGACGACGAACCTTGTGCGCTTCGAGGCGCTCTGGATAGGTCTCGAAACCGCCATCCTGAGCCCCGGGCGGCGTCTCTTTCGGCCAGCCACCATCAATGGAGTTAGGCTCGTAAGAGGCGCGCCCCTTGTCGAGGGTAGTGCGATGTTGCGCGTCACGTTGCCCGTTGTGGTTGGGTGCGACAGGACGGTTGATCGGAATCTCGTGGAAGTTCGGTCCCCCCAGACGGCTGATCTGCGTGTCGGTGTAGGAAAACAGTCGACCTTGCAGCAGCGGATCATTGGAAAAGTCGATGCCCGGCACGATATGCCCAGGGCAGAACGCAACCTGCTCGGTCTCGGCGAAGAAGTTGTCCGGATTGCGGTTAAGCACCATTTTGCCCAACGGCGTCACCGGCACTAACTCCTCGGGGATGATCTTGGTTGGGTCGAGCAGGTCGAAATCGAATGTATGCTCATCCTCTTCCGCGACAATCTGCACACCGAATTCCCACTCGGGGTAATCGCCGGTTTCAATCGACTCCCACAAATCGCGACGATGAAAGTCGGTGTCCTTGCCTGCGAGTTTCTGCGCCTCATCCCAGAGCAGCGAACACACGCCAAACTTGGGCTTCCAGTGAAACTTGACGAAGCTCGATTTACCGTCGGCGTTGATCAAGCGAAAGGTGTGAATGCCAAACCCCTGCATGGTCCGCAGGCTTTTCGGGATGGCCCGGTCGGACATCGTCCACAGCACCATATGCGCCGATTCCGGCACCAGCGAAACGAAATCCCAGAACGTATCGTGAGCGGAACCGCCCGTGGGTATTTCATTATGAGGCTCGGGCTTTACCGCGTGAACGAAGTCCGGGAACTTGATCGCGTCCTGAATGAAGAACACCGGCATGTTGTTGCCGACCAGATCGAAGTTGCCTTCATCGGTGTAAAACTTCA
Organism: Pseudomonas sp. 10C3; assembly: GCF_036346185.1. Classification (NCBI taxonomy): domain Bacteria; kingdom Pseudomonadati; phylum Pseudomonadota; class Gammaproteobacteria; order Pseudomonadales; family Pseudomonadaceae; genus Pseudomonas; species Pseudomonas sp. 10C3. The sequence goes on along the minus strand of NZ_JASJVE010000016.1, from coordinate 110,162 downwards.
CCGCAAATCCGCGTACGTCACGCACGGTATCGCCCGAGCCACGCGGCCCTTGGACGGTGGAAAAGCGCACGAACACCGGGGTCTTTTTCCCCGGGTCCTGGAGGAAACCGGCCTTGGTCAGGGCTGCATGGTTTTCATAGGTCTGGAAGTAACCGTGCGCCGCAGTGCCCCGCGCATGAACGATGCGCTCGGGAATGCGTTCATGGTCAAAGTGGGTGATTTTTTCACGCATGATGAAATCTTCAAGCAAGGACGGACCGCGATCACCGACCTTGAGCGTGTTCTGGTTATTGGAAATTTTTACGCCCTGATTGGTGCGTAGCGCCTGCTCGGTGGCATCGGAACGGAACTGCTCCAGGCTGTCTAGCTTGGCGTTGGTATTGCCACGGTCCAGGGTGTCAGTGCCTGCCAGCTGGCTGTGGCTGACATTGGAACTGGCGCGGGTCGTGGCAGTGGTTGTGGTCTTCTTGGTAGCCATCAGACTAAAACTCCTCGGTTGCGGGTGGCCCTGGCGCGGGTTGAATCGCGGGGCCTGATCGGCAAAACCTCTCCTGGTACGGCACTCAGGAAAATCGAGACGCTTAATTACTGACTGAGACTTAAAACAGCCGTTCCGTGTTTTTCATGACCTTTGGTCTAACCAACAGGCAAACCACTCCGATCTGCCGCCACCGACCCCGTTATTGCCGTTTCGCAGGTTTGCCATCAAATAAATGCTAAGAACCTCTGGCCGGACAGGCTAAAATGCGCGCCCGGCTTATCCAGCCGGTGTCCGCTGGTAGTAAGAACGCCTGAGCATCCGGCCACTTCCACCACCCTTTCTTACCGCGCCCCCACAAGGTTCGCTACGTGATCGAGTTTCATAACGTCCATAAAACCTATCGGGTCGCAGATCGGGAAATTCCCGCCCTGCACCCCACCAGCCTGCGTGTCGAAGACGGTCAGGTCTTCGGTCTGATTGGTCATTCTGGCGCGGGCAAAAGCACGTTGCTGCGCCTGATCAATCGCCTGGAAACCCCGAGTGGTGGGCAGATCATCGTCGACGGTGAAGATGTCACCGCGTTCGATGCCAACGCTCTGCGAGGCTTCCGGCAACAGGTCGGGATGATATTCCAGCACTTCAATCTGCTGTCCTCCAAGACCGTTGCCGATAACGTTGCCATGCCGCTGACCCTGGCCGGTGATATGTCACGCAGCCAGATCGATCAGCGCGTGGCCGAACTGCTTGAACGCGTCGGCCTGTCCGATCAGGCGAAGAAATACCCGACCCAGTTATCTGGCGGCCAAAAGCAGCGGGTGGGCATTGCCCGTGCGCTGGCGACCAAACCGAAAATCCTGCTGTGCGATGAAGCCACCAGCGCCCTTGACCCGCAAACCACGGCATCGGTCCTGCAATTGCTGGCCGAGATCAATCGCGAGCTTAATCTGACCATTGTCCTGATCACCCACGAGATGGACGTGATCCGCCGCGTCTGCGACCACGTTGCCGTCATGGACGCCGGGAGGATCGTCGAGCAGGGCAGCGTGACGGATGTGTTCCTGCATCCCAAGCACCCGACCACCAAGCGTTTCGTGCAAGAAGACGAGCAAATCGACGAAGGTGAACTGCGCGATGATTTCGCCCATGTGCAAGGCCGCATCGTGCGCCTGACGTTCCAGGGTGATGCCACCTACGCACCGCTACTGGGCACTGTCGCCCGGGAGACCGGGGTTGATTACAGCATCCTCGCCGGGCGCATCGACCGGATCAAAGACACCCCCTATGGGCAGTTGACCCTGGCCATTACCGGTGGCGACATGGACGCGGCCTTCGCCCGCTTCACCGCTGCGGATGTTCACATGGAGGTGCTGCGTTGATGGATGCCCTGACCCACCTGTTTTCCAACGTCGACTGGTACGAAATCTGGATCGCCACGGGCGACACCCTGGTGATGCTCGGCGTGTCCCTGGCCTTTACTGTGCTCCTTGGGCTGCCGCTGGGCGTGTTGATGTTCCTGACCTCGCCGCGCCAGTTACTGGAGAACGACCGTCTGTATTCCGGCGTGGCATTGATCGTCAACCTGCTGCGGGCGTTGCCGTTCATCATTTTGCTGATCGTGATGATGCCACTGACCGAAATTATCACCGGCACATCGCTCGGGGTCCTCGGCACCTTGCCGCCACTGGTGGCGGGCGCCACGCCCTTCTTCGCTCGCCTGGTCGAGACCGCATTGAGGGAAGTGGATCGCGGCATCATCGAAGCGACCCAGGCCATGGGTGCCACCACTCGGCAAATCATCATCAAGGCACTGTTGCCAGAAGCGCGGCCCGGCATTCTGGCGGCCATAACCGTCACGGCTATCGCACTGGTGTCGTTCACCGCGATGGCCGGTGCAGTCGGTGCCGGAGGTCTGGGCGACCTGGCTATTCGCTATGGTTATCAACGCTTCCAGAACGATGTGATGTTTGTCACGGTCGTATTGTTATTGGTGCTGGTACAGATCCTGCAAACCATCGGCGACAAGCTGGTGACGCACTTCACCCACCGATAACAGCAATCGCTAAACACAATGGCGGGTCGCCGATCCGCCAAGGCCCGACCGGCCAGAGCCGCCCCGTCAGCAGGCGGCCGTTTCAACGGAGTTAGTGCATGAAAAAGCTACTCGCCGCATTGGCTGCAGTTGTTGCTCTGGGCGCGCACGCCGATGAAACTTTGACCGTCGGCGCCTCGGCTGTGCCCCATGCGGAGGTTCTTGAGTTCATCAAGCCGATGCTGGCCAAGGAAGGGATCGACCTGCAAATCAAGGTATTCAGCGACTACATCCAGCCCAATGCGCTGCTCGCGGATAAAAGCCTCGACGCGAACTTCTTCCAGCATCAGCCGGCCCTGAATGAGTTCAACAAAAGCAACGGCACCGACCTGATTGCCGTGACCAAGGTTCACGTCGAGCCCATGGGCGCTTACTCGAACGGCCTACTAAAAAAGATCGACGACCTGCCCGATGGCGCCAACATCGCCTTGCCCAACGAACCCGCCAACGAAGGTCGAGCCTTGCTGTTACTGACCAAAGCCGGGCTGATCACGCTTAAAGATCCGGGCAACATCTTGTCAAAGCCTCAAGACATCGCCGAGAACCCGAAAAACCTGAAATTCCGCGAGCTGGAAGCGGCCACACTGCCGCGCGTGGTTACCCAGGTTGACCTGACACTGCTCAACACCAACTACGCGATGAGCGTCAAACTGGACCCTGCCAAAGACGCGTTGCTCATCGAAGGCAGCGACTCGCCTTACGTGAACATCCTCGTAGCACGTCCGGAAAACAGAGACTCGATTGCCATGCAAAAACTGGTCGTCGCCTTGCACAGCCCGGAACTGAAGCAATTCATGCTGGAAAAATATCAGGGTGCAATCGTTCCGGCATTCTGATCAAACACCCTCACGCGCCATTAGCCTAGACTCAGGACACTTTCACTCCCTGAACGAGGATGCTTGTCATGGCGCTGCCCCCCTTCCACTTGGCGGTACCGGTCTATGACCTGGCGGCTGCCCGGCATTTCTACGGCGATGTATTCGGTTGCAGCGAAGGCCGCAGCAGCGAGCATTGGGTCGACTTCAATTTCTTCGGCCACCAGTTGGTGATTCACCACCAAGCAAAAAGCACGTCGCAGGAGCAAGCCCTGAGCAATCCGGTGGACGGCCATGATGTGCCCGTGCCGCATTTCGGCGTGGTGCTGGAATGGGATCAATGGGAAGCGCTGGCCGATCGACTCCAATCCCGGGAAACCGCATTCGTTATCGAGCCATACATTCGCTTCAAGGGCCAGATGGGCGAGCAGGCGACCATGTTCCTGCTCGACCCGTGTGGCAATGCGCTGGAGTTCAAAGCCTTCAAAGACATTGGCCAGTTGTTTGCCAAGTGATGTCGCCTTCATTCGCGAAACGGCCATCAGCGTCCGGTTACTCCCGGACCAACAACCCCGGCAATTGCGCGATCATTTTCTGGTTATTCAGCGGCGACCGGATAAACCCGCGCTGGGTGCCGTCCGGACCAAGCAGGGCGAGGTTGCCGCTGTGGTCGACGGTGTAGTTGGGCTTACTGGTGTCGGCAGGGATGAATGGAATGCTCACGGCGTTGGCGAGTTTCTGGATGTCGTCGACGGGCGCGGTCACGCCCTGGAACTCGGGGTCGAAGTAGCCCAGGTATTGCTTGAGCTGCTGCGGTGTATCGCGATTGGGGTCGACGCTGACCAATACGATTTGCAGCTTGCCCACAACGTCCTTGGGTAATTCGCTTTTGATCTGGCGCAGCTGGGCGAGCGTGGTTGGGCAGATATCCGGGCAAAAGGTATAGCCGAAAAACAGCATCGTCCATTTACCCTTCAACTCATTCATGACGACCGGCTTGCCATCCTGATTGGTCATCTTCACGTCAGGCAGACTGCGGCTGGTAGGTAGCAGGATGATGCCTGCATCAATCAGCGCCGTCGGATCGCCCTGTCCTCTGCCAGACAGCACCTTGTTGACGGTAAGGCCCAGGACCAACGCCACCAGGGCGACCAGAATAAAAACGGTTTTCTGAACTCGAGTCATAGATTCAACAATAAGTAGTGGTCGACAAGCAGCGCGATAAACAGCAGGAACAAGTAGTAAATAGAGTACTTGAAGGTGTTGATCGCCGCGTGCGGCTTACTGCCACGGTACAGCACCCAGGCCCATTGCAGAAAGCGCGCACCCAGCCCCAGGGCACACAGCAGGTACAGCATGCCGCTCATGTGAATCACGTAGGGCATGAGGCTGACCGCGAGCAGGACGAAGGTGTACAGCAGAATATGCACCTTGGTGTAATGCTCGCCGTGGGTGACGGGCAGCATCGGGATGTCTGCCTTGGCATATTCCTCTTTGCGATGGATCGCCAGCGCCCAGAAGTGCGGCGGGGTCCAGGCGAAGATGATCAGCACCAGCAGCAGCGGTTCGGCGCTGACATGCCCGGTGATGGCAACCCAACCCAGCAGCGGCGGCGCGGCCCCGGCCAGGCCGCCGATCACAATATTCTGCGGTGTGGCGCGCTTCAAAAAGCCGGTGTAAATCACTGCATAGCCGAGCAACGAGGCCAGCGTCAGCCACGCCGTGAGCGGGTTGGTGAACGCCAACAGCAAGGCTTGCCCGGCCACCACCAGCAGCAAGGCAAAGGTCATGGCCGACGCAGGTGACACGCGTCCTTCAGCGATTGGTCGCTTGTGGGTGCGTGCCATCACGGCATCAATGCGTCGATCCACCACGTGATTGACCACCGCCGCGCCGCCCGCGCAAAAAGCGATCCCCATGTTGCCAAACACCAGTACCGTCCAAGGCACTCCAGCGCGTGTGGCGAGGAACATGCCGACCAGTGAGGTGATCAGCATCAGCACCAACACTTTGGGCTTGGTCAGTTCGAGGTAGTCACGCCAAATGGCCTGGCTGTGTCGCTCGCTGATTAGAGTAGCCATGGCGTCTCTCCTTCTCGTTATTATTCTGTGCCAGGTTATTTGCCGGGTTGAAGCTGCCCGTGAGCCGATCCTTGCACTTCAAAGCGGTGTCGGCGTTTCGTCTTGGTCGCCCAACCAAGGGCTGAGCGTGTGCGGTAATTCACCAGGGTCAGGGTCAACATCAAGGCCGCACCACCAGCGTTATGGGCCACGGCAATCGGCAGCGGCAGATGAAAAATCACGTTGCTGATACCCAATCCCACCTGAGCCGCCAGGGCCAGCAAAACCAGAGAAGCCATGCCTTTGAGCCCGGCTCGCTGCAGTTGCCAGGCCAGCGCCAGCAGTACCAAGGTCACCACGACTGCGCCGACGCGATGCGTCAGGTGGATCGCGGTGCGGGCATCACTGTCCAGTTGCCCCCCCAGATAGTTCGGGCCTATGTGCTGCGTGAGGTGAAAGCCATTGGCGAAGTCTGCTTTGGGCCACCATTCGCCATGACAGGTGGGCAAGTCGATACAGGCCACTGCGGCATAGTTGGAGCTGACCCAGCCGCCGAGGGCGATTTGCCCAATCACCAGCACCAACCCCAACGCCGCCAGAAGGCGTAATCGAGAAGGTAGCTGCGGCAAGGGTGCAAAGGCCCCGGACAAACGCAGCGTCAGCAAAAACAGCAGGCTCAAGGTCGCGACGCCGCCGAGTAAATGCGCCGTAACCACCTGCGGCCATAGCTTGAGGGTCACCGTCCACATGCCAAACGCGGCCTGAGCGATGACCACGCAGAGCATCAGCAGCGGCAATTTCAGCGGCTGCCCACCGTTATGGCGACGACGCACGGCCTGGGCCGCCAGCGCCATGATCATCAGCGCCAGCGTGCCCGCGAAGTAACGGTGGACCATCTCGTTCCAGCCCTTGCGGGCTTCTACCGGTGCCTCGGGAAAGTGCAATTCGGCATGCGCCAGTTGCGTCTCGCCGTTGGGCACACTGATAAAACCGTAACAGCCAGGCCAGTCCGGACATCCCAACCCTGCGTGGGTCAGCCGGGTGTAGGCACCGAGCAACACCACAACCAGCGCAAGCAGCGTGGCAAACAAAGCGAGGCGAAATCCAGGTCTGGCCATGACGATGCCCTATCCGATGTTCGACAGTTTCAACAGTTGGCGTAGATCGTTGAGCAGGTCCTTGCCGTCGACCTTGGCGTCGTAACGCAGCACCAGGTTGCCGTGGGGATCGACGATCCAGAGGTGTGGCGCTTCAACGCCGGGTGCAAGGGTGTTGTACCGCAATAGATCCAGCGGATAGCGCTGCAACTGCGGGTATTCGCGCGTCAGCTTCGCCGAGTAATTGGCCTCCAGCGGTTGTGCGGTAGCCAGCGCATGGCTGGCGCGAGTCGCATCACGGCCAAGACCGATCTGGACCTGCCGCGCCAGATAGACCAGCTGTTGGCAATCTGCCGCACAGCCCTGCGGCGCACTGACCAGCAGTTGCCAACGGGGCTCGTCGGCCGGCACCCCGAGGTCGGCGCGACCTTGCCCGTTACCGATCAGCTCGCCGTGGTAGCTGCGGCCGTCCGGCACCCAGAACTGCAACTTGTACATGCCGGTCGCCAGAAGGATCGGGCCGAGGGCCACCAGCAACACCAGAATCAGTTGCAAACGTCCCTTGCGGCGACCCTGCGGCGCGCGTGTTTCAGACATGTTGAGTGGATTCATGGCCGCTCCCATGGTTTTTCTCCTTGGCGTTGTGTAATCCGAGGTACAGATAAAGGCCGAACAGCGCCGCCGCCATGGCGAACCACTGAACGGCGTAACCGAGGTGTTTTTCCGGGCCCATCGCCACCACCGGCCAATCGAGTTGATACGCGGCAACGCCCGGCTCAAGCCGCAATTCATCGGCATACCCCTGGCGTCCCAGTTCGGGCCAGAGCGTTGTCGGATCCACCGCCGTGACCAACCGCGGCCATGGGGCACCCACAGGGTCGGGCGCTAATTGGAAGGTGGCGCCAGACGGCACATACACCCAGGCGTTGAGGTTCAAGACTTGGCTGGGGGTGTTGAATACCGGCGGCGTGCGACGTTCCGGCCAAGGCAGCCAGCCACGATTGACCAGCAGCCACAACCCGCTGGCCTGATCGTGAAACGGTTGGATCAACTCGACACCGGGCCTGCCGCCACGGGTGCTGTTGTCCAGGAGCAGGGTGTGTTCGGCGTCGAACTGGCCGCGCAACTGCACGCGACGATAGGCGGGGTCGACTGTTTGTTCGAGGTGGGTGCCCGGCATCGGTTCAGCCGCGCGGCGCTCGGCGTAATGGGTCAGCAATACGCGTTTTTCCTCGCCTCGATCAAGCTGCCAGAAGCCGAGAAAAATCAGCAGCGGCAGTAACAGAAACACCACCACTGTCGGTGCCCGGCCAGGTTGGAAGCGCTTCATGACATGCCCCCATTGTGGGTAGCTATACTGCAATACATCGCCTATACCTCCCCCAACGTCATGGAGTTTCATCATGCTCAAAGCGGCGATTGTTCTACTGCTTATTGCCACGATGATCAGTCTATTCAGCGGCCTGTTCTTTCTAGTCAAAGACGACAGCGGTTCCACCCGAGTGGTAAGGGCCCTGACCGTGCGTGTCAGCCTGACCGCCATCACCGTCATCCTGATTGCGTGGGGCTTCTACAGTGGTCAATTGGTCTCTCACGTCAGCTGGTAAGCCTTGCCTCTACAAGACGTAGACAAAGACAAACAGGCCGATCCACACCACGTCGACAAAGTGCCAATACCAACTCGCCGCCTCGAAGCCGAATTGATGCTCGGCATCAAAGTGCCCGCGCATCACCCGCATCAACATCACAAACAGAATGATCGTGCCAATGGTGACGTGGGCCCCGTGAAACCCGGTGAGCATGAAGAAGGTTGCGCCATAAATGCCTGAGCCGAGGGTCAGCCCCAGCTCGTGATAGGCCTCGATGTATTCGGTAGCCTGCAACGCCAGAAAACCCAGCCCCAACAAGACCGTCAGTGCCAGCCAGATTTTCAGGGCGCCGCGATGGCCTTTTTTCAACGCATGGTGAGCGATGGTGACCGTGACACTGGAGCTGACCAGCAAAAGGGTGTTGATCAGCGGCAAATGCCACGGATTGATGATCTCTTTAGGACCCGGGAAAAGTTTTGGATCAGGGGTATTCATCAGCGGCCAGGCGTACTGGAAATTAGGCCAGAGCATGTGTGAGATGCCCTTGGAGCCCTCACCGCCCAGCCAGGGACCCGACAGGTTGCGCACGTAAAACAGGGCACCAAAGAAGGCGATAAAGAACATCACTTCAGAAAAAATGAACCAGCTCATACCCCAGCGGAACGAGCGATCCATCTGCGCACTGTACAGACCGCTGCGGCCTTCCTTGATCACGGCACCGAACCAGCCAAACAGCATGTAGGCCAGTAGCAGGCCGCCGACGAAAAAGATCAGTGGCCCGTGGGAATCAGGCCGTCCTGCCTTCATGTCGTTGAACCAAGTGCCCAGGCCGAACATCGTGACGAACATGCCAACCGTGGCGATGATCGGCCATTTGCTTTGCGCGGGAACGTAGTAATGCTCGTAAATTGCCATCTTATTGTTCTCCTTATCGGGCGCCCTGGATGAATCCAGGTCCTAACCGCCATTGCTTGCCACTTTTGCAGCCGGTGGTTGGCGAGCGGTGATATCGAACAGCGTGTAAGCGAGCGTCAGTTCTTTCTGGCTCTTGGGCAGGTCGCGATCAACGATGAATCGCACCGGCATTTCAATGCGTTCCCCCGGCTGCAGCACTTGCTGGGTGAAGCAAAAGCATTCGGTCTTGTGGAAGTAAACCGCGACGTCGCCCGGCGAAATGCTGGGGACAGCCTGCGCCGTCATCGGCTTGTTGGTCGGGTTATGGGCCACGAACAGCATCTCGTTGACCGCACCGGGATGCACAATCAGTTCCTCCGCCTTGGGGTAGAAGTCCCAAACCATGTCGACGTTGTTGCTCGAGACAAACTGCACCCGCACCTGACGATTCAGATCAACGACCTGCGACCCTTCATATTTATCGCCGGTCTTGCCGTTGATACCGAGCGTTTTGCACATCACGTCGTACAGCGGCACCAAAGCAAAACCGAAGGCGAACATCACGACCACCAGCAATAACAGGCGGATCACCAGGCGTTTGATCGAGCGCGCTTCGCTCATGTCATTTCACTTCCGGAGGTGTCGTGAAGGTGTGATAGGGCGCAGGCGAAGGAATACTCCACTCCAGGCCCTCAGCGCCGTCCCACGGTTTGGCCGGTGCTGGCGGACCACCACGAATGGTTTTGATCACGATGAACAGGAAGAAAAGCTGCGTCGCGCCAAAGGTGAAGGCACCGATGGACGACACCATGTTGAAGTTGGCGAACTGCAGGTTGTAATCCGGAATCCGGCGCGGCATGCCCGCCAAACCAAGGAAGTGCATCGGGAAGAAGGCCATGTTCATGCCCACGAACGACAACCAGAAATGCAGCTTGCCGAGGGTTTCGTCATACATGTGCCCGGTCCATTTCGGCAGCCAGTAATAGGCCGACGCGAAGATCCCGAAGATCGCACCCGGCACCAGTACATAGTGGAAATGCGCGACCACGAAGTAGGTGTCCTGATACTGGAAGTCCGCCGGGGCTATCGCCAGCATGAGCCCGGAGAAACCGCCAATGGTAAATAGGATCACGAACGCCACCGCGAACAGCATCGGTGTCTCGAAGGTCAGCGACCCCTGCCACATGGTACTGACCCAGTTGAACACCTTGACCCCGGTGGGCACGGCGATCAGCAGGGTGGCATACATGAAGAACAACTCGCCCACCAGCGGGATACCGACCACGAACATGTGGTGGGCCCAGACGATGAACGACAGGAAGGCGATACTCGCCGTGGCATACACCATCGACGTGTAGCCAAACAGCGGTTTGCGCGAGAAGGTCGGGATGATCGAGCTGACCGCGCCGAATGCCGGCAGGATCATGATGTACACCTCAGGGTGCCCGAAGAACCAGAACACGTGCTGGAACAACACCGGGTCACCGCCGCCCGCCGCACTGAAGAAGCTGGTGCCGAAGTGGATGTCCATCAACATCATGGTCACGCAACCTGCCAGCACCGGCATCACCGCAATCAACAGGAAGGCCGTGATCAGCCAGGTCCAGACGAACAGCGGCATTTTCATCAAGGTCATGCCGGGCGCACGCAGGTTGAGAATGGTCGCGATCACGTTGATCGCGCCCATGATCGAGCTGATGCCCATCAAGTGGATGGCGAAGATGAAGAAGGTCACGCTTTCCGGCGCGTAGGTGGTCGACAGCGGGGCGTAGAAGGTCCAGCCGAAGTTCGGCCCACCACCCGGCATGAACAGCGTCGACACCAGCAACAGGAACGCAGCCGGGAGCAACCAGAAACTGAAGTTGTTCATCCTCGGCAGGGCCATGTCCGGTGCGCCGATCATCAACGGGACCATCCAGTTGGCGAGGCCGACGAACGCGGGCATCACTGCACCGAACACCATCACCAGCCCGTGCATGGTGGTCATCTGGTTGAAGAAGGCCGGCTCGACGATTTGCAGACCCGGCTGGAACAGCTCGGCACGAATCACCATGGCGAAAGAGCCGCCCAGTAAAAACATGCAGAAGCTGAACCACAGGTACAGCGTGCCAATGTCTTTGTGGTTAGTCGTCAGCACCCAACGCATCAGGCCTTTTGCGGGGCCGTGAGCGTGGTCATCATGGCCGGCGTGGCCATGGTCATCGATCACTGCACTCATGTCCTGTCTCCTGCAAAACGGGGAGCGAAGCACGCCAGGGCGAAACGAGAGGAATAGGCAATTGAAGGGATCATTTGCTGTCCGCCTGTTTCAGAGCCAGCACGTCTTTGGGGGTGACCATGTCGCCTTTGCTGTTACCCCATGCATTACGCTCGTAGGTCACCACCGCCGCGATATCGACCTCGGAAAGCTGTTTGCCGAACGCCGCCATGGCCGTGCCTGGCCGACCATGGAAGACCGTGCTCAAGTGGTCTGCCTTAGGCCCGGTGGCCACCTTCGAGCCTTTCAGCGCCGGGAACATCGGTGGCAAACCCTGACCCTCGGCCTGGTGACACGCCACGCAGGTGGTGTGGTAGACCTTGTCGCCGCGGGCGACCAGCTCATCCAGTGTCCAGTCTTTGCTGGTCAGTTCTTTTAGTTTGACCGTCTCGGCTTTGCGTCCCGCCAGCCAGGTATCAAAATCGGCCTGGGACTTGGCCTCGACCACAATGGGCATGAAACCGTGGTCCTTGCCGCACAGTTCAGAGCACTGACCGCGATAGATGCCAGGCGTATCGACGCGGGTCCAGGCTTCGTTGACGAACCCCGGAATGGCATCGCGTTTAACCGCAAAGGCCGGCACCCACCAGGAGTGGATAACATCGGCTGCGGTCACCAAAAAGCGTATTTTCACACCCACCGGGACCACCAACGGTTCGTCGACTTCCAGCAGGTAATTTTCGCCCTTGGCTTCTTTGTTATGAATCTGAGCCGCCGGGGTCGCCAGGTTGCTGAAGAACTCGACGTCTTGCCCCAGGTATTTGTAATGCCATTTCCACTGATAACCGGTGATCTGAATATCAAGCGCCGACTCACTGGTGTCGTACATCTTGATCAGGGTTCTGGTCGCCGGAATGGCCATTACGATAAGGATCAGGAGGGGCACAATCGTCCAGAGAATTTCGACGGTCGTGCTCTCATGAAACTTGGCTGCCACCTGACCGGTGGAGCGACGGTGGACGATCATCGACCAGAACATGGCGCCAAATACCACAACGCCGATCACCACACAGATCCAGAAGATGGTCATGTGCAGGTCGAATACTTCGTGACTGACTACAGTCGCTCCCGGCGCCATATTCGTGGTCCAGGCGGCTTGTGCCTGGCTGAATACCGACCACAACAGGAGGCCCATCCAGACATGTGGATGTCGCATCATTGCGGGTTCCCCTTATCGTTCTTGTTATCCCGCCGGCTTTCACCTGCGGCCAAGGGAGCGACGGCCAAGAATGGGGACTTGGCGGTCGGGGCCAGGGCTGCAAATGCAGTCGGGCGTCACCAGCTAATCTTCCTTCAGCCCCGAGTATAGACAGCGACTCAGACCTCGCAATGCGATGTGGCGAAACTAGTTAGCTGGCTAAATTGTCGATTCGGGGCTATATCGGGCGCGAAATGTGTAACGCAATTGGACACGCCTTAGATCTCATTCACATAAATGTGAATTTGTTATGACAAATACGTCTTATAAAATTTTATAAGCACGCTACCGTATGACTTCGTTTTCTTTTCAATCCTGCTTCACTGCTTTCAGGAGCCTTCATGAACACCGCCGCTTTGCGCGAGCAGATTCAACGTGCACATCAACACGAGGCCGAAACCGGCCAATTGTCACGTCAGCTGGAAACTCAATTGCCACACCTTCACCCTGCCATTCACCTGCCTGAACTGGACGCAAAGGGTGTTCTGACACGTTTTGTTGCAGCTTATATCGAGTTGGTTCCGGACTTGCTCGACGCCGCCCACGAGGTCGCGCTCGAAGCCGGTATCGAGGATCAAATCAAACCCGTATTGAAGATCGCCGAACACTTTTTTCTTCAGCCGCCGACAATCATGGACGGCCACGAGGGTCTGGACAGCCTGCTGGATGAAGCCTATCTGGCCCATCGTCTGGTCGAAGAAGTGAATGACCTCTACATCAAGCACTTCGGCCAACCGCTGATTCCATCGAATACCACCGTGGCCAGCGTGATTGCCCACCAGTTGATTGGCGAAGCGTTCGCCAATCAACTGGACGAAGCGGTCCATCATGCCGTAGACGAAATGCTCGACGATGAAAGCTTCGCGCTCGATTCCGTCGAAGCCTATCGCGACCGCCTGATCAGCCCGGACACCGAAGCCGCATGGAAGCGCTGGCCGTGTCTGTCGCGCCAGCTGGGCGTCGGGCTTGATCTAGAGCAAACCCGCGCCGTCTGACACCACGGCTTGCAGCGCACCACCACACCGCGCACGACTCAGGCCGAACCAAGGCCTGCCGTTGTGCGCAATCTCCCCTCCAGTCGACGCTTAAGGCCACGAGGCTCGATGATCAACCGCGAGCCTGTGGCCGCATTGGCGCGTCCCCACTCTTCAAGCAGCTCAAGACACGAGTGGTCGATATAACTCAGGTTATTGAGCGGCACATGCACCGTGCTGCCGTGCGGAACGGTCCCCAGAATCCGGGTCAACATCGGGACTTTGAGGAAGGTCGCAGCGCCCATCAATCGCAACTCCATTTCCCCCTCGGCTTCGAGATCAACCAGACTGACCTTCAAACGCGATGCTTTCCAGGCCAGTTTGGCCAAGGTCATACCGAAACCGATCAATACTCCGGTCAACAGATCCGTAAAGATGATCGCCACTGCAGTTGCGGCGTAGGTGAACATCGGCATCCGGCCATAGCGACCCAGCCCGCGAAAGGCCTTGAGGTCGACCAGTTTCAACCCGGTATAGACCAGAACGCCCGCCAGGCTGGCGACCGGAATGCTTTGCAGCACACTGGACAGCAGCAACACGAAGGCCAATAACCAGACGCCGTGAAAAACCGCTGACAGCCGTGTACGAGCACCGGCCTGGACGTTGGCCGAGCTGCGCACAATGACCCCGGTCATCGGCAGGGCACCGAGCAAACCGCAGAGCATGTTGCCCACTCCTTGGGCGGTCAGTTCCCGGTCGAAATCCGAACGCGGGCCATTGTGCATGCGATCCACCGCAGCGGCGGACAACAACGTCTCGGCACTGGCGATAAATGCCACCGCGAAGGCCGCGATCAAAATACCCGGATCCGCCAGACTCAGCAGGTCGGCGGGGCGCAACCAGTCGATGGCTTCAGCAAGATTGGCCGGCACCTCGACGCGCTTGATTTGCAGGGCGAACGCCAGGCTGACAACGGTGGCAAGACCGACACCCAGCAACGCGCCCGGTACAAAGCGCAACGCCGTTGGTCGCCATTTGTCCCACAGCCACATCACCACAATCGTACCCAGCCCAAGCATCCCGGCCTGTAAGCCGGTGCCCGGCCCGATAGCCTGGATCAGTGTCGCGGGGAACCCGATCAGGTTATCCAGCCCGGACGGTTTGGGTCCGCCATCAAACATCACATGCACTTGAGACAGGACGATCAGCACGCCAATCCCGGCGAGCATGCCGTAGACCACCGCAGGCGCGGTGACCCGAAACCAGCAGCCAAGCTTGAAGCGCCCCGCCAAAACCTGCAGCAGACCCGCCAGAAGCAGGATCGGCCCCAACATCGCCATCCCGTGTTCGCGCACCACTTCAAAGACCAAGACAGCCAAACCGGCGGCCGGACCGCTGACCTGCAACGGCGAGCCGGCCAGCCAACCCACCACCAGACCACCGATAATGCCCGTGATCAGCCCTTTGGCAGGCGGCATGCCCGAGGCAATGGCAATACCCATGCACAAGGGCAGGGCGACGAGGAACACCACCACGGAAGCCAATAGCTCCCGAGGCAAAACGGATTTCAGTTCTGCAGTACCCATGACGACTCTCCGGGATTCTTCAGACGTAACAAGGCCCGCCAGCGCATAGAAAGCACTGCCGTTAAAGGCCCAAGAAGGATTTTATGAAAGTCAGCTGTGAATCAGACGCGAGCGTCTAAAACCGCGCTCTGGGTGTTGCCACCGGTATCGGATGGGTGCCGTCGAGCGGCAGAAACCGGTCTTGCGAGGCATCGTAAGCCAGGATTTCGCTGGTCTCGATGCTGTAGACCCAACCGTGGATGAACAAGTGACCACTGGCCATCTTCGACGCTACCGAAGGGTGCGTGCGCAAATGCTGCAACTGGGCGATGACGTTTTCCTGGGTCAACACGTGCATGCTTTCCTGTTCATTGGCGCAATGACAGTTGTCTTCGACCACCGTCTTGGCGACTTCGGCATGCCGCAGCCATGCCTTGACCGTGGGCATTTTCTCCAGAGTTTGAGGGTTGAGGACGGCGCGCATGGCGCCGCAATCGGAATGCCCGCAAATGATGATGTGCTGCACGCCCAAGGCGATGACCGCGTATTCAATGGCGGTGGAAACGCCGCCATTCATCTGACCGTAAGGCGGCACGACATTCCCGACGTTACGGGTAACGAACAGGTCGCCGGGGGCGCTTTGGGTGATCAGCTCGGGAACGATGCGTGAATCGGCGCAGGCGATGAACATGGCCCGAGGACGCTGAGCCGTGGCGAGCTTCTTGAAGAGTTCTTCCTGCTGCGGGAAGATCTCATGACGAAAATGCAAAAAACCGTCAACGATATGCTGAAGCGCTGCCTCGGCATTTTCCGTCTCTGGCGAGGCGCTGGCCGACGCAGCCGGAGGCTGTTTATCCATGTCACTCATGTCTGGTTCTCTCTGACGGATTGATGTGGATTTTCCTGCTGCTCCTGGAGCGCGACTGATCAGTCACTCCAGGGTCGACAGTAGCCGTCCAAGCTTAATTGAAACTTAATAAAACGCCCTAGGCCGAGGTTCCCGGGGCCAATGGGGACTGCCTCACTACAACAACGACATCTGCCCCCCTGGCGGACAAAACGCGTCGCAATCCAGATCAAAGCCTTCGCGCCGGTTCAGGCCCAACCGCTTGATCGCCACACTGTAACGCCGGGCCAGCAAATCGGCGAATGGTCCTTCACCGCGCATCCGTACGCCAAAACGACTGTCATACACCTCGCCGCCGCGACTCTGCCGAATCAGGCTCATGACATGCGCTGCCCGCTGTGGATAGTGCGCCTGAAGCCACTCCTCGAACAACGGGGCGACCTCCAGCGGTAAACGCAGCATCACGTAGCTTGCGCTCAATGCACCGGCCGCCTTGGCTTCAGCCAGCAAGCTTTCCAGCTCACTGTCGTTGATCATCGGGATCATGGGCGCGCACAACACGCCAACGGGAATACCCGCCTCACGCATCACCCGAATCGCCCTCAGCCGCGCCTTGGGCGCCGCCGCACGAGGCTCAAGGATACGTTTGAGCTCATCATCAAGGGTCGTCAGGCTGATAAACACCGACACCAGCCGCTGCTTTGCCAACTCGGCGAGCAGATCAAGGTCACGCAGAATCAACGACCCCTTGGTGATGATCGTCACCGGATGACGATAGCGCAACAACACGTCCAGGGTCGCGCGGGTGATTTTGTATTCACGCTCAATCGGCTGATAAGGATCGGTATTGGACCCCAACGTGATCGGCGCGCATCGGTAGCCCGGCTTGGACAGTTGCTGCTCCAACACCGCAGCAGCGTTGGTCTTGGCGATCAGCTTGGTCTCGAAATCCAGCCCAGGCGACATGTCCCAATAGGCGTGGCTGGGCCGCGCATAACAATAAATGCAACCGTGCTCACAGCCGCGATAAGGATTGATGGAGCGGTCGAAAGGAATGTCCGGCGAGGTGTTGCGCGTAATAATGGTTTTCGCCGTCTCGCTACGCACCTCGGTGCCTTGGGTCCGCGGTACTTCCTGATACCAGCCGTCATCCTCCGCGACCGAACGGTTGGGCGCGAAGCGATTGTGTGGATTACTCGCGGTTCCGCGTCCGCGCGGGGGCAGAGCAGTGGGCATTAGGGTTCTCCGGATACTGTCTATGCATACAGTATCCGCGATCAACCCTTTTGCCTAGCGTCACCGGGCGAGCGGTCCCTCACACATTAATCAACCGGCCTTGCGGATGCTTGCGACATCCCCAGCCTTCACCGTTCCCGCCTGATTCCCCCAACTGCTGCGGATGAAGTTGACCACATCAGCCACTTCCTGATCCGACAGACGCCAGGCGTAGGCGGGCATGGTGAAGGTCGACGGCGCGGTATGGGTCGCCGCCAGCGTGCCGCCTTTGAGGACGATGTGAATCAACGAGGTCGCGTCTTCGGACTGCAACACCGGGTTGCCTGCCAGTGCCGGGAACACGCGGGTATAGCCGTGGCCATCGGTGCGGTGGCAGGCGGCGCAGTTATCGATGTAGACCGCAGCGCCGGCTTTGCTGTCATCGCCTTTCCACAGCGCTTTGGCGACCTGCTCATCGTATTGATGGGGCTGATCGTCGAGGTTGTTGGCAGGCAGAGTTTTCAGGTAACGGGCGATGGCGGTCAAATCTTCATCGCTCATGTATTGCATGCTGTGCACGATCACGTCGGTCATACCACCGAACACTGCGCTGCGGTCGCTGCGGCCGGTTTTGAGGAACTGAACCAGCTGCGCCTCGGACCAGCTCCCCAGGCCATCTTTATGATCGCCACGCAGGCTTTTGGCGATCCAGCCTTCAAGCGGTGCGCTGCCGGACAGGAATACGCTGCCTTCATTCGCGCTCAAGGCTTTTTCCTGCATGCTGATGGCCCGCGGTGTGTGGCACGCGCCGCAATGGCCAAGGCCTTCAACCAGGTACGCGCCACGACTGACCACTGCATCTTGCGCGACTGGTGCCCGATAGGCCTCGACCTTCGGCGCGAACATCCAGCGCCAGCCCGTCAACGGCCAGCGCATGCTCAATGGCCAGGGGATGTCGACGGCCTTGTTGTCCTGAACGACGGGCTCTACACCTTTCATGAAGTACGCGTACAACGCCTGCATGTCGGCTTCGGTCACTCGCGCATACGATGGATAGGGCATGGCGGGGTACAAGGTGCTGCCGCTTTTGGCGACACCCTGACGCACAGCGTTGTCAAAGTCCTCGAAGCTGTAGGCGGCTATGCCGGTCTTGTCCGGGGTGATGTTGGTCGAGTAAATCGTGCCAATGGGCGTTTCCATAGGCAGCCCACCGGCGAATGGCTTGCCATCCTTCGCGGTGTGGCAGGCCACGCAGTCACCGGCACGCGCCAGGTATTCGCCCTGTTTGATTAACCCCGAGTCCGGGTTATCAACAGCGAAAGCAGGGGCACCAAAACACAGGGCCAAGGTCGCGATAAGCAGATTTTTCATGATCATCGCTCCTTATGCCTGAACCAGCGGGCCTGGGTTTTTCAGGTACTGCTCGCGAATTGCCTTGGCCGACCAGTAGGTCAGCGCAGCCACCAGACCTGTCGGGTTATAACCAAGACCTTGTGGGAAAGCTGACGCCCCCGGGACGAAAACGTTATGCACGTCCCAGCTCTGCAGGTAGCGATTGATCACACTGGTTTTCGGGTCGGTGCCCATGATCGCGCCGCCGTTCAGGTGGGTGGTCTGGTAGGCAGCTGTGTTGAAGTGCTCGCCCACTTTTTTGCCCAACACGGCGATGGCTTTGGGGTTCATGGCTTCGGCAATTTTGCTCAGTTTCGAGACCATGAACTGGTTCATCTTGATGTCGTTTTCCTGCCAGTCGAAGGTCATGCGCAATAAAGGCTGGCCGTAGGCATCGTGGTAGGTCGGATCGAGATCCAGGTAGTTACCCCGGTAGGACTGATGCGCGCCGTGGGCGTCCATCGACACTTGGTGCGAATAAAAATCGGCGGTGGTGCGCTTCCAGGCACTGCCCCAGGCTGGCGTACCCGGCGGGTTCGACGTACCGGCAATCGGCCGGCTGCCCGCCTGGTTGACCCACATCGGTGAGCCCCCGACGAAACCGTGCGGCCCGTGATCGAAGTTGTCCGCGTTGAAGTCATCAATCGCAACGCCCGCGCCACCCGCACCGATGAAGTTGTTGGTGTACACGTCTTTGTCGAAGAACGCCTTGATGGTTGCCATGTTCTGGTAGGCGAAGTTTTTGCCGACCACACCCTCTCCGGTTTTCGGGTCGTAAGGCTTGCCGATCCCGGAAAGCAGGAGCATGCGCACGTTATTGAACTGAAACGCACCGAGGATCACCAGATCCGCCGGCTGCTCGATTTCCCGGCCCTGCGCATCGACGTAAGTCACGCCGGTGGCCTTGGTTTTGCTGCTGTCGAGGTTGATTCGCAGTACATGGGAATTGGGCCGTAGCTCGAACGTCGGGGTCTGTTTGAGCGCCGGCAGAATATTCACGTTGGGTGAGGCTTTGGAATACATGTAGCACACGTACCCGCTGCAAAATCCGCAGAAATTGCACGGCCCCATCTGCGCGCCATAAGGGTTGGTGTAAGGCCCTGAGGTATTGGCCGAGGGCAGGTCATACGGCTTGTAGCCCGCGACGCCGGCAGCTGTATGAAACAGCTGCGCGGAGTAGGTTCTTTTCTGCGGCACCAGGGGGAAATGATCGGAGCGATCGGGCGCATATGGATTGCCACCTTTGCCCTGGCCGACATTCTCGCCCTTGACCGTCCACGCCTGACCGGAGGTGCCGAAGACTTTCTCGGCGAAGTCGAAGTGCGGCTCCAGCTCTTCATAGCTGACGCCGAAATCCTGAATGGTCATGTCCTTGGGGATAAAGCTTTTGCCATAGCGCTCTTCGTAATGACTGCGCATGCGAAGCTCGATTGGGTCGACCCGAAAATGCACGCCGGACCAATGCAAACCCGCGCCGCCCACACCATTGCCGGGCAGAAACGCACCGAGTTGGCGGTTAGGCAGGGCCACGTCATTGACGCTGTGACGGATGGTCACGGTTTCCTTGGAGATGTCCTGAAACAGCTTTTTGCGCACGCTGTAGGTCAGTTCGTCGATTACCTGAGGATAGTTACCGTCCGGGTAGGTGTCTTGCATCGGTCCGCGTTCAAGGGCGAGCACATTGAGCCCGGCCTCGGTGAGTTCCTTGGCCATGATTGCGCCGGTCCAACCAAAGCCGATGATCACTGCATCGACCTTCTTCATGATGGTTGCCATGCTCAAGCCCTCTCGCCGCGAATAGACACTGCCGGGAACGGGTAGGGCTCGTTGCGTTCGACCCAATCCATGAAATCGGCGCGAGCGCCTGGGAAACCGACCATGGTCCAGCCAACCAGGCCCTTATTGCCACCGTGGATCGGGTCGCAGAAAAAACCCTCCTTGGTGTTTTGCAGCAACAGATTGAAAAACAGACTCGGCGGCACGCTGTCGAACGTCGCCTTGCCTGCTTCCAGCTGCTTGAGTGCCTCGTCCTGCGCAGACGGGCTCAACTCGGCGAAGACCTTGCCGTATTGCTGTTTGCACCAGATGTCGCAGTCAGCGATGCCCAGACGGTAGATGTCCTTGGGCACCAGCTTGCTCTGCCAACCCATTTCCTTCGGCGCGTCGGCCACGAAAGGCCCTTGCATGAACCACAGTGCACCGCTGGCATACGGCGTGTTCATCTGCCGATCAATGTATTCCGGCGCACCGGCTTCCAGGGCGCCAGGACCTTGTTCGTCATCCGGAATCAGGCGCGCGACCGCCGCGTTGATGAAGGCCCATTCTTCAGCCGTGAAATAATTCGGCTCGTACACCCCATGACTGGCAGGGGCTTCGGGTGGCGGTGTGGCGGTGGTCACGACCGGTGGTTGGGCCAACACGACGCTACTGCCCAGACCGAAACCAGCACTGGCAACCGTCACCACGGGGATCAACGTCAGGGTTTTGCGCAGAAACTCACGCCGCGGATTGTCTTGCTCAGACATGGGAGACCTCATCTTGCGATCACGGTTAAGGAGCCGCTCTTGGACGGCCCGTCTTTTCGGGGCTGTTGGGTCGCACAGACAAGGTGTCACGACTTTGATTACAGAACACGCCGGCAAGCTTTAGTTACAAATGGTAGCAGGCTAACAATAAGAAAAATCGTTTCAGCATCAAAAATCAGATCATTCCGACAAATGAAATCGGTATCAGATTCGAAATAACCGTTCGTTTAGGCGAAAAAAGACCATTCCCGTCTCTGGCGAGCGGTTATGTTTTGGAGGGGATATCGGGGAAATACCTGCAGGAGGCCCCGCCCCGTCGTCGATAGCGCGGCGTCGACGATGGGATGGCATCTCCTGCAGGGGGAAACCAGCGATCTAGCTTGGATCAACCGGCTTTTTCAGCTTGGGATTAGGGAAAAACTGCACGCCCTGCACCTTTGGATCGGCCGCTTTTACCACTGGTTTGTTGACCCGCGTGCCGAGTTCTTTGGGCACGGACAGCCCCTGCTCGTTGAGGGTGTCGGAGTAACCGCAGCCCACACATTCGCGATGAGGGACGTCGTTCTCGCTCCACATCATCAACTTGTCAGGCTCGCTGCACGCCGGGCAGACAGCCCCGGCAATAAAGCGTCTTTTGGTGATCGTTACCGGTGCCTCAGTCATAGTGCCGCTCCCTCACTCAAGCCTGAATGGCGCAAGAGTGCGTCAATCGTCGGCTCACGTCCGCGGAAGTCGACGAACAGCACCATCGGCTCCTGTGAGCCGCCGCGCGCCAGAATCGCTTCGCGGAACGCGCGACCGGTGTCGGAGTTGAACACCCCTTCTTCCTCGAACTTCGAGAACGCATCGGCCGACAACACTTCAGCCCACTTATAGCTGTAGTAACCCGCCGCGTAACCGCCGGCAAAGATGTGCGCGAAGCTGTTGGGGAAGCGGTTATAGGCCGGCGGACGCATCACCGACACTTCATCGCGAATGCCCTCAAGCACTTGCAGCACACTGCGACCGTCGCCATGGGTGGCGTGCAGTTCGAAGTCGAACAGCGAGAATTCCAGCTGGCGAACCATCATCAGTCCGGACTGAAAGTTCTTCGCGGCGAGCATTTTTTCCAGCAAGTCCTGCGGCAGCGCATCGCCGGTTTCGTAATGCGCTGAAATCAGCGCCAGGCCTTCAGGCTCCCAGCACCAGTTCTCCATGAACTGGCTCGGCAACTCGACCGCGTCCCACGCCACGCCGTTGATACCCGACACGCCCGCGTGTTCGACGCGGGTCAGCAGGTGATGCAGGCCATGACCGAATTCGTGGAACAGGGTGGTCACTTCATCGTGGGTCAGCAGCGCAGGCTTGCCGCTTACCGCAGGGGTGAAGTTGCACACCAGGTTCGCCACCGGATTTTGCAGCAGACCTTTAGCCGTACGACGACGATCCCGTGCGCCGTCCATCCAGGCGCCGCCACGTTTGTTGGCGCGAGCATAGAGGTCGAAGAAGAAGCGTCCGACGTGTTGGCCGTTTTCTGTGATTTCGAACAGACGAACATCCGGGTGCCAGGTGTCAAAACCTGTTTGCTCGGCGATTTCAATGCCATACAGGCGCTGCACGATAGCAAACAGGCCGGTCAGCACTTTATCGATGGGGAAGTAAGCGCGCAGGGTTTCCTGGGAGACGCTGTAGCGTTGCTCACGGAGCTTTTCCCCGTAGAAACCGCTGTCCCAGCTTTGCAGGTCGGCGCAGCCTTGCTCGGCGGCATAGGCCTTGAGCTGTTGCAGGTCTTGAACGGCGAACGGCTTGCTGCGTTTGGCCAGATCGCGCAGGAAACTCAACACGTGATCGCTGGTCTCAGCCATTTTGGTCGCCAGGCTCAACTCGGAGAAGCTGGCAAAACCGAGCAGCTGGGCCAATTCACGGCGCAGGTCGAGGATGTCTTCCATGACCGGACCGTTGTCATTCTGACCGGCATTCGGGCCCTGATCGGAAGCTCGGGTGCAGTAGGCCGCGTAAATTTCTTCACGCAGGGCGCGGTCTTCGGCGTAAGTCATTACCGCGTAGTAGCTCGGGAATTCCAGGCTGATCAACCAGCCGTCGAGGTCCTTGGCCTTGGCTGCGGCGGCCATCTGCGCTTTGGCCGAGTCCGTCAGGCCGGCGAGGGCGGCTTCGTCGGTAACGTGCTTGGTCCACGCCTGCGTCGCATCGAGCAGTTGGTTGGAGAAGCGGCTGCCCAGCTCAGACAATTTGCTCTGCACCTCGGCATAACGCTGTTGCTGTGCAGGCGGCAAGTCGATACCCGACAGGCGGAAATCACGCAGCGAGTGTTCGAGAATGGTTTTCTGCGCCACGTCGAAGCCGGCGGCTTCCGGGCTGTTGGCCAATGCCTCGAAAGCCTGGAACAGTTCGCGGTTCTGGCCCATCTCGGTAGAGTAGGCACTCAACGCTGGCAGGCAAGACTCATAGGCCTCGCGCAATTCGGCGCTGTTGCACACGGCATTCAGGTGGCTGACCGGGCTCCAGGCCGCGCCCAGGCGGTCATTGAGCTCGTCCATGGCCAGGATCAGACCGGCCCAGGTCGGCTGTTTGCTCTGGGTCACAAGGATCTCGGCAATCGCGCTACGGTTGTCGGCAAGGATCTGGTCAATCGCCGGTTTGACGTGCTCAGCGCGGATCGCCGAGAAGGGTGGCAAGTCATACGACTGTAAAAGAGGGTTGTTCGCGCTCACGGTTTAGCACCTTGGCTGGAAGAATCACTGGCACATCTTAATTACAATCGACGCTGACCGCAGCACTCAGACCCATCTATAAGTCTCAGAGAAGGAACCTATCGTGGCTATTCGCAAATATCAGCACCACATTCCAGTGCTCGCCGAGCGCGCATTTGTCGACTATTCGGCGGTGGTGATCGGCGATGTAGAGATTGGCGCCGACAGTTCGATCTGGCCGTTGACCGTGATTCGCGGCGACATGCACCACATCCGCATCGGCGCGCGCACCAGTGTCCAGGACGGCTGCGTGCTGCACATTACCCATGCGGGCCCGTTCAACCCGGACGGCTTTCCCCTGCTGATTGGCGATGAAGTGACCATCGCCCATAAAGTCATGCTGCATGGCTGCACGGTCGGTAATCGCATCTTGATCGGCATGGGCAGCATCGTCATGGACGGTGCGGTGGTCGAGGACGAGGTGATCATCGGCGCTGGCAGCCTGGTACCGCCGGGCAAGCGATTGGAGAGCGGCTTTCTGTACGTTGGCAGCCCGGTGAAACAGGTGCGGGCGCTGACAGACAAAGAGCGCGCATTCTTCAGCTACAGCGCCAGCAACTACGTGAAGCTCAAGGATCAACACCTGGCCGAAGGTTACAATCAGCCGCTGTGAGCTGATCCCCTGTAGGAGCTGACTTGTCTGCGAATAAGCCCGGCACGGGCTTCCGACGGGTTTGGGTTTGGGTTTGACCCTGCCGCCATGATCGGGATCAAGGGGCAGCCGGTGGGCCGCGTTGAATGGTCTTCGCAGCTCCTACAGTCATGTGTCTGATCCCGCCAGCCTCCGCAACGCCGCCTTGCGCTGTTCCATCGGCAGCGCTCCCAGCTTTTCCACTGCGCCGTAGAACGCGGGCCAGTCACCGTTGACCTGCTTGAACAGCGCGGCAAATGCCGGCACCCACTGGTCGTAGAGTCCAAAGGGCAGCAGTTTGGCGTTGTTCATCGGCGCATTGATCCAGGGATCGAAGCGTTTATCGCCTGCCCACTGCGTATCGCGCATCTGCCGATAATCACGGCGCAACCGCTCGAACTCCGCCGCTTTGCGCTCACGCATCATCTCGGCCGCGAGTGGCTGATCGTACAGTGCCTTCAAGCGTTCCCGAGTATCCAGAACCAACTGAATAAACTGATCATTCTGTTTCGAGGCCGCCAGGCTTTGCGGGGCCAACCCTCGTGCCGCCCGCCATTGGCGGGCGCCTTCCTGCTCGACGAAGTTGGCATAGGACTCGTTGAACTCAGTGTCGTCCTTCACATAAAAACGCTGATGCGCCAGCTCGTGAAAAATCAACGCGGCCATGCGCTCATCACCCCGACTGAGCATCGAGCTAAGAATGGGATCGTCGAACCAGCCCAGCGTGGAATATGTTTCTACCCCACTGACGTAGACATCCATGCCTGCCTGACGCTGCAACGCGGCCTCGCCTCTGGCTGCGCCCTGGCTGTAATAACCGCGATACGCGACGCACCCGGCGACTGGAAAGCAATGGGTGACCGGGTCCAGCGAGAACGCCCCTGTCGCGAACACATTCCACACCACATAAGGTCGGCCGATATCGACATACAGGCGGTAGCTGGGGTTATCCGGCAGGTGCAGTTGATGGCTGGCGAAAGCCCGAGCCTGCTGCGATTTGATCAGATGCTCGCGCAATGCCGGGGCGCTATTGGGGTCGGCGATGACCTCGGCCACCGGTTCACGGGCATGCAGCAAGCGCCATTGACCGCTGGCCAGTTGGCTGTAGTAATCGATGCTGGAGCAGCCGCCAAGCAAGAACAACGTCAGTAGCGCAAAACCACGGCTGAGAAACAGCCTGTCGTGTCGAATCATGCTCCGGCCTTAATCTCTTATTGAATAAGCGTTATGCCGGACAGTCCGCCCCTGACGCAACTATCATTAACACGTGTTCGATCACGGAGCCTGCCATGCGCCAGCCATTATTGATATCTGCCCTGATTGCCCTCGCCGGGTGCGCCAGCCCTATGCCGCCTGCTGACCCGCAGCAGGCGTGGGTCGAGATGTTCACCTACACCGGGAACCTGGTGATGGCCGACAAGCTCGACGGTAAGCGACTGGACGACGGGCGTTACTTTCAGGTGCCGCCCGGCAGCCACGAGTTGCAGATGCGGTATGACTACGAGATCTACGGCGGCGGGTTTGGCGGAATGTTCGAGAGCTCGCAACGGACGTGTTACATCGTCCTGCGTTATGACCACTTCGCCCCAGGGCAACGTTATCGTCTCGAAGGACGCTCGGCTGGCATCACCATCAGCGGCCGTTTGTATGACGCCCAGCGCCAGATGGTCGCCGAAGACCGCGAGGTCACCTGTCTGTGATCACTTGTCGTTCTTTTGGTAGATGATTTTTTTGCTGCCGCCCTCGCATGTGCCGACGACCATGTTCTGGTCATGCACTTCGTCATTGCTGACGATTTCCAGGGTGTAGGAACTCACATTATTGGCCTGGATTCGGGACTCGATCTCGGCCTTGAGTTCTTCGCAGGGTTTGACTGCCGCCAACACGCTGGTGGCCGATACGGTACAGATAACAGCTAAAACGAAACGTTTCATACTCGACTCCTTCGATACGGCGCACAGAGTACTGCGCTAACGCTGCAACGATCCATTCGACTTTCATTACGTCGGCCACGTGTGACGTCAATAGCGGCTGAATACGGAGGGCAGAGCGAGTGAACAGCCCGCACAGGCTGAGCTGTGCGGGCCTAGTCGTGGCAACGAGGTCGATTAGCTGACCAGCGTTGCGTCCAGGGTGATTTTCGCGTTCAGCACTTTGGACACCGGGCAGCCTTCTTTGGCTTTCCTGGTCAGTTCGTCGAACTGCTGCTGCGTGGCGCCCGGGATCTTCGCTTTAAGGATCAGGTGCACGGCAGTGATGGAAAAACCTTCAGCCAATTGCTCCAGGGTCACTTGGGCTTCAGTATCGATGCTGTCGGCTTTCAGATTGGCTTCGCCGAGAATCATCGACAGCGCCATAGAGAAACAGCCCGCATGAGCCGCGCCAATCAGCTCCTCCGGATTGGTGCCCTTGCCGCCTTCGAAGCGCGCCTTGAAGCCGTAGGGTGCTTTGTTAAGGACATTGGTTTCGGTGGAGAGGCTACCAATACCGCTCTTCAGATCGCCTTCCCAATGTGCCGATGCTTTCTTGATAATGCTCATGGTCTCTCCTCATGACAGTGTGCGAGGGGGTTCGCACAGGGACTAAGGTTCTGAGGATGGCCGTCTCGATAAAGTTCAACTGCCGGTAAAACCTAGTAATTTAGTAGGACTTTTCCGGCCCAGCCATTGAATCTCAGATATCTGCCCACATTCTTTATAAATCAGGGTAGGTTTTGGTCATCCTCAGGCGTCATAGGCCAAGCCTGCACAACGCACTCTAGAGGCTATTTAGCGGCTTATGAAACGTTTAGCGGATATCAAAATCTCAACCCTCGATCTGGTGCCCGTACGCCAGGATGCCGGCCCGGCGCAGTCTCTGCGTAATTCGCTGGATCTGGCGCAGCATGTTGAAAAACTCGGTTACAACCGTTTCTGGGTCGCCGAGCACCACAACATGGACGGCATCGCCAGCTCCGCGACAGCGGTGTTGCTCGGCTATCTGGCCGGTGGCACCTCGACGATTCGGGTCGGGGCGGGCGGGGTCATGCTGCCCAACCATGCACCGCTGATAATCGCAGAACAGTTCGGCACCCTCGCCAGCCTGTACCCGGGGCGGATCGACCTGGGCCTGGGCCGCGCACCAGGCTCCGATCAAATGACCGCTCGCGCCCTGCGTCGTGAGCGATCCGGCAGCGCCGACGATTTTCCTGAAGACGTCACCGAGCTTCTGCGCTATCTCGGACCGCGCACACCTGATCAAAAAGTGATCGCTGTGCCGGGTTCGGGCACTAACGTTCCGGTCTGGTTGCTGGGTTCCAGCTTGTTCAGCGCGCAACTGGCAGGGGAGCGCGGTCTGCCATATGCCTTTGCCTCACACTTTGCGCCGCGTTACATGCACGAAGCCATTCGCGTCTACCGCAATCATTTCAAGCCCTCGACCTATTTGGAAAAGCCGTACGTCATGCTCGGCGTGCCATTGGTGGCTGCCGATACCGACGAACATGCGGATTACCTGGCAACCTCGGTCTATCAGCGGATTCTGGCGTTGATGCGCGGCCAAAGCCTGATGCAGCGTCCACCGGTCGACACCATGGACGCCCTATGGTTACCCCATGAGCGCGAAGCGGTCGCGAGTTTCCTCGGCCTGGCGATGGTCGGCGGCCCGCAGAAAATCCGCGCCAAACTGGATGTGCTGCTGGAACAGACCCAAGCCGATGAGTTGATCTTCACCTGCGACCTGTATGAACACACGGATCGACTGCGCTCGTATGAGATTCTGGCGCAAACCGTGCTGGGCTGAGGCTCACCCAAAAAAAGAGTGGCGAAAACCCCGTCACTGGACATAAAAAACCGACGCCATGTGCGTCGGTTTTTTATGAAACAGCGATAAGTCAGCCGCGTTTGTACACGATTTCCTTGGTACCGCGTTCACAGGTACCGACTACTTTCCCGTCGGCCGCACTGCCTTTGGCGACGACTTCCAACGTGTAGGTCGAGGCGCCCTTTGCCTTGATCTTCGCGTCGATTTCCGACTTCAAATCATCACAGGACTTGCCAGCTGCCATCGCAGTTCCCGCAATGCTTAACAAACCAACTGCCAGTAGAATTTTCTTCATTGGTCACACTCCCTCGTTAAATTAACCAGGTTGAAAAACAACCCAAGTCCTTGACCGCGCCAACCGTTTCTAGACAGCGGGTTCTCTTGTGTGTAGCGGAAATTATGGCAATCGGCCAGTGCGAAAGTTCAGCGCAGTCAGCTATTCTCAATCCGGAAGCCGACGTTCAGGGTGACCTGATAGTGTGCAACCTTGCCCTCTCTGATGTGCCCTCGGGTTTCCAGCACTTCGAACCACTCCATGTGCTTGATGCTCTTATTGGCTTCAGCGATTGCATTATTGATGGCGTCTTCAATCGTTGTGGACGATGAGCCGACTAACTCGACTTTCTTGTAGGTATGGTGATCAGTCATGACGGTTCTCCTGAAGGTGTCGATAAGAGCGTAGCAGTGAAATTGCACCTTACTCCCTGAGCGAAAATCATCTGAAACGTTAATACGCACCGCACTTTCCTCAAACCCCGCAGTCGGAAAGAACACACGCCTCTCATCAATGCAGGAGATCCACCATGGCCAACACTTCTTTACGTAAAGCCTCGTTGCAAAGCATGGAAGCCGAGATCGAAAGCCTTCTCAAGTCCCTTGAGAGCCTTAAGTCCGACGCCTCGGAAGAGTCGCACAAAACCCTGAAAGCCTTGAAAGCCAACGCCGAAAGCGCACTGAGCCATTCACGCCACCTGCTCAGTGATGTGTATGAAGACGTCAAGGAAAAGACCCGCGAAACCGGTGTCGCTACCCGTGATTACGCTCAAGAACACCCGTGGACCACCGCAGGTGTGGCCGTAGGCGCTGTCGGTCTGCTGGCAGCTTACCTATTGTGCAAACGCACTCACTGATCAGCCGCTGGCAGCACGCTCAAGCTCAGTCTTGAGCCACTGCGCCAACTGCTGAGCACGCCCGTCTGCGGCGCGTTTAGGTACCCATAACGCCAGCTGCGCCGGGGTTTCACTGAAACCCCAAGGCGCAGCCAGGCGTCCGGCGCGCAAATCATCGGCGACCAGGGGTTCCGGGGCAATGGCGATGCCCAGCCCGGCGACGGCTGCCTCCAGCAAATAATACAAATGCTCGAAACCCTGCCCGTAATGCAAGGCAGCAGGCTCGATGCCGTTTTGTTGTGCCCAAAGAGGCCAGGCTTGCGGACGCGACGTCGTTTGCAGCAATGCCTCACTCAGCAGCGCTTGAGCTGGTGCCTGGCGCAGGTGCTCGAAACGCGCAAACCGTGGGCTGAGGACCGGGCCGATACGCTCGCTGGCCAGTTCATAGACCTGCATGTCCACAGGCCATGGTGGCTCGGCGAAGATCAGCAACGCGTCCAGACCCGGTCGACGCGGGTCTAGATCGCCTTCGCCCGCCGACAAGTGCAGACGAAGATCCGGCAGTTCGGCATTCAGTCGGCCCAGGCGCGGGATAAACCAGCGTGCCAGCAGGCTGCCCGAACAGCCGAGAACGAAAGGCGCATCAGCCTTATCGTGGGTCAGCTCCGCACACACGGTACGCAACCGCTCAAACGCCTCGGCACTGGCATCACGCAAACGAATGCCGGCATCTGTGAGTTTAAGGCCGCGCCCATCCTTGACGAACAAGGCCAGCCCCAGATGCTCTTCAAGCACTTTAAGCTGGCGACTGACCGCCCCGTGGGTGACGTGCAGCTGCTCGGCAGCCTGACTGACGCTGTTCAAGCGCGCCGCCGCTTCGAAAGCGCGCAGGGCGTTGAGGGGAGGGAGATCGCGGCTCATGGTATCTGTGAGTTTTCCTGACAGGTTGCGTTGATCTTATCGGTTTTCATTGATGCTCGTGCTGGTTAAAGTGAGCTCATTGCCTGATTGGCTAATCCTTTTCTTCAAACCACCTGGAGGTCCCATGACCCAGACTAACTTCAGCAGCGGCCCTGATGCCAATGGCCTGTTTGGCTCATTCGGCGGCCGCTACGTGGCTGAAACCTTGATGCCACTGGTACTCGACCTGAACCGCGAGTACGAAGCCGCCAAGATTGATCCTGAATTCATCGAGCAACTGGCCTATTTCCAGCGCGACTACATCGGCCGTCCAAACCCGCTGTATTTCGCGGAACGCCTGACCGAGTATTGCGGCGGCGCGAAAATCTACTTCAAGCGCGAAGAGCTGAACCACACCGGCGCGCACAAGATCAACAACTGTATTGGTCAGGTGTTGCTGGCCAAGCGCATGGGCAAGAAACGCCTGATCGCTGAAACCGGTGCTGGCATGCATGGCGTGGCTACCGCCACCGTCGCTGCCCGCTTCGGTCTGCCGTGCGTGATCTATATGGGCGCCACCGACATCGAGCGTCAACAGGCCAACGTGTTCCGCATGAGGCTGTTGGGCGCGGAAATCGTCCCGGTCACCTCCGGCACCGGCACCCTGAAAGACGCCATGAACGAAGCCCTTCGCGACTGGGTGACCAATGTCGACGACACCTTCTACATGATCGGTACCGTGGCTGGTCCACACCCGTACCCGGCGATGGTGCGCGACTTTCAGTCGATCATCGGCAAAGAAACCAAAGTACAACTGCAGGAAAAAGAGGGCCGCCTGCCAGACAGCCTTATCGCATGTGTCGGTGGCGGTTCCAACGCCATGGGCCTGTTCCACTCGTTCCTCAATGATGCCAGCGTCAAACTCATCGGCGTCGAAGCCGGTGGTCACGGGGTTCATACCGGCAAGCACGCCGCCAGCCTGAACGGCGGTGTTCCCGGCGTATTGCACGGCAATCGCACCTATCTGCTCCAGGATGCCGACGGCCAGATCACCGACGCGCACTCGATTTCAGCTGGCCTGGATTACCCTGGCATTGGCCCTGAGCACGCTTACCTGCATGAAGTGAAGCGCGTTGAGTACGTCAGCATCACGGATGACGAAGCCCTCGAAGCCTTCCACCACTGCTGCCTCCTGGAGGGCATCATCCCCGCTCTGGAGACCGCGCACGCCTTGGCCGAAGCCATGAAACGTGCAAGCAACCTGCGCGATGACCACTTGATGGTGGTCTGCCTCTCGGGCCGTGGCGATAAAGACATGCAAACCGTGATGGACCATATGGCCGCCGATGCCAAGACTCAGGAGAAACTGGTATGAGCCGCCTGGAACAACGCTTTGCCGAGCTGAAAACCGAAGGCCGTGCGGCACTGGTGACCTTCGTCACCGCCGGCGACCCTGGCTACGATGCATCGCTTGCCATTCTTAAAGGCCTGCCAGCAGCGGGTGCCGATGTGATTGAGTTGGGCATGCCGTTCACCGATCCAATGGCCGACGGCGTGGCGATCCAGCTGGCGACCCTGCGCGCACTGGACGCTGGGCAGACACTGGCGAAAACCCTGAAAATGGTTGGCGAATTCCGCGTCAATGACCAGACCACCCCGATCGTGCTGATGGGTTACTACAACCCGATCCACCGCTTTGGCGTCGAAGCGTTCGTCGCTCAAGCCAAAGAAGTCGGGGTCGACGGTTTGATCATCGTCGACCTGCCACCAGAGCATGACACCGAACTGGCAACCCCGGCCCAGGCCGCAGGCATCGATTTCATTCGCCTGACCACACCGACCACCGATGACGCGCGCCTGCCACGCGTGCTGGAACGCAGCTCCGGCTTCGTTTACTACGTGTCGGTCGCGGGTGTCACCGGGGCCGGTTCCGCGACCTCGGATCAAGTTAAAACCGCCATCGAACGTCTGCGTCGCCACACCGATCTGCCAATCAGCGTCGGTTTCGGTATCCGTACTCCAGAGCAGGCGGCCGCGATTGCCAGACTGGCTGACGGCGTTGTAGTGGGTTCGGCACTGGTGGACAAGATCGCCACCGCCGCGTCACCGAAGCAGGCAATCGACGACGTGTTGAGCCTGTGCTCGGCCTTGGCCGAAGGCGTGCGCAAGGCCCGTGTCAAGTAAGAGTAAAGATTGG
Source organism: Pseudomonas sp. 10C3 (assembly GCF_036346185.1). Classification (NCBI taxonomy): domain Bacteria; kingdom Pseudomonadati; phylum Pseudomonadota; class Gammaproteobacteria; order Pseudomonadales; family Pseudomonadaceae; genus Pseudomonas; species Pseudomonas sp. 10C3. The sequence goes on along the minus strand of NZ_JASJVE010000016.1, from coordinate 77,776 downwards.
GTGAGCGAGGAATTTAAACCTCGGCAGACACACCAAGTAACAAGCGAAAGGGGTTTAGAGCCGATGGCTTAAACCCCTTTTTGCTGACCGAATTTCGAGGAACGAGAAATGAAACTGCCAACCCGTTTGATTGCAGGCCTAGGTATCTTGATGATCAGTGCCAGCCCGTTGTTGCATGCTGATGAACGCGATCAGCGTGGCGGCCAGGATGGCGGCCGTCAGGGCGAAAATCACCAAGGCAATGGCAACCAGGAAAATCGCGGCCACGATGAGCGCCATGATCGTCGTGACGATCATGGCCCACGTCGCCCGCCAGAAAATTTTGACGAGGCGCGACGGTCCTTTCATGATCACCGCGAATTCATCGGTCGTGGCCAACCTCTGCCTCCAGGCTTCCGTATTGAGCGCGGCCGTCCACTGCCCTACGGCTACGGCGAGCGCCTGGACCCGCGCGCGATTGAGCAATTGCCGCGTTACGACGGTTACGAATGGCGTCGAGTGGGCCCCGACATAGTGTTGATCGCGCTGACCACCGGGGTGATCTACACCATCCTTGAGGGCGTGCTGAACTGATTGATTCTCTGCAGGAGCCAACCCGACTGCGCGTCCCGGTTTCTCCTGCAGATTCGTCACGCTGACTAACCCTCTTACCGCTTGAACATCGAAACGTCCAGATCCCGAACCGCCCCCATCCAGATCGCATGCTCCGTGTGGTCCGCCAGGTCATCGCCCGTCAGCGGGTGCAGCAACACCACCAACCCCTTGCGATTAAGCGCCAGCCAGAGCACCACATCCGCCAACTGGGCGTGATCAAACGCCAGCTGGCAGCTCCAGTTCGGGTGCGGACCTACCGGTTTTTCATGCATCCGCCCCATCTTTACCCCAAAACGCCGCGCAACCTCTTCGCACAATGCACGGGCCTGATCGATGGTCTGCTCGTCGAAATAAACGTGGGCGTGGTAGCCCTCAACACCGTGCATTGCTCAATCTCCAAATAACCGCTGCGCGGACGCGAACTGCTGCGGGATAAAAAGGGTCAGAACCTTAGAGAGACGTTATCCACAGACAAGGATTACTCGCTATGAAAAATGCCGAAACTCCGGTTCTGAAACTGGTTTTGTACGGTGCCATCAGCAGTTTTGGCAGCGCCTTGATGGCAGAATTCCTGCGGCGCCAGCATGAAGTCATCGCCATTCTCGATGATTTGAACGCCTTGGCGCCGCGTCCGGGATTGCGCACCAAAGTCGGCAACCTGTTCGACGCCGAGCGCGTCAGTCAAAGCGTAGCTGGCTGCTCGGCGGTCATTTGCCTGCTGGACGCCCACGTATTGCCCGTGGGCAGCGGTGAAACGCGACCCGCGATAACGCCGGGGCCAGTAGATCAAATCAGCGCCACCCAGAACTTGATCCAAGGCATGCAACGCATGGGTATCAAGCGACTGGTGCTGGCGGGCAACTTCGCCGTGCTTGACGAGGCGCCTGAAACTGACGAGCAACAGCGAAACGCGGCGGAAACCATCGTCGAGTTATTGCGCGACAGTGACCTGGACTGGACGTTGGTCAACGCTCCCCAAGGCGTACTCGGGCTGAGCATCGAGCACTTTAGCCAGATCAGCGACACCCTTGAACCGGGCCTGGCCGAACCCCTGGAGCGGCTGGCTCGAGTGGCCGCAGGCATCGCGGATGAATTGCTCTTGAACCTGCATGTGCGAGAGCACGTGAATTTTGTGTGCTAAATGAAATGTGTAGACGACTGCCGGATCACACCGCAATCGAGGGCAACGGCCTGCCCGCCAGCAAGTCCCCACTCTGCGCCTGCTCGGTCGCCAGCCAGTCGACGAATTGCTGCACCAGTTGCACTCGCCGTTTTCGCTGGGGCAGTACGACGTAATAACCGTGGGCCGAGATGGCGGTGGCGGCGATGGGGCGACAGAGCAGCCCTTGCTCCAGCAGCGCATCGACCAGATGCCGCCAACCGATGGCCACGCCCTGACCGGCAATTGCAGCCTGGATCAGCAGGGTGTAATTGTCGAAGCGCAATTGGCCGGGGGCAGGTGCCTGCTGAATATTCAGCGCACGAAACACGCCGCTCCAGTCGAACCAATTGCTGCTGCCTTCGCCCCGCAAGTGCAGCAGTGGAAGCTCCAGCAGCGCATCAGTGGGCAAGGGCAGGGAACGCCCGGCCAGCAATTGCGGGCTGCACACCGGGAACACTTCTTCGCTGAACAACCAACGGCTTTCACCCTGCTTGAAACGCCCATCGCCGAACAGCACCGCGACGTCGACATCGGCGCGCAACATGTTGTAACTACGCTCACTGGTGACCAAGCTGACGTCCACATCCGGATTGGCCTGGTGAAACCGATGCAGACGCGGCATCAACCAATAGGCGGCAAACGCAAAGTCCGTGGCGACCTGCAGCACCTCATGTTGGCGCTGGGCGGTGACGGCATTTAGCCCGCCCTCGATGGACTGCAACCCGGCTTGCACATAACCGAACAGCACCTCGCCCGCCTCTGTCAGCTCGATGCCCCGATAGATGCGGTCGAACAACCGTGTAGCAAGCTGTTCTTCCAGGCGTTTTATTTGCTGGCTGACGGCAGGCTGCGTGGTGCCCAGCTCAACAGCCGCCGCGGTAAAGCTGCGCTGTCTCGCGGCGGCCTCAAAAGCACGCAGCAGATCCAGTGAAAGATCACCAAGAGCTTCATACATAAGCTGAGCTTATCCTAGGTATTGTTTTGCATGGGCTTTACCACTAAACCTGTGGGTCGCATCCTCAAGCGCAGCACTCTCGCATAAATATCCACTATGGAATGCCGCGAATACATGAAGCGCAAGAACATTCTTTTCATCATGGCCGATCAAATGGCCGCGCCGATGTTGCCGTTTTACGCCTCATCTCCTATCAAAATGCCCAATCTGAGCCACCTCGCCGCCGAAGGCGTGGTATTCGATGCTGCCTATTGCAACAGTCCGCTGTGCGCGCCCTCGCGTTTCACCCTGGTCAGCGGCCAACTGCCGAGCAAGATCGGCGCCTATGACAACGCCGCTGATTTCCCGGCCGATGTACCGACCTATGCCCATTACCTGCGTCGCCTCGGCTATAAGACCGCGCTGTCCGGCAAGATGCACTTTTGCGGGCCGGACCAGTTACACGGCTATGAAGAACGCCTGACCAGCGACATTTACCCGGCTGACTATGGCTGGTCAGTGAACTGGGACGAGCCGGATGTGCGGCCAAGCTGGTATCACAACATGTCGTCGGTGCTGCAAGCCGGTCCCTGCGTGCGCACCAATCAGCTGGATTTCGACGAAGAGGTGGTGTTCAAGGCCCAGCAATATTTGTTCGATCACATCCGCGAAGAGGGTGATCAGCCGTTCTGCCTGACCGTGTCCATGACCCACCCTCACGACCCGTACACCATCCCGAAAACCTTCTGGGACATGTACCGCGACGAAGACATCCCGCTGCCGCGACCGCATGCCGATCAAGCCGGGCAAGACCCGCACTCGCAACGTCTGCTCAAGGTCTACGACCTGTGGGACAAGCCGATGCCTGTGGATAAGATTCGCGATGCGCGCCGCGCCTATTTCGGGGCGTGCAGTTACATCGATAGCAATGTCGGCAAGCTCCTGCAAACCCTCGAAGACACCGGTCTGGCCGACGACACCATTATCGTGTTCTCGGGCGACCACGGCGACATGCTGGGCGAGCGCGGCCTCTGGTACAAAATGCACTGGTTCGAGATGTCAGCCCGCGTACCACTGCTGGTCTACGCGCCGGGGCAGTTCACGGCGGGTCGGGTCAGCGCTGCGGTGTCCACCGCCGACTTACTGCCAACCTTCGTTGCGCTGGCCGAGGGCGAACTGGAAGCCGGCCTGCCGTTAGACGGTCGCTCACTGGTCCCCCATTTGCGGGGTGAGCCGGGGCATGACGAAGTGTTTGGCGAATACATGGCCGAAGGCACGATCGGTCCGTTGATGATGATTCGACGTGGCGCCTATAAATTCATCTATTCGGAACAGGACCCTTGCCTGCTGTTTGATGTGAACAATGATCCGCAAGAACGCGAAGAGCTGAGCCAGTCACCGGCGCATCAGCAACTGTTCGCTGATTTTCTGGCCGAAGCACGGGCCAAGTGGGACATACCGGCGATCCACCAACAAGTGCTCGCCAGTCAACGTCGGCGGCGCTTTGTCGCGCAGTCGTTGGCCATCGGCAAGCTGAAGAGCTGGGATCACCAGCCGCTGGTAGACGCCAGTCAGCAATACATGCGTAACCACATCGACCTTGATGACTTGGAACGCAAAGCACGTTATCCACAACCCTAACCCTGCCAAGACTAAAAAAACCAAAGGGGCACACTCATGATGAAGTTATCCACAACACTTGCGGTCGGTTTCATGGCATTGGGCAGCGTTTCCGCTTATGCCGAGCAGAGTTGCAGCACGGTAAAAATGGCGGATCCGGGCTGGAGCGATATCGCCGCGACCAACGCCATCGCCAGCGTCTTGCTGGACGGCATGGGTTACAAGGCCAAGGTCGACACGCTCGCGGTACCGATTGCATACGGTGGGCTCAAGGATGGCCAGGTGGATGTCTTCCTCGGCAACTGGATGCCTGCGCAACAAGGCTTTTACGACAAGTTCGTGGCCAATGGCGATGTCACACAGTTGGCCAAGAACCTGGACGGCACCGAATTCACCCTCGCCGTGCCGGACTATGTCTGGGACGCGGGTGTGCATAACTTTGCCGACCTGAACAAGTTTGCCGACAAGTTCGGCAAGAAGCTGTATGGCATCGGCTCCGGCGCACCGGCCAACCTGTCGCTGCAATCGATCATCAAAAAGAACGAATTCGACCTGGGCCAGTGGAAACTGGTTGAGTCCAGTGAGCAGGCGATGTTGGCTGAAGTCAGTCGCAACGTGAAGAAACAAAGCTTCGTGGTGTTCCTCGGCTGGACCCCGCACCCGATGAACGTGCAGCTGAAAATGCACTACCTCAAAGGTGGCGAGGCTTATTTCGGTGACACCGGCAGCGTTTATACCCTGACCCGCAAGGGCTACAGCCAGGCCTGTCCGAACGTAGGCAAGTTGCTGACCAACCTGAGCTTCACCCAGGAAATGGAGAACAGCATCATGGCCGAGGTGGTTAACAAGAAAATCACCAACACTGAAGCGGCCAAGGCCTGGATCAAAGCCAACCCGGCAGTCCTGGATAAATGGCTCGACGGGGTGAAAACCCTCGACGAGAAGGATGCACTGACGGCGGTAAAAGCCACGCTTTAAAGCCCTTTGGGCTTATCGCGGGCAAGCGCGCTTCTACAGTAGATCGCATTTCCCTGTAGAAGCGCGCAGCGGTCACCTTCACTTGCGCCCACATCGCTAAAACCTCACCCTTACGCCTCTGCAAAATTACCGAGAGTTTCATGGGTTGGCTCAATCGCCACAAATTTTTGCCGTTCCTCGAATGGCTGCCCCGGCAGACCCGCGCCAGCGTCGGTCGTGATGCCGTGGTGGGGCTGAGCGGAGCGATTCTGGCGCTGCCGCAATCCATAGCTTACGCCCTGATCGCTGGCTTGCCGCCGGAGTACGGCCTGTACGCGGCCATCGTTCCGGTACTGATTGCCTGCCTGTGGGGCTCGTCGTGGCACTTGATCTGCGGCCCCACCGCGGCGATCTCTATCGTGCTGTACGCCAGCATCAGTCCCATGGCGGCTCCGGGCAGTCAGGACTACATCACCCTGATCCTGTTGCTAACCTTTCTCGCCGGGATCTTTCAATGGCTGCTGGGGCTGCTGCGCTTTGGCGCTGTGGTGAACTTCGTTTCACATTCGGTGGTGCTGGGCTTTACCTTGGGCGCCGCCGTGGTGATTGCGTTGGGGCAACTGCCTAATTTGTTCGGCCTGGAACTCAGTGGCCAGACCACCGCGCTTCGAAGCCTGATGACGCTGCTTGAGCATCGGGGCGAGATCGACCATCCCTCGTTGATGCTAGGCGTCATAACTCTGGGCCTGGGCGCGTTTCTGAAATACCTGGTGCCCCGTTGGCCGACGCTGCTGATCACCCTGGTGGCCGGGAGTGTATTGGTCTGGCTGTGGCCCGCGATGTTCGGCCACGTTAAGTTGGTCAGCGCCTTCGTTGGGCATTTGCCGCCGTTCAGTGCATTACCACTGGACCTGGAGCTGGCTCTGAAACTCCTGCCCAGTGCCGTGGCAGTAGGCATGCTCGGGCTGGTCACCAGCTTGTCGATTGCCCGCTCGCTGTCCGCACGCTCGCAACAATTGCTCAACGCCAATCAAGAACTTCGCGCCCAAGGCCTGTCCAACATGGTGGGCGCCTTGTTCTCGGGCTATCTGTCCTCCGGCTCCTTTACTCGATCAGGCCTGAGTTACGAAGGCGGCGCTCGCTCGCCATTGGCCGGGGTATTTTCGGCGCTGTGGGTGGCGTTGTTCGCGGTGGCCGGGGCGTCGTTGATCGCACACATCCCGATCCCGAGCATGGCAGCATCGATCCTGTTGATCTGCTGGGGATTGGTCGACCATCGCGGCATTCGCTCGCTGTTCCGCGTCAGTCATCCAGAGTTCCTGGTGATGGCACTGACCTGCCTGGCGACCCTGTTGCTGGAGCTGCAAACGGCGATTTACGCGGGCGTGCTGGCGTCGCTGTTCTTCTACCTCAAGCGCACCTCACAACCACGGGTCCAGCAGTGGCGCGATGGCGACGACGATATCCTGCGGGTCGGCGGCTCGATCTTTTTCGGCGCCAGCCATTACCTGCAAGTCATTCTGCAACGCAGTAAGGGGCCGCGCGTGGTGATCGATGCGCAACACATCAACTTCATCGATTATTCAGGCGTTGAAATGCTCCATCAAGAAGCCCGCCGCCTGCGTGCCCATGGCCGCAGCCTGACCCTCAGGCGCGCCCGGCCCCAAGTGATCGAGGAACTGCGCAAGCTCGAAGGGCCAGAGAAATGCCCGATTCTGTTCGAGGATTAACGGTGACCGGGCGGGCGCCCAGGCATCAGGCGCTGGCCAACTGCCGTCGTAACTCAGCCAGCACAGGCCCCGTATCCGGGCGAACGCCGCGCCATAGATAGAACGCTTCCGCAGCCTGCTCTGCGAGCATGCCCAGACCGTCCAGCACGTGGGCCGCGCCGTGCTCGGTGGCCCAGCGGCAGAATGACGTCGGCTCTTTGCCGTACATCATGTCGTAGCAGACGGTATGACCCGGCAGAATAAGGCTTGGCGAAATCGGCGGCAGCTCACCCGCGAGGCTGGCGGAAGTGGCATTGATGATCAGGTCTACCGGCTCTGCCAGCCAACTGAAACCAGCGGCGGACACCGGCCCCAGGTCGGCGAATTGATGGGCCAGCAACTCGGCTTTTTCCACGGTGCGATTGGCGATCACCACCGCCAGCGGTTTTTCAGCCAGCAGCGGCTCCAGCGCACCCCGTACCGCACCACCCGCGCCGAGCAGAAGGATGCGTTTGCCCTGCAAGCTGACGCCGGCATTTACCTTCAAATCCCGCACCAACCCCGCGCCATCGGTGTTATCGCCGAGCAGTCGACCATCGGCCCCCTTACGCAACGTGTTCACGGCACCCGCACGCTGTGCGCGCTCGGTCAGGCTGTCGGCCAAGCGAAAGGCCTGCTCCTTGAACGGCACGGTGACGTTGGCGCCCTGGCCGTGCTCAAAGAACGCCTGAGCGCAGCCGATGAAATCGTCCAGCGGCGCCAGCAAGGTGCTGTAATCGAGCTGCTGACCGGTCTGCTCGGCGAACAGACGATGGATCAACGGCGATTTGCTGTGGCCGATGGGGTTACCGAAAACGACGTAGCGGTCCATGGGGATTCCTGAATTTTGACCCGGTATCAGGCCTGCGCCAACCAATCGCGATCCTGCAAGAAATACTCGGTCAGACGGGCTTCTTCGGTGCCGGGCTCGGCTTTCCAGTCATAGCCCCAGCGCACGTGCGGCGGCAGTGACATCAGGATCGACTCGGTACGCCCACCTGATTGCAGGCCGAACAGTGTGCCACGGTCATAGACCAGATTGAACTCGACGTAACGGCCGCGACGAAACTCCTGAAACTCCCGCTGTTGCGCGGTATACGCCGTGGCCTTGCGGCGCTGAACGATCGGCAGATAGGCCTCGATGTAGGCATCGCCAATCGCGCGCAGGAAGGCGAAGCTGGTGTCGAAATCCCACTCGTTCAGGTCATCGAAAAACAAGCCGCCAATACCGCGTGGTTCGTTGCGATGTTTGATGTGGAAGTAGGTGTCGCACCATGCCTTGTAACGCGGATAGACATCGGCCCCAAACGGCGCACAGGCCTGCTCGGCGACACGGTGCCAATGCACACAGTCTTCTTCTACCCCGTAATACGGCGTCAGGTCGAAACCGCCGCCGAACCACCAGACCGGCTCTTCGCCTTCTTTTTCGGCGATGAAAAAACGCACGTTGGCGTGTGAAGTCGGTACATGCGGGTTGTGTGGGTGGATCACCAGCGACACGCCCAACGCCTCAAAACCTCGCCCGGCCAGCTCGGGCCGATGGGCGCTGGCTGACGGTGGCAGGCCGGTGCCGAATACGTGGGAGAAGTTAACCCCGCCTTTTTCGATCACTCCGCCATTCTCGATGACTCGGGTACGCCCACCGCCGCCAGCCGGGCGAGTCCAGGCATCTTCGACGAAGCGGGCGCTGCCATCTTCGGCTTCCAATGCGTTGCAAATCCGGTCTTGCAGGTCAAGCAGGTAGGCTTTAACGGCCTCGGTGCGGGTAGTCATCGGGTCACCTTGAAACATCACTGAGCCACCGGGGTTACGGGGGGTGGCAAATTGGCGCGTAGCATACCACCGGCGTTATGGCCGCCGCAGTTGACGAAGATCAAGGGAGAGCGTTCGATGGCCCTTTTCGTAGTAGTCTTTTTCCGTATTTTTTGTTTCCACTCATCACCGGAGATGAACAGATGGCAAAGCGTATCCAATTCAGCACCGTGGGTGGCCCTGAAGTCCTTGAGTATGTGGACTTCGAACCTGCCGAACCGGGCCCACAGCAGGTCTGCGTGCGCAACAAGGCGATTGGCCTCAATTTCATCGACACCTATTTCCGCAGCGGGCTGTATCCGGCGCCATCCATGCCGTCAGGCCTGGGGACCGAAGGGGCGGGTGTGGTTGAAGCGGTCGGCAGCGAAGTCAGCCAGTTCAAGGTCGGCGACCGCGTGGCATACGGCGTTGGTCCACTGGGTGCATACAGTGACATCCACGTGATTCCCGCCGCGAATCTGGTGAAGTTGCCGGAGTCAATCAGCTTCGAAGACGCTGCAGCGGTGATGCTTAAAGGCCTGACCGTGCAATATCTGCTGCGTCAGACGTATGCGGTGAAGAGTGGTGAAACGGTGCTATTCCATGCCGCTGCTGGCGGCGTCGGTTCGCTGGCTTGCCAATGGGCCAAGGCCCTGGGTGTGAAGCTGATCGGGACTGTCAGTTCGCCGGAAAAAGCCGCTCATGCCAAGGCACTCGGTGCATGGGCGACCATCGATTACAGCAAAGAAGACGTGGTCAAACGGGTTCTGGAATTAACCGACGGCAAGAAATGCCCGGTGGTATACGACGGTGTGGGGCAAGACACGTGGCTGACGTCGCTCGATTGCGTGGCGCCGCGCGGTTTGTTGGTCAGCTTCGGCAATGCATCAGGGCCCGTGGCCGGGGTTAACCTGGGAATTCTCGCGCAGAAAGGCTCGCTGTACGTCACTCGCCCGACACTGGCTACTTACGCCAACCCCGAAAACCTGCAACGCATGGCCGACGAACTGTTCGCGATGCTTACCAGCGGCAAGGTCAAGGTGGGTGACGTCCAGCGCTACGCCTTGAAAGACGCAGCCAAGGCGCAAACCGAGCTCAGCGCCCGGCGCACCACAGGCTCAACGATTCTGATTCCATAAGCCCAAAACCCTAGCCTGGACGAACAACCTCGCCGGTCGCCAGGTCACGGATCAGACTGGGGTGCTTGCGCCCACCCAGCAGGCCGCCGAGCACCCAGTCGATGTCCCCACGGAAATACTGCTCAACCCGAATACGCGTCCGGGCAGCCGGACGCCCGAGCGGGTTGGCGGATGTCGAGATCAGCGGTCCGACCAGCGAACACAGTTCACGCACCTGCGGGTGATCGCTGACGCGCAATGCCACCGTGTCGTGAATACCAGTGATCCATTCGGGCAGCAGGTTCTGATGCGGCACCAGCCAGGTATTGGGGCCTGGCCAAGTGCTGGCCATACGATCGATCCAGACTTCAGGAAAGTCCTCCATGAGAAAGTCGAACTGGCGGATGTTGTCGGCCACCAGAATCAGGCCTTTGTCCACAGGACGGGATTTGATTGCCAGCAACCGATACACCGCCTCTTCATTCCAGGGATCACAGCCCAGCCCCCATACCGCCTCGGTTGGGTAGGCAATCACCGCACCGGCTCGAATCTCTCGTGCGGCTTGCTGCACACGCCAACTGCTGACCATTGTTCTCTCTCCGGGTAAACGCTACGGGCAGTTTAACCTCAGCGCGCACGGCCAAACCATCGTCCTGCCTCACTGCTGATGCGCCCATCCAGTTCCAGCTCGGTCAACGCTGCTAATACTTTTGGCAACGGCCAGCCGCTCGACAGTGCCAACCCTTCGCTGGTGTGTGGCGCAGCATGCAACAAATCAAGCAGGGGATGTCTGGCAGCGGTTGTTGACGGCAAGGGCGCGATAGAGGCGGCCGCAGGGCTGGCAATGTTCTGCCAACCGCGCAGGGTTTCAAGAATGTGTTCGACGGTTTCGACCAGCACCGCACCGTCACGAATCAGTTGATGACACCCGCGGGCACCGGGGTGATGAATCGAGCCTGGAATCGCGTACACCTCGCGGCCCTGTTCCGCTGCCAGCCGTGCGGTGATCAACGAACCGCTGGCGACGCTGGCCTCGACCACCAACACACCCAGCGACAATCCACTGATGATTCGATTGCGGCGTGGGAAGTTGCTCGCCTGCGGCCCGGCGTCCAGAGGGAACTCGGAAACCACGGCACTGCCTTGGGCACTCATGGTCGCTGCCAACTGACGATGGCGCTGTGGATAAAAATTTTCGATGCCCGTGCCCAAGACGCCAATTGTCTGCCCACCAACGTCCAAAGCACCTTGATGCGCGGCACCATCGATACCCAGCGCGAGGCCGCTGGTGATGACAAAACCGGCGCCCGCCAGGCTTCGGGCAAAGGCTGTGGCCGTATCCAGTCCAGGCTTGGAAGCGCGTCGACTGCCGACCATTCCCAACTGCGGACGCTCAAGAATGCTCGGGTCACCGGCCACAAACAGCAACGGCGGTGCATCGGCAATTTCAGCCAGCAGTGCAGGGTAGGTGGGGTCGTCCCACATCAGTAAATGCTGACCGGGACGCTCAAGCCAAGCCAAAGCAGCACTGGCGCCATCGCGGACTTGTGGGCTGCGCCGGGCTTCGGCGCTGGCGCTTGGCAAGCCCAAGGCACGCCAGGCGCTGGCAGGAGCGCTGAGTGCGGCCGACGCCGAACCAAAGGCATTGATTAGCTTATGAAAGCGTTTTGGCCCCACCTCAGGCAGACGATGCACACGTAAGCGCGCTTCAAGTTCGGCAGGTGAGGACGCAGCAGTATCGAACAGCGGCATAGATCTTCCTTGATCTGTAGCGCCCCGTTAACAGCCGGACAACCTGTGGATAACTCTGTTAGTAACTATTTGATAAGTTCATGTCCGGTGGACAGACATGACCCTATTTCGACACATAGCTTTACGGGTTCCACACCTTGTCCATGACCGCTAAAGAACGCGTGGCATTGAGTACCAAACCATAGCTGAGCTTTTCATAAGTGCGAAAAACCATCACCAATCCCGCGCGCTCATCCGGGACCTTCACTTGCTCACCCGTCACCCGATCACGAACGACTTCGCCGGTCTTGTAAATAGCCAGCACATTGCCTTCGGCCAGCCCATCGCTCTTACCCCGATCCAGCGTCACCACATCGAGTTCACCGATCTGGGTCACTCCGCGCGGCACATCGATGATCAGGCCGTTAACTTCGGTCTGAGGTGAGCTGGGCATGAAAGTCGAGTTGATTGGCCGCTCTTCGCTGATGAATAGCCGGTCGCCGAGACGCACTTCCTGGGTCGAACGCTGCAACACCAGGGTCGCGACATCGCCTTCGTGGGCAACGATTTCACCGCTGCCGATGTCATCGGCGTTAATCCCGAGAAACTGCCCGGTCAACGGGTCCGTGTAGGTTTTGCCCTGACGGAAGAGGTTATAGGCGGTGTGCTCAGGGTCTAATTTGCCCCGCGCGTAGATCCGGTCACCCATGCCGCTGAGCACGCGTTCGGCGTTACCGGCGACGATGTACGGGGCTTTCTGGAAATCGGCGGGGTCATCGATGATGCGGTTGTTGAGCAGAAAACTATTGATCGCGGCCAGCGGAATGCTTGGGATCGCTTCGGCCATCGGCGTGGTACGAATCCGGGGCGACAGCTTGATGGTGCCACGTGAAGCACCACGGTTGAGTACCATCCGCGGCTGGCCATCGACATACACCAGGGACAATAAGTCGCCCGGGTAGATCAGGTCAGGGTTGGCGATCTGCGGATTGGCCTTCCATATCTCCTTCCACTTCCATGGCTCGCGCAAAAATTTGCCGGAAATGTCCCAAAGCGTGTCACCTTGGACGACGGTGTAATTCTGTGGATGTCCTTCCCTGAGCTGCACTTGCGCCTGACAAAGGCCGGTAGAGGCCAACAGCAGCAGGGCGAGTAGTGATTTCCTCATGCGGTGAATCCCTTTATCATATGGCTTCGCGTGAAACACTAAGAGCCCCAGAGGCTCAGGTTTTGCAAGGTTGCCAGCTCTAACCGGCGAAACCCGGCAGCCGATTTTGGACTTTACCCTACAAGTGCAGCTCTAACGTATATGGCTATTTTAAACATCCTCGAATTTCCCGATTCGCGCCTGCGCACCATCGCCAAACCTGTGGCAGTGGTAGACGACGGCATTCGCCAGTTGGTCGACGACATGTTTGAAACCATGTACGAAGCGCCAGGCATTGGTTTGGCTGCAACTCAGGTCAACGTGCACAAGCGTGTCGTGGTCATGGACCTTAGCGAAGATCGTAGCGATCCACGGGTGTTCATCAACCCCGAGTTCGACATCCTGACCGACGAGGTGGAGCAGTATCAAGAAGGCTGCCTCTCAGTGCCAGGCTTCTATGAAAACGTCGACCGCCCACAGAAAGTCAAAATCAGGGCTCTAGGCCGGGACGGTCAGCCCTATGAGCTGATCGCAGAGGGTTTGCTGGCGGTGTGTGTCCAGCATGAATGCGATCACCTGAACGGCAAGTTATTTGTCGATTACCTGTCCACCCTCAAGCGCGACAGGATCAAGAAGAAGCTGGAAAAGCTGCACAAGCAGAACGCCTGACCCGACTCAAATCCTTCAACCTGTAGGCGCTGACTTGTCTGCGAACCAGGCAACATGGTCCACATCAGGCACACCGGGTTGCGGCCTTCGCGGGCAAGCCCGCTCCTACACGTCTGTGTATTTCCTTTATCGAGAAGCCCATGACTGAGCCACTGCGCATCGTCTTCGCCGGCACCCCGGAATTTGCCGCCGAACACCTCAAGGCTTTGCTCGCCAGCCCCCATCAAGTGATTGCGGTCTACACCCAGCCTGATCGCCCGGCTGGCCGTGGGCAAAAGCTGATGCCGAGCCCGGTCAAACAGCTGGCTGAGCAGCACGGTATCGCCGTATTGCAACCGCCAACCCTGCGTGATGCTGACGCTCAAGCTGAGCTGGCCGCGCTCAAGCCCGACTTGCTGGTGGTGGTCGCCTATGGCCTGATCCTGCCGCAAGTGGTGCTCGATATTCCCCGCCTGGGCTGCATCAACAGCCACGCTTCGCTGCTGCCACGCTGGCGCGGTGCCGCACCGATTCAGCGTGCGGTAGAAGCCGGCGATGCCGAGAGCGGCGTGACGGTAATGCGTATGGAAGCAGGCCTGGACACCGGGCCAATGCTGCTCAAAGTCACGACCCCGATCACTGCCGAGGACACCGGTGGCAGCCTGCATGACCGGCTCGCCGAGCTCGGCCCGCCCGCAGTGATTCAAGCCATCGCCGGGCTGGCCGATGGCACGTTGCAGGGTGAAGTCCAAGACGACACCCTGGCGACCTACGCTCACAAGCTGAACAAAGACGAAGCGCGCGTCGACTGGAGCCGTCCGGCTATTGAGCTGGAGCGTCTGGTGCGGGCGTTCAATCCTTGGCCGATCTGCCACAGCACACTCAATGGCGAAGCCCTGAAAGTGCTGGCAGCCAGTCTCGACGACGGGCAGGGCGCACCGGGTGAAATCCTCGGCGCCAGCAAGGACGGCTTGATTGTCGCCTGCGGCCAACAGGCCTTGCGCCTGACGCGCCTGCAATTGCCGGGGGGCAAAGCGCTGAACTTCGCGGACCTGTTCAACAGCCGTCGTGAGAAATTCGCTGTTGGCACGGTGCTGGGTGTCATTGCGCCCGAGCAGACGGTGCACGGCCAATGAACCCGCGTCTCGCTGCCGCCAAAGCATTGGCCGCCGTCCTCAATGGCAAAGCCTCGCTGAACAGTTCACTGCCCACCCAGCTGGACAAAGTCGAGGCCCGTGATCGCGGTTTGACTCAAGACCTGGCCTTCGGTACTGCTCGCTGGCAGCCACGACTGTCCGCACTGGCGGCAAAACTCCTGCAAAAGCCCTTCAAAAGCGTCGATGCCGATGTCGAGGCATTGTTGTTGGTCGGCCTCTATCAGTTGCTCTACACTCGCATCCCGGCCCACGCCGCCATCGGTGAAACAGTCGGGTGCGCCGACAAGCTGAAAAAGCCTTGGGCCAAGGCGTTGCTGAATGCCGTACTGCGTCGCGCCCAACGGGAAAGCGAAGCACTTCTGGCCGAGCTGGAACATGACCCCGTGGTCCGCACTGCGCACCCACGCTGGCTACAAAAAGCGTTGAAGGCGTATTGGCCAGAGCAGTGGGAAGCGATCTGCGCGGCCAACAATGCCCATCCGCCGATGATCCTGCGGGTCAATCGCCGTCACCACAGCCGCGATACGTACCTGCAGATGCTGCAAAACGTCGGGATCGAAGCCCACGCCTGCGTCTTCAGCCAGGACGGTATTGTGCTGAACGAACCGTGCGATGTGCGCACCCTGCCTGGCTTCGCCGAAGGCTGGATCAGCGTGCAGGACGAAGCCGCGCAATTGGCTGCCGACCTGCTGCAATTGGTCCCCGGCCAACGCGTACTCGACGCGTGCTGCGCCCCTGGCGGCAAAACCTGCCATCTGCTGGAAGTACAGCCATTGCTCGCAGGTGTGGTCGCGGTGGATCTGGAGGCCAAACGCCTGGCCCGCGTCCGGGAAAACCTTGATCGCCTGGGCCTGAACGCCGAGCTGATCGCTGCCGATGCCCGTGACACAGGCCAATGGTGGGACCGTAAACCGTTCCAACGCATCCTGCTCGATGCGCCGTGTTCGGCGACGGGCGTGATCCGTCGCCACCCGGATATCAAGCTCACGCGTCAGGCTGACGACATTCCCGCGCTCGCCACGCTCCAGGGCGAATTGCTCGACGCGCTTTGGCCGACGCTGGAAGTCGGCGGCATCCTGCTGTACGCCACCTGCTCGACGCTGCCGATGGAAAACACCGAAGTAATCGAGGCGTTCCTGGCTCGCACACCCGGCGCGCGCGAACTGGACATCGCCGGTCAGCTCGGGCAACAGCCGCCCGGCCTGAAACAACCGCACGGTCGCCAGCTGCTTGCCCAGGAAGGCGGCCACGATGGCTTCTACTATGCCAAGCTGATCAAGATCGCGGCTGTGTAATGCCGGACCCTGTAGGAGCTGGCTTGCCTGCGATAAGGTCGGCACGACCTTCCTCCGGTGGTGAATCCAATATTTTCCCGACTGCTACGCATACGCAGCCGATCACGGCGGGGGCGCGTAGCTGCAAGCGCGCTCCTGCATCGGGTTTGCCGTGCTAACTCGTTTCAAGGAGTGAACGATGAAAATCATCATCCTCGGCGCAGGACAGGTCGGCGGTACGCTGGCTGAACATTTGGCCGGTGAAGCGAATGACATCACCGTGGTCGACACCGACGCCGATCGCTTGCGTGATCTGGGCGATCGCCTTGATATCCGTACCGTTCAGGGCCGCGGTTCGTTCCCCACGGTGCTGCGTCAGGCCGGCGCGGATGATGCCGATATGTTGGTGGCGGTGACCAACAGCGACGAGACCAACATGCTCGCCTGTCAGGTTGCTTACACCCTGTTCAAGACCCCGACCAAAATCGCCCGCGTGCGCGAAGCGGCCTACCTGACCCGTGCCGGTCTGTTCAATAACGACGCGATCCCCGTGGACGTGCTGATCAGTCCGGAACAGGTGGTGACCAACTACATCAAGCGCCTGATCGAATACCCCGGCGCGCTGCAAGTGATCGATTTTGCTGGCGGCAAGGCCCAGTTGGTGGCGGTCAAGGCGTACTACGGCGGGCCGCTGGTCGGCCAACAGCTGCGTCAGTTGCGCGAACACATGCCTAACGTCGACACCCGGGTCGCCGCGATTTTCCGCCGTGACCGGCCGATAGCCCCCCAAGGCGATACCGTCATTGAAGTGGATGACGAGGTGTTTTTCATCGCGGCCAAAGCAAACATCCGCGCCGTCATGAGCGAGATGCGCCGCCTGGATGAAAGCTACAAACGCATCGTCATCGCGGGCGGCGGGCATATCGGTGAACGGCTGGCCGAAGCCATCGAAAGTCGCTATCAGGTCAAGATCATCGAGATGAACCCGGCCCGCTGTCGTCACCTTTCGGAAACACTGGATAACACCGTGGTCCTGCTGGGCAGCGCGTCGGACCGGGATTTACTGCTGGAAGAAAACATCGCCGAAGTCGATCTGTTCCTGGCGCTGACCAACGATGACGAGGCCAATATCATGTCCTCGCTGTTGGCCAAACGCCTCGGCGCACGCAAAGTGATGACCATCATCAACAACCCGGCGTATGTGGATCTGGTACAGGGCGGCGAGATCGATATCGCGATCAGCCCGCAACTGGCGACTATCGGCACCTTGCTGACTCACGTTCGCCGTGGCGACATTGTCAGCGTGCATTCATTGCGTCGTGGTGCAGCCGAAGCCATTGAAGCCGTCGCCCATGGTGATGCCAGGTCGAGCAAGGTCATCGGTCGCGCCATCCGTGACATCACACTGCCGCCAGGCACTACCATCGGCGCAATCATTCGCGCCGAAGAAGTGCTGATCGCCCACGACATCACGGTGATCAAGTCCGGCGACCACGTGATTCTGTTCCTTGTGGATAAAAAATATATCCGCGACGTAGAGCGGCTGTTTCAGGTCGGCTTGAGCTTTTTTTAATCAGCGGCACCGATCAATTGGAAAGGCCGGTACGGGACAATCCCATGATCGAATCACTGGAAAGTGGTTGCCAAGACTGTGGATAACTTCAATTGCAGCAGTTATCCACAGCTGGCAGCCTTCAATACCAGCGCTTTTCGCCCGGTGGACGCTTTTTGAAACGCTTCATCGTCCACATGTACTGGCTGGGGTAAGCCCGCACGTACTTCTCGACAACCTGACTCATGGCCGCCGCGGACGTTTGCGTGTCAGTGCTGTACATCGCCTCGGGGGCCGCTTCGAGGATCACCTTGTAACCGGAACCATCGGCCAGACGGATCGCATGCAGAAAAACGCCCACTGCTTTACCTCCGGCCAACATGTTGGGCACGAACTTGCTGGTCAACGCCTGGGTCGCGCAGAAGGGCACGAACACACCTGCAGACTCAGCGGGCTCGGGATCGGCCGGAATACCCACTGAACCGCCTTTGCGCACTTCCTTGATAACGCTGAGGATGCCTTCTTTGGTCGAGGCCGCCACGCGATTGCCCAGTTGCACACGCTGTTTGCGCAGCAGATCGTCCACCGCCTTGAGTTTCGGTGGCCGGTAAAAAATGATCGGTTTGCACTGGCTGCAATAGAAGTGGTTAAGCACTTCCCAGTTGCCCAAGTGGCTGGTGATGCCAACCACGCCCTTGCCTGAGGCCAGCGCGGCTTCCAGCACTTCAAGCCCTTCGACTTCACGCACCAGATCGATTGATTTCTGAGCGGGCCAGATCCAGGCGCAGGCGCTTTCGGTGAACGTCTTGCCGATGTCCATGAGACTGCGGCCAACCAGACTCTCACGTTCGCCGGCGTCCAGCTCAGGGAAACACTTGGACAGGTTGATACGCGCTATTTCGCGCGAACGGTTGGGCAGTTTCCACATCAACCAGCCGATGGACGTACCGACCCACTGCACCACTCGCCATGGCAACAGGGCAAATAGCCGCAAAAGCCCGACCAAAAGGGCGCCTTTGAACTTATCCACAGATCACTCCCGAATTCGCAAGGCCGCTATTGTAACCATCAGCGGCTCAAGACGGCGTATCGATCACACTCAAGGGTGTGATCCATGACCATGCCTGCGGCCTGCATGAAGGCGTAGCAAATCGTGGGTCCGACAAACGTGAAGCCAGCTTTTTTCAGGGCTTTGCTCATCGCTTCAGCTTCAGGAGTGACGGCCGGAACCTGGCTGCGACCCTCGAAGTGATTGATTTTTGGCTGCCCGTCCACAAACGACCAAAGCCATTCCACCGGGTCTTCCAGGGCTTGCCAGGCCTGCGCGTTACGCCGGGCGGCATTGAGTTTGAGGCGGTTGCGAATGATGCCGGGGTCGAGCATCAGCGCTTCGATTTCAGCGTCGCTCATCTGCGCCACGCGCTGCACATCGAAGCCGAACAAGACTTCACGATAGCGTGCGCGTTTCTTTAAAATCGTGATCCAGGAAAGACCGGCCTGGAACCCTTCGAGCAATAGCAACTCGAAGAGTTTCTGCGCATCGCGCAACGGCACGCCCCACTCTTGATCGTGATAAGCGATGTATAGCGGATCTTCGTTGCACCAAAAGCAGCGTGGCATAAGGCTCCAAGGGTGGAGGTGCGGCCGAATCGGGTATACTCCCGCTCTTTAAATCGCAGTCCCAGCACAGGTGAATTTCGTGAGCCAGCCTACGCCAGCCGTGCGTACCTTCCAAGACTTGATCCTCGCCCTTCAACAATACTGGGCCGAGCAAGGTTGTGTGGTGCTTCAGCCCTACGATATGGAAGTCGGCGCCGGCACATTCCATACCGCTACGTTTCTGCGCGCCATCGGCCCGGAAACCTGGAACGCCGCTTATGTGCAGCCCAGCCGACGCCCGACTGATGGCCGCTACGGCGAAAACCCGAACCGCTTGCAGCATTACTACCAATTCCAGGTGGTATTGAAGCCTAACCCGGACAACTTCCAGGAGCTGTACCTCGGCTCCCTGAAGCACGTTGGCCTTGATCCACTCGTGCATGACATTCGTTTCGTCGAAGACAACTGGGAATCGCCAACGCTTGGCGCCTGGGGTCTGGGATGGGAAGTCTGGCTCAATGGCATGGAAGTCACCCAGTTCACCTACTTCCAGCAAGCAGGCGGCATTGAGTGCTACCCGGTGACCGGTGAAATCACCTACGGTCTGGAACGCCTGGCCATGTACCTGCAAGGTGTGGATTCGGTCTATGACCTGGTCTGGACCGACGGCCCGTTCGGCAAAGTGACCTACGGCGATGTGTTCCACCAGAACGAGGTCGAGCAATCGACTTACAACTTCGAACACGCCAACGTTGAGAAACTGTTTGAACTGTTTGATTTCTATGAGAGCGAAGCCAGTCGCCTGATTGAGCTCCAGCTGCCATTACCAAGCTACGAAATGGTCCTCAAGGCCTCGCACACCTTCAACCTGCTGGATGCACGTCGGGCGATTTCGGTCACCGCGCGTCAG
The DNA here is from genome assembly GCF_036346185.1 of Pseudomonas sp. 10C3. NCBI lineage: Bacteria > Pseudomonadati > Pseudomonadota > Gammaproteobacteria > Pseudomonadales > Pseudomonadaceae > Pseudomonas > Pseudomonas sp. 10C3. Next base: position 57,834 of record NZ_JASJVE010000016.1, on the reverse strand, counting down.
CAGTACATCCTGCGGGTACGGACGTTGGCCCGTTCGGTAGCGCAGAGCTATCTGCAAGCCCGAGCCAAGCTGGGCTTCCCGATGGCCCCCCCCGATTTACGTGATGAAGTGTTGGCTAAGCTGGAGGCTGCACAATGAGTGCTCGAGATTTCCTGGTTGAATTGGGCACCGAAGAACTGCCACCCAAAGCCCTTGGCGCTCTGGGTGACGCGTTCCTCGCGGGCATCGAAAAAGGCTTACAGGCCGCTGGCCTCAGCTACAGCGCCAAACAGGTCTACGCTGCGCCGCGTCGTCTGGCCGTACTGATTACCCAGCTCGCTACGCAACAAGCGGATCGCAGCGTCAACCTCGACGGTCCACCACGCCAGGCCGCCTTCGATGCTGAAGGCAATCCGACTCAAGCCGCACTGGGCTTCGCCAAGAAGTGCGGCGTAGAACTGAGCGAGATCGATCAGAGCGGGCCGAAGTTGCGGTTCAGTCAGAACATCGTCGGCAAGCCGACGACGAGTCTGCTACCAACCATCGTTGAAGACTCTCTGAACGACCTGCCGATCCCCAAGCGCATGCGCTGGGGTGCGCGCAAAGAAGAGTTCGTGCGTCCAACCCAATGGCTGGTCATGCTGTTTGGCGATCAAGTGGTCGATTGCACCATCCTTGCTCAGACCGCAGGCCGTGACTCCCGTGGTCACCGTTTCCATCACCCGGAAAGCGTGCGCATCACTTCGCCTGCCAACTACCTGCAAGACTTGCGTGGCGCCCACGTATTGGCTGACTTCGCCGAGCGTCGTGAGCTGATCAGCAAGCGCGTCGCCGAACTGGCAACACTGCAGGAAGGCACCGCGATTGTGCCGCCAAGCCTGCTCGATGAAGTCACCGCGCTGGTCGAATGGCCTGTACCGCTGGTGTGCTCGTTCGAAGAACGCTTCCTCGACGTGCCGCAAGAAGCACTGATCATTACCATGCAGGACAACCAGAAGTATTTCTGCCTGCTGGATGCCGACGGTAAGTTGCTGCCACGCTTCATCACCGTGGCCAACATTGAGAGCAAAGACCCGGCGCAAATCATTTCCGGCAACGAAAAAGTGGTTTGCCCACGGTTGACCGACGCCGAATTCTTCTTCAAGCAAGACAAGAAGCAGAAGCTGGAAACCTTCAATCTGCGCCTACAAAACGTAGTGTTCCAGGCCCAGTTAGGCAGTGTTTTCGATAAAGCCGAGCGCGTATCGAAACTGGCTGCCTTCATCGCCCCCCGCATTGGTGGCGATGCCAAGCGCGCAGCACGTGCAGGTTTGCTGTCCAAGTGCGATCTGGCGACCGAGATGGTCGGCGAATTCCCTGAAATGCAGGGTGTTGCCGGTTATTACTACGCCTTGGCCGACGGCGAGCCTGAAGACGTCGCACTGGCACTGAACGAGCAATACATGCCTCGTGGTGCTGGCGCCGAACTGCCAACCACTCTGACCGGTGCAGCCGTCGCCATGGCCGACAAGCTCGACACGCTGGTCGGCATCTTCGGTATCGGCATGTTGCCCACCGGCAGCAAAGACCCGTATGCACTGCGCCGCGCTGCGTTGGGCGTGCTGCGGATCCTGATCGACAAGAAGCTGGACCTCGATCTGGTGCAGACCGTGACCTTCGCCGTGACTCAGTTCGGTGCGAAGATCAAACCTGCCGGCCTGGCCGAACAAGTGCTGGAGTTCATCTTCGACCGCCTGCGTGCGCGTTACGAAGATGAAGGTGTCGAAGTCGCTACGTATCTGTCGGTACGGGCTCTGCAACCGGCTTCAGCCCTTGATTTCGATCAGCGGGTTCAAGCGGTGCAAGCCTTCCGCAAGCTGCCTGAAGCTTCCGCGTTGGCGGCGGTGAACAAGCGTGTGTCGAACCTGTTGAGCAAGGCGCAAGGCAATATCGCCAGCACCGTCGAACCTAAATACTTCGATAACGCGCACGAGTTTTCGTTGTACTCGGCGATTCAGCAAGCGGACCAAGCGGTGCAACCGATGGCCGCAGCGCGTCAGTACAGTGAAGCACTGGCTCGTTTGGCTGCGTTGCGCGAGCCAGTCGATGCGTTCTTCGAAGCCGTGATGGTCAATGCTGAAGATGCCAGCGTACGCGCCAATCGTTATGCCTTGCTGGCTCGCTTACGCGGCCTGTTCCTGGGCGTTGCCGACATTTCGCTGCTGGGATGATGTTGAAGGGGCAAGGCTTGAAGCTGCTGATTCTGGACCGGGACGGGGTAATCAATCATGACTCCGACGCTTACATCAAGTCGGTGGAGGAGTGGATTCCCCTTCCGGGCTCGATCGAGGCTATTGCACGCCTGAGCAAGGCCGGCTGGACGGTGGCCGTCGCCACTAACCAGTCCGGCGTTGCCCGCGGGTTTTACGATGTCGCCACACTCGAAGCCATGCACTCGCGCTTGCGCCATCTGGTGGCAGAGCAGGGTGGTGAAGTCGGCCTGATCGTTTTTTGTCCACACGGTCCGGATGAAGGCTGCGATTGCCGCAAACCAAAACCGGGCATGCTCAAAGCGATTGCCCATCATTACGCGGTAGATCTGGCGGGCATCTGGTTTGTTGGCGATAGTAAGGGTGACTTGGAGGCGGCGCTGGCCGTCGACTCTCAACCAGTTTTGGTAAAGACCGGTAAAGGTCTCAAAACAATGGGGAACCCTTTGCCCCCAGGCACTCTGGTTTTTGACGATCTGGCGGCGGTTGCCGCAGAACTTATCCACACTTGTAAATAGACGGGCATCGCCCGCAACGGTAAAAGCTCCTATGTCGATCATGCAGGCAATCAGAACCTTCTTCTTTTACCTGCTGTTGTGCACCACTTCTCTTCTGTGGTGCACACTGAGTTTCTTTGTCGCCCCGTTTTTGCCTTTCCGCGCCCGCTACCGTTTTATCAACGTGTACTGGTGCCGCTGTGCGTTATGGCTGACGCGGGTGTTTTTGAACATTCATGTCGAAGTAAAAGGTCAGGAAAATATCCCGCTACAGCCCTGTGTGATTCTGTCCAATCACCAGAGCACCTGGGAAACCTTCTTCCTCTCGGCGCACTTCGAACCTCTGAGCCAGGTGCTCAAGCGTGAGCTGTTGTACGTCCCGTTCTTCGGTTGGGCGATGGCGATGCTACGGCCGATTGCGATCAACCGTGACAATCCAAAAGCGGCACTCAAGCATGTCGCCAAAAGAGGCCATGAACTGCTCAAGGATGGCGTATGGGTGTTGATCTTTCCGGAAGGTACTCGCGTTCCTTTTGGACAGATTGGTAAGTTCTCCCGAGGTGGCACAGCGCTGGCCGTGAATGCAAACCTGCCGGTGCTGCCCATTGCACACAACGCAGGCAAGTACTGGCCAAAAGAAGGTTGGGCGAAAAAGCCGGGCACCATTGAGTTAGTTATTGGCGAACCTATGTATGCCGAGGGCACGGGCCCACGCGCCATCGCAGCGCTTAATGACCGGGTCGCGGCCTGGAATGAAGCAACGCAACGCGCTATGGGGTCAGTGGTTGCACCAGCACCGAGCGAAGAGAATGCGGTTGTTTAGGATCTGTGGATAACCTGTGCACCATTTTTGCAATCCTTTAAAAAAATCGCGCCAACTTATTAATTTATATACTTATTTCTTAAGCTGATTAATGAGCAAAAAAAGTGCATAAGTTTTCAGGATTGTGACGAAGCCGGCCCATGAGGCCGGCTTTTTTTATGACCGATTACATCGTATTTCACTCAGGCCATGCCTGTTGAGAATGAGGTAATGATTGATCAAAAAACATCTATTAATCTCTTACAAGTAGTCAAATACTTGACTTTATTTTGTTTTTCCACTGTCTTAGTCAGTGATTTGACAATGCCATTGCTTAGTGTATGGTTTCTTTGAGTTCCGCCAATAATGTCATGAAGTAACCGTGTTTTACCTTGGGTTGCAGGGGAGGAATATGAGTGCGTTAGGTGATCTGCCGTGGGCTTGTCTGACTTTTTATCCGTGGCTTTCAACCCATTCATTTTTTGATCGTTATAACCCACTGAGTGATTATTCTTACGGTGCCCCGGTACAGGAAATGAACACATCTCAGTGCTTCATTCTCGACATTAAAAGCTTATTGCACAGGGCAGCCCAGGAGTAAGTCGTGCGACTGATGCGTACCTGTGGGGTTCTTTGGAAGCGGCTGAAGGAGCACCCGTTGTCGCGAATCGGGCCGGGCCTCATTACCGGTGTGGCGGACGACGACCCAAGTGGTATTGCTACGTACTCCCAGGCTGGCGCGCAATTTGGCCTTGATATGCTGTGGACGATGCCCGTGGCCTATCCTTTGATGGCCGCCATTCAATCGATGTGTGCGAACATCGGCCGAGTTACAGGGAAAGGACTCGCTGCCAATATCCAGGATGCGTTCCCGCCCATCGTACTTCCGTGCGTTTTGTGTCTACTGCTCGTGGCCAACACCCTGAATATTGCCGCAGATGTCGCTGCCATGGGCGAGGTTGCGGAACTGGTTTCTGGCGTCAACCGGCACCTCATGACTGCTTTTTTTGTGTCCGTGACGATCCTGCTGCAGCTGTTCGTTCCTTATCACCGTTACGTCTTCATCTTGAAGTGGCTGACGGTCTCGCTATTGGCCTACGCCGCCGTATTGTTTACGGTTCATGTTCCCTGGGGGCAGGTCGCAACACACACGTTCTGGCCCCAAATCACCCTGGACTCGAGCACTGCTGCCATGGTCGTCGGGGTTTTCGGCACGACCATCAGTCCATACCTTTTTTTCTGGCAGGCCTCAGAAGAAGTTGAGGACATGGAAGCACACTCAAGCAGCATGCCACTCCTGCGCGATGCGCCCTCCGCCGCACCGGAACTCCGACGCATCCAATGGGATACCTGGAGCGGCATGCTCTACTCCAATCTCACCGCCTACTTCATCATTCTTGCGACCGCCGTTACGCTCCACGTGTCTGGCGTTACCGACATCAACACGGCAGCGCAGGCAGCAAGTGCTCTGCGACCGCTCGCCGGTGACTTTGCCTACATGCTCTTCGCGCTTGGCATTCTCGGTGTCGGCATGATCGGCGTGCCTGTGTTGGCGGGCTCTGGAGCCTATGCTCTTTCCGAAGCCATGGGCTGGAGGAAGGGCCTCGAACGAAAAGTGAATGATGCGCGTGGGTTCTACGCCATCATCTCCATCAGCGTACTTGCCGGACTCGGCATCCAGTATTCGCCAATAAGTCCAATGAAGGCGTTGTTCTGGAGCGCTGTCATCAACGGTCTGGTCGCCGTGCCCCTGATGGTTGTCATTCTCCTCCTGGTTTCGAAGAAATCTGTAATGGGTGCTTTTACAGCAAGCCGACCTCTGCTCATCCTCGGCTGGATAGCAACGGCAGTCATGGGAGCGGCAGCCGTTGGAATGTTCATCCCCGGTTAAATTTTCGTTATAAAAAAGCCAACGCTAAGCGTTGTGCTGGTGTGACGGGCGATTTTTGCCCAGCTTGCGCTGAGTGTGTTTTGAACGCAGTGGAGTCGAATAGTGTCATGAACGAAATGTGTGCTTTCTCGAAATTTGTCAACGTGGCCATTACTGATCCTGGCTTTTGAATCGCCCTTAGTTTCGTAGACGCTTTCAAGCGGCTGCTTCATGCCGAGGTTGTGTGAAAACACTTTCGAGCAATCGCAGCGTCCTAAAACGGAGCGATTTTCTTGCTTATTCGCACAATGATCGGAAATCCGGTTAAACGAAAGCCCCTGAATCTCTCATTCAGGGGCTTTTATTTGGTACTTACTGCGCCAGATGCAGCAACAGGAAATCAATGAACGCCCTCGATTTGTGGGGCAAATGCGGGCTGTTGGGAAACACCACGTTGACGGATTGCGAGGGCAACGAATAATCGGGCAACAGGCGAATCAACCGCTCGCTGACAATGTCGTCCTTGACCACCCACGCGGGTAGCACCGAGACGCCCAGCGACGACAACGTCATGGAGCGGATAGCCGTGGAAGAATTGGATTCAAACTGATTGATCCCGTTGATCTCGACAGTCCCCAAGTGCGGATGGCGCAACGTCCACTGGGTCGGTGCCTGCAGGTTGCTGTTGGCGATCCACGGCACCGAATTCAGGTCCTGAGGAGTTTGCACCGGGTGACGCGCAAGAAACGTCTCGGTCGCCACTAGGACAATTTCATAATCCGCCAGTTTACGGCTCTTGAAAGCCGAGTCCGCCAAACTGCCTAAACGGATAACGAGGTCTAACTTTTCCGCCACCAGATCATTGAGTGACGCGTTAAAGTTATAACAGAGTTTTATTTCCGGATAGCGCTCTATAAATTGCGGTATCAACGGAAGAATATAAGCCTCGCCGTATTCACTGGTGGAACTGAAGCGCAACTTGCCGGACACCCGATTATGCCCTTTTAATACATTATCGAAGGCGTTATCGATGTCCGCGACAATACCTTTGAATTCTTCATAAAAGTCCTGACCGATTTCGGTGAGGGATAGATTTCGGGTATTTCTAATCAACAACGTCGCTGACAGCACGTCCTCCAGCGCCTTGACATGCAGACTGGCCATGGCTTTGCTGATGCTCAGGTAATTGGCAGCCTTGGTGTAAGAACCAAAATCGACCACGGCCAGGAATGTCTGGACCCGATTAAGATGAGTGTGCATAGCAATAGGGCTCACTGTTAAATCCCGTCAAACATTGTTTCAAGAATAGTCGTATCGACAGTTCAAGTCGACCGCCCCTATGCTTTGCGGCAAAGGGGAAACAACATGACCTATCGCTACAAAGTTGCACTAATATTCCTGATCGGCTTTTTTATAGACTGCATTAACATCTTTATGTCGGCGGTCGCATTACCGAGTATATCGGCGGCGCTGCACGTTAGTACTTCAGACGTTGCCTGGGTGGCTAACGCTTATATTCTGGGGCTGACACTGATCATCCCGGTCAGCACCTGGCTGGCCGGTCGTTTTGGCAGTCGGGAAATCCTCACCGCCTCGATGATCGTGTTCACAGCCTCCGTGTGGATGTGTGGGCTGGCCAACAGTTTCAACGAGCTGGTGATCTGGCGCTTCGTCCAGGGGATTGGCGGCGGCCTGTTGATTCCTGTCGGCCAGGCGTTGACGTTCAACCTGTTCAAGGGTGAGCAGCGCGCGAAAATATCCACGTTGGTCATGGCCGTTGCCCTGATAGCGCCAGCCATTTCACCGACGATCGGCGGCGTCATCGTCGACAGCAGCTCCTGGCGCTGGGTGTTCTACAGCAACATTCCGTTCTCGCTGATCGCGGCGTTGCTGTCCTGGTTCTGGATCAACGAAGCGCGACCGACGAGTTTGCCTAGTCCGGACATCAAGGGCTTGCTGCTGGTCAGCGCCGCACTCGGCAGCCTGCTGATGGGTATGTCGTTGTATGGCGGCGACTCTCCGGCACTGGTGGCTGCCTTCTTCGTCATGGCCGGCGTTACGTTCGTCGTGCTGTACGGGCTGCACTACCGCACCTGCAAAAATCCGATCATTGAACTGAGCCTGCTCAAAAGCAAAAAACTCAGCACCTCCATCTTTATCTATTACGCGATTCCCGGTGTGTTCACGGGGGTCAACTTGATGAGCATCTTCTTCCTGCAAAACACCCTGCACTTCAGCGCCCGACTGACAGGGATGTTCATGATCCTGTACGCCATCGGCGCATTCATCGCGATGCTGATCTGTGGCCGGGTCTATAACCGGATGAGCGCCAAGCGGCTGTTTGCCCTCGGCATGCTGTTGCACAGCGCCGGCATCGCCACCTTGTTACTGGTGAACGATCCCTCAGACCTTTTGGTGATTGTCATCGCCTACAGCTTGATGGGGGTCGGCGGCGGCATCGGTGCCAACACCGCACAAACCACGTCATTGATAGACTTTGAGGGCCGCGATACCCACAAGGCCAGTGTCATCTGGAACATCAACCGACAGATGTCATTCAGCATCGGCGCCGCCCTCTTCCTGATGGTTTTCAACCTGCTCTTGAAGCATTTCGATACCACCCAGGCCTACCACGCGACTTTCGCCATCGCCGCACTGGTGGGCCTGTTTCCACTCTTTCAACTGAGTCAGTTGAACACTCAAAAGGACTGTCATGCACAACAAAATAGTTGAACAGGCACACCACAGCATTCATCACGTGCACGAGTTGATCCACACCCTGTTCACCGACGCAAACGGTAACGGGCAGGCCGCGCTCGAGCCGCTGATGTCGGCATTCGCCGAGCACTTCACCATGCTCACCACCTCGGCTGCCATCGTCAGCCGGGCGACGATCGAACAGATGTTCAGGGGTGCAGTCGGCGCCAAGCCAGGCCTGGAGATCGTCATCAGCGATCTGCAGACGGTCTGGCAGGAAGGCCACAGCGTGGCGATCCGCTACAAGGAAACCCATCGCCTCGACCAGCGCGAAAGCTCAAGGGTTTCGGTGGCGATCATTGGCCTGCATCACCGCAACGCCCAATGGATCTACCTGCATGAAACGCCGCTAAGCCAGGAAAGCTGATTCTCGTATGAACTACACAATCACTGATTGCCGAATGCTCTCAGCCTCTATCAAAGAAATCACCGTCAGCCCGATAGCACCGGGGTGCGCGGCGCTGGAAGCGGGCGCGCATTTCAAAACCTGACATCATTGAATCGAAGCGCCCACCTGCACTATTTCGCCAGGAGCGACGATGACGCGGCCTATGCCTTGCCAATGCAGGCACTGCTGCAGGAACGCTTGCACTTGCCCTTCTCCAGTCAGCCCGAGGGCCGTCGCTCTGTCAGCCAGGTGCTGGCCGATCTGGCACCACACTGTTGCCGCTGACCGTGAATTGATCTAGTAACAGCTGTCCTGCCGGCTGAAAACAGCCCCAAGTGTTCAGCTGCTCCCACTCAGCTTTCGAGCAAGAGCACATGGGTCATAAAATGTGGAATCAGCAGCCCGCCCTAGATTAAATTGCAATCGGCAGGGTGAGTCAGTTGTCAATCAGCGCCGACAGTCGAGTTAACGAATAACGTTTTGGATAGGGATTCCTCTCTGTCTTTTCTTATAAAAATCATCGACGTTATAAAGCTGAATCGCTTATCCAAAATCTATCAAACGCGCAGATACAAAAAAGCCAACGCTGAATAAGCGTTGGCTTTTTTGTGTAGCGTGATTCAACTATTTGTGAGAATTCTCATTTATTTTGAGAACCTACAGCCCCTTAGAAATCGAGGTTTGACACCGCCAGGGCATTTCGTTCGATGAAGTCACGACGTGGTTCTACCGCGTCGCCCATCAGGGTGTTGAAGATCTGGTCAGCACCAATGGCATCTTCAATCGTGACCTTGAGCATCCGACGTACGCTTGGGTCCATGGTGGTTTCCCAAAGTTGATCCGGGTTCATTTCACCCAGACCTTTATAGCGCTGGATGGTATGGCGTTTGGTACTTTCCGCCATCAACCAGGCAAGGGCTTCCTTGAACTCATTGACCGGCTTCTTGCGTTCGCCGCGTTGTACGTAAGCGCCTTCTTCAAGCAAGGTGCTTATTTGCGCGCCCAGAGCCGTCACGGTTTTATAATCGTTACTGCCGAAGAAGTCGCGGTTGAAGGTCACGTAATTGGACAACCCGTGAGAGATCAATTCAACCTCTGGCAGCCAGACGTTACGTTCACGATCTTCACGCAGGCTGGCTTTGTAGACCAGACCTGACTTCTCACCGACGCGCAAACGCGCATCAAACAGCGCCAACCATGCCTGCATGCCCGCGTGGTCAGAAAGCTGCTCAAGCGAAATTGGCGGCAGGTAAACGAAATGCTCGGTCAGTTCCTGAGGATACAAACGCGACAAGCGCTTGAGCGTCTTCATGACCATACGGAAATCGTTGACCAGACGCTCCAGCGCCTCACCCGAGATCCCTGGAGCCGATTCATTGAGGTGCAGGCTGGCATCTTCCAGAGCCGACTGGGTCATGTACTCTTCCATGGCCTCGTCGTCTTTGATGTATTGCTCTTGCTTGCCTTTCTTCACTTTGTACAACGGCGGTTGAGCGATGTAGATGTAGCCACGCTCGATCAACTCAGGCAGTTGACGGAAGAAAAAGGTCAACAGCAACGTACGGATGTGCGAACCGTCGACGTCAGCATCGGTCATGATGATGATGTTGTGATAGCGCAGCTTGGCGATGTTGTACTCATCGCGGCCAATACCGCAGCCCAGCGCTGTGATCAAGGTGCCCACTTCTTGCGAAGAGATCATCTTGTCAAAACGCGCTTTCTCTACGTTGAGGATCTTGCCTTTAAGCGGCAGGATCGCCTGAGTCTTACGGTTGCGTCCCTGCTTGGCGGAGCCACCAGCAGAGTCACCTTCCACAAGATACAGTTCGGAAAGGGCAGGGTCTTTTTCCTGGCAGTCAGCGAGCTTGCCTGGCAGACCGGCGATATCCAGCGCACCTTTACGACGAGTCATCTCACGGGCTTTACGAGCCGCTTCACGGGCGCGCGCAGCATCAATCATTTTGCCGACAACCGCTCTTGCTTCGCCCGGATTTTCCAGGAGGAAGTCGGAGAAGTGTTTACCCATTTCCTGTTCGACCGCAGTTTTCACTTCGGACGAAACCAACTTGTCTTTGGTTTGCGAGCTGAACTTTGGATCTGGCACTTTGACCGAAATAATTGCGGTCAAACCTTCACGTGCATCGTCACCGGTGGTGGCAACTTTATGCTTCTTCGCCAGACCTTCCTGTTCGATGTAAGTGTTCAGATTCCGCGTCAGAGCCGAGCGAAAACCTACCAGGTGAGTACCGCCGTCACGCTGAGGAATATTGTTGGTAAAGCACAACAGATTCTCGTTGAAGCTATCGTTCCACTGCAAAGCAATCTCGACAGCAATGCCATCGTCGCGCTGGATGTTGAAGTGGAATACCTGGTTCACTGGAGTCTTGTTAGTGTTCAGATACTCAACGAACGCGCGCAAACCGCCCTCGTATTTGAACAGCTCTTCTTTGCCGCTGCGCTCGTCTTTGAGGACGATGCCCACGCCAGAGTTGAGGAATGAGAGTTCTCGAATACGCTTGGCCAGGATATCCCAGCTGAAGTGAATATTCTTGAAGGTCAGGTCGGATGGCTTGAAGTGAATCTCGGTACCGGTTGAATCACTTTCGCCAACGATACGCATGGGTTCCTGTGGAACACCATGGATATAAGTCTGTTCCCAAACCTTGCCGCTACGACGTACGGTCAGCAGCAACAATTCGGAAAGGGCGTTTACCACTGAAACGCCTACACCGTGCAGGCCGCCAGATACTTTGTAAGAGTTATCATCGAACTTACCGCCAGCATGCAGCACGGTCATGATGACCTCAGCTGCCGAAATGCCTTCTTCTTTGTGCACGTCTACCGGAATACCGCGACCGTTGTCGCGGACGGTGATCGATTCATCAGAGTGGATAACGATGCTGATTTCGTCGCAATGGCCAGCCAAAGCTTCGTCGATCGAGTTATCGACCACCTCGAACACCATGTGGTGTAGACCGCTGCCATCGTCGGTGTCACCGATATACATACCGGGACGCTTGCGTACGGCATCTAGCCCTTTCAGCACTTTAATGCTGGAGGAGTCGTACGTTTGATTTTCGCTCATGCCTTCACTCCCGGTGGTCGTGGGTCTGGGTGATACGGCCTTGTTCCACGTGGAACAAAGCGACTGGCGTTTCCGTCTGCCAGCCTTCCCTCAATAATTCATGGTCTACACAGGTGATAAACACTTGGCAGCGTAAGTCTTCTAACAAGCGACAAAGCGCGCGGCGATGATGCTCGTCCAGTTCAGACGGCAAATCGTCCACCAGATAAATACATTGGCCGCGCCGTGCCTGGCTGACCAAATGGCCTTGAGCAATGCGCAGAGCGCAGACCACTAACTTCTGCTGGCCACGAGATAAAATTTCAGCGGCATTATGAGCGCCCAATCTAAGGCGCAAATCAGCTCGTTGCGGTCCGGCCTGGGTATGCCCCATTTGCTGGTCGCGGTGTAGGGAAGACGCGAGCACTGTACTCAGCTCTTTCTCCTTGTCCCAACCGCGGTAATAGCTCAGGGTTAAACCTTCAAGTTCAACCAACTCGCTCAAGGTTTTTTCAAAAACTGGCTTTAGAGCCTTGATGTAGGCTCGACGATATTCATCGATGTCAGCGCTGGCCAAGCATAACTCCCGGTCCCAAGCCGCTTGTGAAGCGACGTCAAGTGTACCATGCCGCAGCCATGAGTTCCGCTGCCGCAGGGCCTTCTGCAAGCGTTGCCACGTCGACATAAAGCGAGGTTCCACGTGGAACACTCCCCAATCGAGGAACTGACGTCGGATCTTGGGAGCACCTTCAAGGAGTCGAAAGCTGTCGGGGTTAATCAGTTGCAGAGGTAACGCTTCAGCCAGCTGTGCTGCACTTCGCGCATTCTGCCCGTCGATACGGATCTGAAACTCCCCCTGGCGATCCCGCGACACACCCAGACTGCTGTGCCCACCTTGAGCGAGTTCAACCTGACCAAAAACCGTGCAGGCGGGTTGCTCGTACTGAATCACGGGCAGCAATCGTGCGCTGCGAAATGAGCGAGCAAGACCGAGCAAATAAATGGCTTCCAGTACACTGGTTTTGCCACTGCCATTCGCGCCGTGAAGGATATTTATGCGGGGGGAAGGGGAGAGCGTCACCGGGTGCAAATTGCGCACCCCGGTGACAGAGACGCGGCTGAGGGACATCTAGGCTCTGCTGGACATTGGGAGTTACAGACGCATCGGCATAACGACGTAAGCGGAATCATCGTTATCCGATTCCTGCACCAGCGCGCTGCTGTTGGAGTCAGACAAAATCAGACGCACTTGCTCAGTTGTCATCACGCCCAACACGTCGAGCAGATAACTCACGTTGAAACCAATTTCCAGTGGGCCGCCGTTGTAATCGACGCCGACTTCTTCTTCTGCCTCTTCCTGCTCAGGGTTGTTCGCCTGAATCTTCAATTGACCATTGGCCAACTGCAAACGGATACCACGATACTTTTCGTTGGACAGAATCGCCGTGCGGCTGAACGCTTCACGCAATGCCTGACGATCACCCAATACCAACTTATCGCCACCTTTAGGCAGAACGCGTTCGTAATCAGGGAACTTGCCATCGACCAGTTTCGAGGTGAAGGTGAACTCGCCTGTGGTAGCACGGATATGATGCTGGCCCAGGACGATGCTCACAATCCCATCCTGCTCAGTCAGCAGTCGCGCCAGTTCAAGGATGCCCTTACGCGGCACGATCACTTGATGACGATCAACTTGCTCGATCTCGGCCGTCATGGAGCACATTGCCAGACGGTGACCATCAGTTGCGACGGCACGTAGCACGCCAGCGTGCACTTCGAGCAACATACCGTTGAGGTAATAACGAACGTCCTGCTGCGCCATGGCGAAGCTGGTGCGCTCGATCAAACGGCGCAACTTGCTCTGCACCAGATTGAACGTCAGCGACCCAGGACCTTCTTCCACTGTTGGGAAGTCATTGGCAGGCAATGTGGACAAAGTAAAACGGCTGCGTCCCGCTTTTACCACCAATTTCTGCTCATCGACTTTGATATCGATCAACGCATCATTGGGCAGGCTTTTGCAAATATCCATGAGTTTGCGCGCAGGAACAGTGATCTCGCCTGGCTCGGCGGGCTCTTCCAACTGAACACGGCCTACCAGCTCGACTTCCAAGTCGGTACCCGTCAGCGATAACTGCTGGCCTTCTACAACCAATAGCACGTTGGATAACACTGGCAAGGTCTGTCGGCGTTCAACGACGCCGGCGACCAGTTGCAGAGGTTTCAACAAGGCTTCGCGTTGAATGGTGAAGTGCATGGTCTAGTCCCTTGCCTTAATAAGCTGCGCTGGTGTCATCAGGTCGTGAGTGTCCGCAGCAGGTTCTTGTAGTCCTCGCGAATATCCGCGTCGGATTCCTTAAGCTCGTTGATTTTTCGGCATGCATGCAAAACGGTCGTATGGTCGCGTCCGCCAAACACATCGCCAATCTCAGGCAAGCTGTGGTTGGTCAATTCTTTGGACAACGCCATCGCGACTTGTCGAGGACGTGCAACCGAACGTGAGCGTCTTTTGGAAAGCAGGTCAGAAATTTTGATCTTGTAGTACTCAGCCACGGTGCGCTGAATGTTATCCACACTGACCAATTTGTCTTGCAACGCCAACAAATCTTTCAGCGATTCACGAATCAATTCGATCGTGATATCGCGTCCCATAAAGTGCGAGTGAGCGATCACCCGCTTCAGGGCACCTTCGAGCTCTCGTACGTTGGAACGAATACGTTGCGCAATGAAAAAGGCAGCGTCATGGGGCAGATCAACTTTCGCCTGATCCGCTTTTTTCATCAAGATTGCCACGCGGGTCTCAAGCTCCGGTGGCTCAACGGCCACCGTCAACCCCCAGCCAAACCGAGATTTCAACCGTTCTTCAAGGCCTTCAATTTCTTTCGGGTAACGGTCGCTGGTCAAGATGACCTGCTGACCACCTTCAAGCAAGGCGTTGAACGTATGGAAAAACTCTTCCTGGGAACGCTCTTTGCGGGCGAAAAATTGAATGTCATCGATCAGCAACGCATCAACTGAACGATAAAAACGCTTGAACTCGTTGATGGCATTGAGCTGCAGCGCTTTCACCATGTCAGCCACAAAGCGCTCCGAATGCAGGTACACAACCTTGGCATTCGGGTTCTTCTTTAATAGATGGTTACCCACAGCATGCATCAAGTGGGTTTTACCCAGACCCACCCCACCATAAAGGAACAATGGGTTGTAACCATGCTTAGGGTTATCCGCAACCTGCCAGGCCGCCGCGCGGGCCAGCTGGTTGGATTTACCCTCGACGAAATTCTCGAAGGTAAAGGTCCGGTTCAAGTAGCTGGTGTGCTTGAGTGCGCCCTCGACCTGAACGGTACGCTGCTCGGCACGCGCCGGCGCCAGCTGAGAGCTAGCGCCAGCCATGGGGTCAAAGCTCGCACGCGAAGGCTCATCGCTGACCGCAATCGTTTGGCTAGGCGCTGGCGAAGAGGTCTGCTGAACCGGCAACGCGGCAACCTGATTGACCGTAACAGCATGGGACGCCGCAGCAGCCAATGGTGCATTAGGAGCTGCACGCGGAGCAGAGCTGCGTTTGCTGCCTATTAATAAGGAAAGCGCAGGCGCGAGTCCTTGCCCATGCTCACCGAGCAGTTCAAGCAAGCGCCCCAGGTATTTTTCGTTGACCCAATCGAGAACGAAACGGTTCGGTGCATAGACACGCAACTCGTCGCCTTCGGCTTCGACCTGTAGCGGACGGATCCAAGTGTTGAATTGCTGGGCAGGCAGCTCATCGCGCAAAAGCTCCACGCACTGCTGCCAAAGTTCCACTGACACGGATATCCCCTAAGTTGAAAGCCGGTGAGGCAAAAACAGCCGCCATTGTAACGATCAGCGCCCGACTTATCCACATGTAGGTTGCTCTGAGATCACGATGAATCAAGGCCTTATCCAGAAATTACGCGACCAACGGCGTGCGCATAAGCTCTGTGGATAAGCGTGCTTCAGCCCATTGCATAAGTCAGGTCTGAACTCTGTGGATAACCTGCCTGTGGATAAGAGGCCATTCCATGCACAGCTTATCCGACAGTGCAGCACAGGTAGAGCACCGTTTCTCAACCGTATTATCATCCTCTGTACACATTGATTTTAAAGGGCTAGAGGCGGTTATCCACAGAAGATGCCTTCCCTAGCTTTTATAAGCATTACAAAAGAGCTTTAAATACTTTCCTTCTTTATTTCTATATTTGATCACAGGGTAGGTCCTGGTTTCTCAGACAAAAACGGCACGCCTGAGAAAAAGGCTGTTGAGAAGTAAATGAAGGAAACGCTGGTTGGAAATTGACCTAGAGGCTTGCTTTCTCTAGAATCCCCGGTCTCTTAAAACGGGGGCCATTCCGGCCCGTTGTGGACGAACCAGGTAACACGCCATGAAACGTACTTTCCAACCCAGCACCATCAAGCGCGCTCGCACTCACGGTTTCCGTGCTCGCATGGCCACCAAAAACGGTCGTGCAGTCCTGTCGCGTCGTCGCGCCAAGGGCCGTAAGCGTTTGGCAGTTTGATAACTCGGCACAGGTGGTGAGTCGAGACTTCAGTCGGGAAAAGCGTCTTCTGACACCCCGACACTTCAAGGCAGTCTTTGACTCCCCCACCGGCAAGGTTCCGGGGAAAAATCTCTTGCTCCTTGCGCGCAACAACGACTTGGATCACCCCCGTTTGGGGTTAGTGATCGGTAAGAAGAGCGTAAAGCTCTCCGTTGAGCGCAATCGCTTGAAACGCCTAATGCGCGAGTCCTTTCGCCTGCACCAAGATGATTTGGTCGGCTGGGATATCGTAATCGTCGCGCGCAAAGGTTTGGGTGAGATAGAAAACCCCGAATTGATTCAGCATTTCGGCAAACTCTGGAAACGTTTGGCACGCAGCCGACCAGCTCCAGAAGTTAAAACCGAAACTGTAGGGGTAGACAGTCCAGATGCGTAAACTGGCACTCGTTCCGATCCAGTTCTATCGCTATGCCATTAGCCCGCTAATGGCCAGCCACTGTCGTTTCTACCCCAGTTGTTCCTGCTACGCGTATGAAGCCATCGAAAATCATGGCCTTCTACGCGGTGGCTGGCTGGCCTTTCGTCGTTTAGGTCGCTGTCATCCGTGGAATGCCGGTGGTTTTGACCCGGTTCCACCCGTTCCTACCTCCCGTTCCTCTTCGATGGCCGAGTAATCATGGATATAAAACGCACGATCCTGATCGTCGCCCTGGCAATCGTGACTTATGCCGGGGTCCTGAAATGGAACCAGGACTATGGTCAGGCTGCCCTGCCGACTCAGAGTGTTGCTGCCAGTACCACCGCTTCGGGTATACCGGATACGGCGACTGGTTCGAATGCTTCTGCAAGTGCCGATGTTCCGAGCGCCAACACTGACGCCGCTGCTCCGACTGAAACACAAGTCGCCATCAGTAAAGATCTCATCCAGGTAAAAACGGATGTGCTCAATCTGGAGATCGACCCGGTAGGTGGTGATGTCGCACAGTTGCGGTTGCCCCTTTATCCACGACGCCAAGACCATCCGGAGATTGCGTTCCAGCTGTTCGATAACGGCGGCGAGCGGACTTATCTGGCACAAAGCGGGCTGACAGGTACCAACGGTCCGGATGCTCGTGCATCAGGTCGGCCTGTTTACACCAGCGTACAAAAGACTTATCAACTGGCCGATGGTCAGAATGAACTGGTCGTTGACCTGAAGTTCACAGATGCCGGCGTCAATTACATCAAGCGCTTTACCTTCAAGCGCGGCCTGTACGATCTGGGTGTCACCTACCTGATCGACAACCAGAGCGGTCAGCCATGGGCTGGTAATCTGTTTGCACAACTCAAGCGTGACTCGAGTGGCGATCCGTCTTCGACCACCGCGACCGGTACGGCGACTTATTTGGGCGCCGCATTGGGTACACCTGCTGAACCCTACAAAAAAGTGTCGATGAAAGACATCGACAAAGCCGCGCTAAAAGAAACCGTTCAAGGTGGCTGGGTAGCCTGGTTGCAGCACTACTTCGTGACTGCCTGGATTCCGAACAAGAACGACAGCAATGTCATGCAGACGCGTAAAGACAGCCAAGGCAACTACATCATCGGCTTCACTGGCCCTGTTTTGACCGTTGCTAGCGGTGCAACCGCTCAAACCAGTGCCACTCTGTACGCGGGTCCAAAAAGCCAAGCGGTGCTCAAAGAGTTATCCCCAGGTCTGGAACTGACTGTCGATTACGGCATTCTCTGGTTCATTGCCCAACCGATCTTCTGGCTGCTGCAACATATCCACAGCCTGGTCAGTAACTGGGGTTTCTCAATTATCCTGCTGACCATGCTGATCAAAGGGATTTTCTTCCCTCTGTCGGCAGCCAGCTACAAATCCATGGCCCGCATGCGTGCCGTCGCACCGAAACTCGCGGCGTTGAAAGAACAGCATGGCGATGACCGGCAGAAAATGTCGCAAGCTATGATGGAGCTGTACAAGAAAGAGAAGATCAACCCGTTGGGTGGTTGCTTGCCGATTCTTGTGCAAATGCCGGTCTTCCTCTCGCTGTACTGGGTTCTCCTGGAAAGCGTGGAAATGCGTCAGGCTCCATTCATGCTTTGGATCACTGACCTTTCGATCAAGGATCCATTCTTCATCCTGCCTATCGTCATGGGCGCGACGATGTTTATCCAGCAGCGTCTGAACCCGACTCCGCCGGACCCGATGCAAGCAAAAGTAATGAAGCTGATGCCAATCATCTTCACCTTCTTCTTCCTCTGGTTCCCTGCAGGTCTGGTGCTGTACTGGGTAGTCAACAACTGCCTGTCGATCTCGCAGCAGTGGTACATCACACGTAAGATCGAAGCCGCTACCAAGAAAGCGGAAGCTTGATCTAACCTGTTAGTAAGTCATGCAAAGCGCCCCCTCGTGGGGCGTTTTGCTATCCGCTATTTGCCTAGAGAGCCTGGCCATGAACGTCCCTCGTGAAACCATAGCTGCGATTGCAACCGCCCAAGGCCGAGGTGGTGTGGGCATCGTGCGCATATCGGGCCCATTGGCAAGCAGTGCAGCGCAAGCAATCATCGGTCGTGAGCCAACACCGCGTTATGCCCATTACGGCCCGTTCAGCGATGAGACGGGGCAGGTGATCGATGAAGGCATTGCTCTGTATTTTCCTGGTCCGAACTCATTCACTGGCGAAGACGTGCTCGAACTTCAGGGACACGGCGGTCCCATCGTGCTGGATATGTTGCTGCAGCGCTGCCTGCAATTGGGCAGCCGGCTAGCTCGACCTGGGGAATTCAGCGAACGCGCGTTTCTCAATGACAAGCTCGATCTGGCGCAGGCTGAAGCGATAGCAGACTTGATCGAAGCCAGTTCCGCTCAAGCGGCACGTAATGCGCTGCGTTCTTTGCAAGGCGCCTTTTCCCGGCGTGTGGATAACTTGACGGAAAAACTGATCAATCTGCGGATCTATGTCGAGGCTGCTATCGACTTCCCCGAAGAGGAAATCGACTTTCTTGCCGATGGCCATGTGTTGAGCATGCTCGATTCGGTGCGCGAAGAGTTATCCACAGTCTTGCGTGAGGCCGGGCAAGGTGCGCTGCTGCGTGACGGCATGACGGTCGTTATTGCGGGCAGACCCAACGCTGGCAAATCGAGCTTGTTGAACGCGTTGGCCGGCAGAGAAGCAGCCATTGTTACCGAGATAGCGGGAACTACCCGGGATATCTTGCGCGAACATATCCACATCGATGGCATGCCGTTGCATGTGGTCGATACAGCCGGGTTGCGTGATACCGACGACAAGGTCGAGAAAATTGGCGTGGAACGGGCGTTAAAGGCGATTGGTGAGGCTGATAGGGTCTTGCTGGTCGTGGATGCGACTGCACCTGAAGCGAATGACCCGTTTGCCTTATGGCCTGAGTTTCTTGAACAGCGGCCAGATCCGGCGAAGGTCACGCTGATTCGTAACAAAGCTGACTTGAGCGGTGATCCCGTCATCCTGGAGCGCAGCATCGATGGCCACGTGACGATCAGCCTGAGCGCAATGGCCGCTGGTGAAGGTCTGGAACTGCTGCGCAACCATTTAAAAGAGTGCATGGGCTACGAGCAAACCTCTGAAAGCAGCTTCAGCGCTCGCAGGCGACATCTGGAAGCATTACGTCATGCCAGCACGTCGCTTGAGCACGGCCGTGCTCAATTGACCCTTGCCGGTGCCGGTGAGCTCCTCGCTGAAGATTTGCGTCAGGCACAACAGGCCCTGGGCGAGATTACTGGCGCTTTCAGCTCAGACGACCTGCTGGGGCGAATTTTTTCCAGTTTCTGTATCGGTAAATAACACTCCCTGCTTCACAGGAATGCGCTTGCCCGCGATAGCTGTGTACTGACACCACGCATCAAAGGATCGCTGGCAAGCCCGTTCCAACAACCAACCCCGCCGCTCATTTATCCAACTGAACAGAAATACTCTGGCCTCGGTTGCCTACCTGTACCTTTTTTTTAACAAGCAGCCTGCTTTTTTGTGGATTAAGCCCTGTGAATAACTGCCCCTCAGCTCGGTTGATAAGTAGGCCTAAAAACAGAGGATAAAGCGCCCTGTGGACAAGTACCTGTTTAATCCACAGGCTTAAACCACTTATCCAAGGGCCTCACAGGCACATGACCACAGACTTTTGAATCGCTGTACATATTGAATATAAAGGCCTGTAAGATTTTATCCACAGAAATGTAGCTCAGTAGAAATAAACATAAAAACAAAGATTTATAAATTTCTTTCTTTTTAATTTCTATATCTGCCAGTCATCCACAGCTGGTTAAATTTTGTGCACGAAGGTTCCTTCGTGGGGGGGAAGTCCCTATACTTGCCGACTGCCCTGATTTCCCATTCCTATTTCTCAAGAGCAGGCACGAGGTGCGTGGTGCAATTCCCTTCCCGTTTTGAAGTGATCGTCATCGGCGGCGGTCACGCCGGTACCGAGGCCGCACTGGCGTCGGCACGCATGGGTGCCAAAACCCTGCTGCTCACGCACAACGTGGAAACCCTCGGCCAGATGAGCTGCAACCCCGCAATTGGCGGCATCGGCAAAAGCCACTTGGTCAAGGAAATCGATGCCCTTGGCGGCGCCATGGCGATTGCCACCGACAAAGGCGGCATCCAGTTCCGTGTGTTGAACAGCCGTAAAGGTCCAGCCGTTCGCGCTACTCGCGCTCAAGCCGACCGCGTGCTGTACAAGGCGGCTGTTCGCGAAATCCTCGAGAATCAGCCCAACCTGTGGATATTTCAGCAAGCCTGCGATGACCTGATCGTTGAACAAGATCAAGTTCACGGTGTAGTGACACAGATGGGTCTGCGTTTCCTGGCCGACTCGGTTGTTTTGACGACAGGGACCTTTCTCGGTGGACTTATCCACATCGGGATGCAGAACTATTCCGGTGGGCGTGCGGGCGATCCGCCATCAATTGCCTTGGCTCAACGGTTACGTGAGTTACCGTTACGGGTAGGTCGCTTGAAAACCGGTACGCCGCCACGCATCGATGGCCGTTCGGTGGATTTCTCGGTGATGACCGAGCAACCAGGCGATACGCCTATTCCCGTCATGTCGTTCATGGGGTCCAAAGAGCAGCATCCTGCGCAAGTCAGCTGCTGGATCACCCATACCAACGCCCGGACGCATGAAATCATCGCGGCCAACCTTGATCGCTCGCCCATGTATTCCGGGGTGATCGAGGGTATTGGTCCACGTTATTGCCCATCGATTGAAGACAAGATTCACCGCTTTGCCGACAAGGAAAGTCATCAGGTCTTCATCGAACCCGAAGGACTGACCACCCACGAGCTCTATCCGAACGGCATCTCCACTTCACTGCCTTTCGATGTTCAGTTGCAGATCGTGCGGTCTATTCGCGGGATGGAAAACGCCCATATCGTTCGTCCTGGCTACGCCATCGAATACGATTATTTCGATCCTCGTGATTTGAAATACAGTCTGGAAACGAAAGTAATTGGCGGCCTGTTTTTCGCAGGGCAGATCAACGGTACGACAGGCTACGAAGAAGCCGCTGCCCAAGGTTTGCTTGCGGGTGCCAATGCCGCACTCCGCGCCCAAGGCAAAGACAGCTGGTGCCCGCGGCGCGACGAGGCGTACATCGGTGTACTGGTCGACGACCTGATTACCTTGGGAACGCAAGAACCCTATCGGATGTTCACGTCTCGAGCCGAATACCGGTTGATCCTGCGTGAAGACAACGCTGACTTGCGCCTGACCGAGAAAGGCCGTGAGCTGGGACTGGTCGACGATGCGCGTTGGGCGGCTTTCTGCACCAAACGTGAAAGCATCGAGCTGGAAGAACAGCGCCTGAAAAGCACGTGGGTACGCCCTGGCACCGAGCAGGGAGATGCTATCTCCGCGCATTTCGGCACGCCGCTGACCCACGAATACAATTTGCTCAACCTGCTGACACGTCCGGAAATCGATTACGCCAGTCTGGTAGCGATTACCGGTGATGGGTGTAGCGATCCACAGGTCGCCGAGCAGGTTGAAATCAAGACCAAATACGCCGGTTATATCGACCGTCAGCAGGACGAAATCGCCCGGCTGCGCGCCAGCGAAGACACCAAATTGCCAGAAGACATCGACTACGTTGGTATTTCCGGCCTGTCGAAGGAAATCCAGAGCAAGCTGGGGATAACTCGTCCGGAGACCCTCGGGCAGGCCTCGCGGATTCCTGGCGTCACCCCGGCGGCGATCTCGCTGTTGATGATCCATTTGAAAAAACGCGGCGCGGGCCGTCAGTTGGAGCAAAGCGCTTGAGTTCTATGGTCACCCCGCAACATGCCGAAGAGTTATCCCGAGGTGCCCAGCAACTCGGTGTCGACTTGAGCGACAGCCAACACAGCCAGTTACTGGCTTATCTGGCGCTGTTGATCAAGTGGAACAAGGCTTACAACCTCACGGCTGTACGCGACCCGGATGAAATGGTCTCGCGGCATTTGCTCGACAGCCTCAGCGTAGTGCCCTTCATCGCCGGCGATCGCTGGCTTGATGTAGGCAGCGGTGGCGGAATGCCCGGTATTCCGTTGGCGATCCTATTTCCTGAAATGAAAGTCACAGTGCTCGACAGCAACGGCAAAAAAACCCGTTTTTTGACTCAAGTGAAACTCGAGCTGAAGCTGGATAACCTGGAAGTTATCCACAGCCGTGTGGAAGCGTTCAAACCTGAGCTACCCTTCACCGGAATCGTTTCCCGAGCGTTCAGCAGTCTGGAAGACTTTACTGAGTGGACCCGGCACCTGGGCGACACGGATACGCGATGGTTGGCGATGAAAGGGCTGCATCCCGCCGATGAGCTGGTAGCATTGCCGACAGATTTTCACCTCGATAGCGCACAAGCCTTGACCGTTCCAGGTTGCCAGGGCCAACGTCATCTGCTGATACTGCGCCGCACGGCATGATTGGGAACACAAGCAAGAATGGCTAAGGTATTCGCGATAGCGAACCAAAAAGGTGGTGTGGGTAAAACCACCACCTGTATCAACCTCGCAGCGTCACTGGTCGCGACCAAGCGCCGTGTGTTGTTGATCGATCTCGACCCGCAGGGCAACGCCACGATGGGCAGCGGTGTGGATAAACACGCGCTTGAGTATTCGGTTTATGACCTACTGATCGGCGAATGCGATCTGGCCCAGGCCATGCAGTTCTCCGAACACGGCGGGTATCAGTTGCTGCCAGCCAACCGTGATCTGACGGCGGCCGAAGTGGTTCTGCTGGACATGCAGTTGAAGGAAAGTCGTCTGCGCAACGCTCTGGCGCCTATTCGCGAGAATTACGATTACATCCTCATCGACTGTCCTCCGTCGTTGTCGATGCTTACCTTGAACGCTCTGGTTGCCGCTGACGGGGTCATTATCCCCATGCAGTGTGAGTACTTTGCGCTCGAAGGGCTGAGCGACCTTGTGGATAACATCAAGCGCATCGCCGAGCTGCTCAACCCGCAGCTAAAGATCGAAGGCTTGCTGCGCACCATGTACGACCCGCGACTGAGTTTGATCAACGATGTTTCCGATCAGCTCAAAGAGCATTTCGGGGAACAGCTCTACGACACGGTCATCCCACGTAATATCCGTCTGGCTGAAGCACCGAGTTTTGGCATGCCGGCGCTGACGTATGACAAAACATCGCGTGGCGCCTTGGCCTACCTTGCCTTGGCTGGTGAGATGGTTCGCCGTCAACGTCGCAACTCGCGCACCGCTCAGGCAAATTAAGGAATCCGCATGGCCGTTAAGAAACGAGGTCTCGGACGTGGGCTGGACGCGCTCCTAAGCAGTCCGACCGTCAGTGCGCTGGAAGAACAGGCTGTTCAGGCCGATCAACGTGAACTGCAGCATTTGCCACTGGACCTGATCCAGCGCGGTAAATACCAGCCACGCCGCGACATGGACCCCCAGGCGCTTGAAGAGCTTGCTCTGTCGATCAAAGCCCAAGGCGTCATGCAGCCAATCGTGGTGCGTCCGATTGCCGACAAGCGCTTTGAAATCATTGCAGGTGAACGTCGCTGGCGTGCCGCCCAGCAGGCAGGGCTGGAAACTATTCCAGCCATGGTCCGCGATGTGCCCGATGAAACGGCTATCGCCATGGCATTGATCGAGAACATTCAGCGCGAAGACCTCAATCCTGTCGAGGAGGCGGTCGCTTTACAGCGTCTCCAGCAGGAATTCCAACTAACTCAGCAGCAAGTCGCGGATGCGGTGGGTAAGTCGCGCGTTACTGTGGCCAACCTGCTGCGTTTGATTTCTTTGCCTGAAGTCATCAAAACCATGCTGTCCCACGGCGACCTGGAAATGGGCCATGCGCGTGCATTGCTCGGTTTGCCCGAAGAACAGCAGGTTGAAGGGGCGCGACATGTTGTCGCACGCGGCCTTACTGTGCGCCAGACTGAAGCATTGGTTCGCCAGTGGTTGAGTGGCAAACCAGCCTCTGCCGGGTCCTCTGAACCGGTCAAATCCGACCCCGATATTAGTCGCCTGGAACAGCGCCTGGCCGAGCGCCTAGGCTCTGCGGTGCAGATTCGCCACGGTCAGAAGGGAAAAGGACAGTTAGTGATTCGCTATAATTCACTGGATGAGTTGCAGGGTGTCCTTGCTCACATTCGCTGAAACAATTGCTTTGTAGCGTGTAGTCGGAAATCACTACCTAACAGTTGAATAGGGGGTAAAGCGCCCCTATACTCTGCGCGCATTTTGTCGGCACAAATGATGCCAAGTTATTGATTTTGGCGGCCGGCATTCGAGGAGCAGTTGTGATGGAAAGCCGCACGCAAAACCGCCTGCCGTTCCATCGCTTGGCGGTTTTTCCGGTACTGCTGGCTCAATGTGTAGTCCTGCTGCTGGCAGCTTTGGCGCTGTGGCAGTGGCACGGAGTCGTAGCTGGGTACTCAGGCCTTTGCGGAGGTTTGATAGCTTGGCTGCCCAATTTGTATTTTGCTCATAAGGCGTTCCGGTTTTCCGGTGCTAGAGCAGCGCAAGCCATAGTCCGGTCTTTTTATGCCGGCGAGGCTGGCAAACTGATTTTGACGGCAGCGTTTTTTGCGCTGACCTTTGTAGGTGTGAAGCCACTGGCGCCGCTGGCTGTATTCGGCGTGTTCATGTTGACCCAGTCGGTCAGCTGGTTTGCTCCCCTGCTTATGAGAACAAGACTTTCGAGACCTTAGGGCGTTTGAGGCAACCATGGCAGCAGAAACCGCTTCGGGCTATATCCAGCACCACTTGCAGAACCTGACCTTTGGTCAATTGCCAACCGGCGGTTGGGGCTTTGCCCACTCCGCAGCTCAAGCCAAAGAAATGGGCTTCTGGGCTTTCCACGTCGATACCCTCGGCTGGTCGGTAGCATTGGGTTTGATCTTCGTATTGATTTTCCGCATGGCGGCTAAAAAGGCGACCTCTGGTCAGCCGGGCGCCCTGCAGAACTTCGTCGAGGTCCTGGTGGAATTCGTTGATGGCAGCGTAAAAGACAGTTTCCACGGTCGTAGCCCTGTCATTGCGCCATTGGCACTGACCATTTTCGTCTGGGTGTTCATGATGAACGCCGTCGACCTTGTACCGGTCGACTGGATTCCGAAACTGGCTGTCCTGATCACTGGCGACTCGCACATTCCGTTCCGTGCGGTATCGACGACAGATCCTAACGCGACCCTGGGCATGGCCTTGTCGGTGTTCGCGCTGATCATTTTTTACAGCATCAAGATCAAGGGCATCGGCGGTTTCGTCGGCGAAATGACCCTGCACCCATTCGGCAGCAAGAACATTTTTGTTCAGGCGTTGTTGATTCCGGTGAACTTCCTGCTTGAATTCGTGACGCTGATTGCCAAACCAATTTCGTTGGCACTGCGACTGTTCGGCAACATGTACGCTGGCGAGCTGGTCTTCATCCTGATCGCGGTTATGTTCGGCAGCGGTCTGCTCTGGCTCAGTGGCCTGGGTGTTGTGCTGCAATGGGCGTGGGCAGTTTTCCACATCCTGATCATCACCCTGCAAGCGTTCATCTTCATGATGCTGACCATCGTCTACCTTTCGATGGCTCACGAAGAGAACCATTAAGACTCGCCTGGCGTGTCTGATGACCCTCTTGCGTTGGTGAGAGGGTGCCCGGAAGGGCTGCTGTAAAAACGATTTTGCTTTACCGCTTTAATCTAAAAACCTAACCAATACGACGTAAAAGTCGGGAGGAAAGATGGAAACTGTAGTTGGTCTAACCGCTATCGCTGTTGCACTGTTGATCGGCCTGGGCGCACTGGGTACCGCAATTGGTTTCGGCCTGTTGGGCGGTAAATTCCTGGAAGGCGCAGCTCGCCAACCAGAGATGGTCCCAATGCTTCAAGTTAAAATGTTCATCGTCGCTGGTCTGCTCGACGCCGTGACCATGATCGGTGTTGGTATCGCTCTGTTCTTCACCTTTGCGAACCCCTTCGTTGGTCAACTGGCTCACTAATTACTCGGTTTTTCGAGTTGAGCAAGTGTGATGGACAACGAACGAGCGAGGTGTTGGCGTGAACATTAATGCAACCCTGATTGGCCAGTCCGTTGCGTTCTTCATTTTTGTACTGTTCTGCATGAAGTTCGTATGGCCTCCGGTCATCGCGGCTTTGCACGAACGTCAGAAGAAGATCGCGGATGGATTGGACGCTGCTAGCCGAGCAACTCGTGACCTGGAGTTGGCCCAAGATAAAGTGGGTCAGCAACTGCGCGATGCTAAAGCTCAGGCAGCTGAAATCATTGAGCAAGCAAAGAAACGCGGTAATCAGATTATCGATGAAGCCCGTGAACAGGCTGTTGTCGAAGCTGACCGTGTGAAGGCTCAGGCTCGGACCGAGATCGAGCAGGAACTGAACGGCGTCAAAGACGCGCTACGCGCCCAATTGGGCAGCCTGGCAGTCAACGGTGCCGAGAAGATCCTGGGTGCCACAATCGATCAAAACGCGCACGCGGAGCTGGTTAATAAACTGGCTGCTGAAATTTAAGCGAGGGCGATCATGGCAGAACTGACCACGTTGGCCCGACCTTACGCTAAGGCAGCCTTTGAGCACGCCCAGGCCCACCAGCAACTGGCCAATTGGTCAGCCATGCTCGGCTTGGCTGCAGCTGTGTCGCAAAACGACACAATGCAGCGCGTACTCAAGGCCCCGCGACTGACGAGCGCAGATAAGGCCACCACTTTTATCGAAGTGTGTGGCGACAAGTTTGATGTAAAAGTACAGAACTTCATTCATATCGTTGCCGAAAACGACCGTCTCCCGCTATTGCCGGAGATCGCCGCACTGTTCGACCTGTACAAGGCTGAGCAGGAAAAATCGGTTGATGTGGACGTCACCAGTGCTTTTGCATTGAACGAAGAACAGCAAGACAAACTCGCCAAGGTTCTCAGTGCACGGCTCGGCCGGGAAGTGCGCCTGCACGCTGCGGAGGATGCCACCCTTATAGGTGGTGTCATCATCCGCGCCGGCGACCTGGTTATCGATGGCTCAGTTCGTGGCAAACTCGCGCAACTGGCCGAAGCATTGAAATCTTGAGTTTGAAGGGGCAGCAGAGCAATGCAGCAACTCAATCCTTCCGAAATAAGTGAAATTATCAAGGGTCGCATCGACAAGCTCGATGTAACCTCCCAAGCCCGTAACGAAGGCACTGTCGTCAGCGTATCTGACGGCATCGTGCGGATTCACGGTCTGGCCGACGTCATGTACGGCGAGATGATCGAGTTTCCGGGCGGCGTCTTCGGTATGGCGCTTAACCTTGAGCAAGACTCTGTAGGTGCTGTGGTATTGGGCGCTTACACGACTCTGGCTGAAGGCATGAGCGCCAAGTGCACAGGCCGCATCCTCGAAGTTCCGGTTGGTCCGGAACTGCTGGGTCGCGTAGTCGACGCACTGGGTAACCCAGTTGACGGCAAAGGCCCTCTGAACAACGTCCTCACCGACGCTGTCGAGAAGGTTGCTCCGGGTGTGATCTGGCGTAAGTCGGTAGATCAGCCTGTGCAGACTGGCTACAAGGCTGTAGATGCCATGATCCCTGTCGGCCGTGGCCAGCGCGAGCTGATCATCGGCGACCGTCAGATCGGTAAAACCGCTCTGGCGATCGATGCGATCATCAATCAGAAAAACAGCGGCATCTTCTGCGTCTACGTGGCAATTGGTCAGAAACAATCGACCATCGCCAACGTGGTTCGCAAACTCGAAGAGAACGGCGCGTTGGCTAACACCATCGTCGTTGCTGCCAGTGCTTCCGAATCTGCTGCGTTGCAGTTCCTTGCTCCGTACTCCGGCTGCACCATGGGCGAATACTTCCGTGACCGCGGTGAAGACGCGCTGATCGTTTATGACGATCTGTCCAAGCAAGCAGTGGCTTACCGCCAGATTTCCCTGCTGCTTCGTCGTCCACCAGGCCGTGAAGCTTACCCAGGTGACGTGTTCTATCTCCACTCCCGTCTGTTGGAACGCGCATCGCGTGTTTCCGTAGAATACGTAGAGAAGTTCACTAACGGTGCAGTAACCGGCAAAACCGGTTCCTTGACCGCACTGCCGATCATCGAAACCCAGGCTGGCGACGTTTCCGCGTTCGTTCCGACCAACGTGATTTCGATCACCGACGGTCAGATCTTCCTGGAATCGGCCATGTTCAACTCCGGGATTCGTCCTGCTGTGAACGCCGGTGTTTCGGTATCCCGTGTGGGTGGTGCCGCTCAGACCAAGATCATCAAGAAGCTTTCCGGTGGTATCCGTACCGCTCTGGCTCAGTACCGTGAATTGGCGGCATTCGCCCAGTTCGCTTCTGACCTGGACGAAGCCACTCGCAAGCAGCTTGAGCATGGTCAGCGCGTTACCGAGCTGATGAAGCAAAAGCAATACGCGCCGATGTCTATCGCTGATATGTCGTTGTCCCTGTATGCCGCTGAACGTGGCTTCCTGGTGGACATCGAGATTCCAAAAATCGGCAGCTTCGAGCAGGCTCTGATTGCTTACTTCAACCGCGATCTCGCCGATTTGATGGCGAAGATCAACGTGAAGGGTGACTTCAATGACGAAATCGACGCTGGCCTCAAAGCCGGTATCGAGAAGTTCAAGGCCACCCAAACCTGGTAAGCCGCAGCGGGGGCCGAGAGGCTCCCGCTTGCTAACCTGATAGGTGTTACATGGCAGGCGCAAAAGAGATTCGCAGTAAGATTGCGAGCATCAAAAGCACGCAAAAGATCACCAGCGCCATGGAAAAAGTGGCGGTCAGCAAAATGCGCAAGGCTCAAATGCGTATGTCCGCTAGCCGTCCTTACGCGGAGCGCATCCGCCAGGTAATCGGACATCTGGCCAACGCCAACCCGGAATACCGCCACCCGTTCATGATCGATCGCGAAGTAAAGCGTGTTGGTTATGTCGTTGTGAGCAGTGACCGTGGTCTGTGTGGCGGCTTGAATACCAACCTGTTCAAGGCTTTGGTCAAGGACATGGCGGTAAACCGTGAAAACGGCGTAGAGATCGATCTGTGCGTGGTCGGCAGCAAAGGTGCGGCATTCTTCCGCAACTTCGGCGGTAACGTCGTCGCTGCGATCAGCCACTTGGGCGAAGAGCCGTCGATCAATGACTTGATCGGCAGCGTCAAGGTGATGCTGGATGCCTATCTGGATGGCCGTATTGATCGCCTGTCCGTGGTATCCAACAAGTTCATCAACACCATGACGCAACAGCCAACGGTGGAGCAGTTGATTCCGCTGGTGGCAACCCCGGATCAAGGACTCAAGCACCACTGGGACTATCTCTACGAACCCGACGCCAAAGAGCTGCTTGACGGCCTGATGGTGCGCTACGTGGAGTCGCAGGTGTACCAGGCGGTGGTCGAGAACAGCGCAGCTGAACAAGCCGCGCGGATGATCGCAATGAAGAACGCCACTGATAACGCCGGTGATTTGATCAGCGATTTGCAACTGGTCTACAACAAGGCGCGTCAGGCTGCGATCACCCAAGAGATCTCGGAAATCGTCGGCGGCGCTGCCGCGGTTTAACGGTTCAAATATTCAGAGGATCCAGCTAATGAGTAGCGGACGTATCGTTCAAATCATCGGCGCCGTGATCGACGTGGAATTCCCACGCGAAAACGTACCGAGCATCTACAACGCGCTGTTGGTACAAAGCGCGGCCGGGACCACCCTTGAAGTTCAGCAGCAGCTGGGCGACGGCGTGGTCCGCACCATTGCGATGGGTTCCACCGAAGGCTTGAAGCGCGGTCTGGAAGTCAAAGACACTGGCGCAGCCATCTCCGTACCTGTCGGTAAAGCGACCTTGGGCCGGATCATGGACGTTCTGGGCAACCCGATCGACGAAGCTGGCCCGATCGACACCGAAGAGCGCTGGGGCATTCACCGTCCTGCGCCAACCTTCGCGGAACAGGCAGGCGGCAACGACCTGCTGGAAACCGGCATCAAGGTTATCGACCTGATCTGCCCGTTCGCCAAAGGCGGTAAAGTCGGTTTGTTCGGTGGTGCCGGTGTAGGCAAAACCGTAAACATGATGGAACTGATCCGTAACATCGCCATGGAACACAGCGGTTATTCCGTGTTCGCTGGTGTGGGCGAGCGTACCCGTGAGGGTAACGACTTTTACCACGAGATGAAGGACTCCAGCGTTCTCGACAAAGTGGCGCTGGTATACGGTCAGATGAACGAGCCGCCGGGTAACCGTCTGCGCGTAGCACTGACCGGCCTGACCATGGCCGAGAAGTTCCGTGACGAAGGTAACGACGTTCTGTTGTTCGTCGACAATATCTATCGTTACACCCTGGCCGGCACTGAAGTATCCGCACTGCTGGGCCGTATGCCTTCCGCAGTAGGTTACCAGCCGACTCTGGCTGAAGAGATGGGCACGCTGCAAGAGCGCATCACTTCCACCAAAAACGGTTCGATCACCTCGATCCAAGCGGTATACGTACCTGCGGATGACTTGACTGACCCGTCGCCTGCGACCACCTTCGCCCACTTGGACGCCACCGTCGTACTGTCCCGTGACATCGCCTCTCTGGGTATCTACCCAGCGGTCGATCCACTGGACTCGACTTCGCGCCAGCTGGACCCGAACGTTATCGGCCAGGATCACTACGACACCGCTCGTGGCGTTCAGTACGTGTTGCAGCGTTACAAAGAACTGAAGGACATCATTGCGATCCTGGGTATGGACGAGCTGTCGGAAGTCGACAAGCAGTTGGTTAACCGTGCTCGTAAGATCCAGCGCTTCTTGTCGCAGCCGTTCTTCGTGGCTGAAGTCTTCACCGGTGCATCGGGTAAATACGTTTCCCTGAAAGACACCATTGCTGGTTTCAAAGGCATCCTCAACGGTGACTACGACCACCTGCCAGAACAAGCGTTCTACATGGTAGGCGGCATCGAAGAAGCGATCGAGAAAGCCAAAAAACTGTAATCCCGGCGCCCGGCAACGGGCGCTAATCAGGTTGAGGCAAGCAAATGGCTATGACAGTCCATTGCGATATCGTTAGCGCGGAAGGAGAAATTTTCTCCGGTCTGGTCGAGATGGTGATTGCGCACGGCAACCTGGGTGATATTGGTATCGCTCCAGGCCACGCGCCGCTGATCACTGATCTGAAGCCAGGTCCGATCCGCTTGATCAAACAGGGCGGGGAAGCTGAGGTGTACTACATCTCAGGCGGTTTCCTCGAGGTTCAGCCGAACATGGTCAAGGTACTTGCCGACACCGTGCAACGTGCTGCCGACCTGGACGAAGCCTCCGCTCAGCTGGCTGTTAAGGCTGCTGAGAAGGCGCTGCATGAAAGAGGCGCAGATTTCGATTATGGCTCTGCGGCCGCACGTCTGGCCGAGGCTGCAGCTCAGCTGCGCACGATTCAGCAAATTCGCAAAAAGTTTGGCGGTTAGTCCCGTCTGCTTTCTGCGCGATTGAGAAAAAGGGTAGCCTCGGCTACCCTTTTTCTTTTTTTGAAAATCACCCCCGGTCACAGTCGCTGACCCCCAGGATTGGTAGCCAGTCATGTCACTCGATATCGTTATTCTCGCCGCAGGCCAGGGCACTCGCATGCGTTCCGCGCTGCCCAAGGTTCTTCATCCGGTGGCCGGGGATTCCATGCTCGGCCATGTTATCCACAGCGCCCGTCAACTTAATCCACAGAGCATCCATGTGGTGATCGGTCACGGCGCCGATATCGTTCGTGAACGTTTGGCCGCAGATGACTTGAACTTTATTTTGCAGGATAAGCAGCTGGGCACCGGCCACGCCGTTGCTCAGGCGCTGCCTGAGTTGACTGCCGAGAACGTGCTGATCCTGTATGGCGACGTACCGTTGATCGAAGTAGAAACCTTGCAACGCCTGCTGAAAAAGGTCAGCGCCGAGCAGTTGGGCTTGCTGACGGTCAATCTTGCCGATCCCACTGGCTATGGTCGCATCGTGCGTGATGAACAACAGCGAGTCAGTGCGATCATCGAGCATAAGGATGCGACCGAGGCGCAGAAAGCCATCACTGAAGGCAATACCGGTATTCTCGCGGTGCCTGGCAAGCGACTGGCAGACTGGCTGGGTCGCCTGTCGAATAACAATGCGCAGGGCGAGTATTACCTGACCGACGTCATTGCCATGGCCGTGAACGATGGCCTGGTGGTTGCCACTGAGCAGCCTCTGGATGCCATGGAAGTCCAGGGTGCTAATGATCGCAAGCAACTGGCCGAGCTGGAGCGTCATTACCAGCAACGGGAGGCTCGGCGGCTCATGTCTCTGGGGGTGACCTTGCGCGATCCCGCACGTTTCGACGTGCGAGGCGACGTCAGCGTGGGTCGCGACGTTCTGATTGATATCAATGTGATCCTCGAAGGGCGTGTCGTCATCGAAGACGATGTGGTCATTGGCCCGAATTGTGTGATCAAAAACAGCACCCTGCGCAAAGGCTCGATCATCAAAGCCAACAGCCATATCGATGGGGCAGTCTTGGGGGAGGGCAGCGATGTCGGTCCGTTTGCTCGTCTTCGCCCAGGCAGCGTGCTGGATGCGCGCGCGCATGTGGGTAACTTTGTCGAGCTGAAGAACGCGCATTTGGGTGAAGCCGCGAAGGTCGGGCATTTGACTTACCTTGGCGATGCCGAAGTCGGGGCGCGAACCAACATCGGCGCTGGCACCATTACCTGCAACTACGACGGCGCGAACAAACACAGGACCGTGTTGGGGGAGGACGTATTCATCGGTTCCAATAACTCCTTGGTTGCACCTGTGGATATCTCATCCGGCGCCACCACGGCGGCGGGCTCCACCATCACTCAAGACGTTGCTGAAAAACAGTTGGCAATCGGCCGTGCACGTCAGCGCAATATTGATGGGTGGAAGCGACCGGTAAAAATCAAATAACCCTGTAGGAGCTGGCTTGTTTGCTAAGGCCGCAACTCGGTGTGCCTGAAGGACCACCTTGCCTGGTTCGCAGATAAGCCAGCGCTTACAGTTATCCACAGGTGAAATGTTATCCACTGTATTTTTCAGCTTGACGGAAATACGCTAATAGGTTTTGATTGCTTTCGTTTTCTTTCGAATCGAAACTTAAGCTGTCATGTCGAAACGTAATACCCCCCAGCGTCGTCACAATATTCTGGCCTTGCTCAACGAGCAGGGCGAAGTCAGTGTCGACGAATTGGCGAAACGCTTCGAGATCTCGGAGGTGACGATTCGAAAGGATCTTGGCGCGCTTGAAAACAATGGTTTGCTGTTGCGTCGTTATGGCGGTGCCGTCACCATGCCGCAGGAGCTGATAGGCGATAGTTGCCAGCCCGTGTCGAAGTACAAGCAAGCCATCGCTCGCGCTGCGGCATCATGCATTAGCGAGCATGCGCGCATCATCGTCGACAGTGGCAGTACCGCCGCCGCGTTGATTCCTGAGTTGGGCCGACAACCTGGCCTGGTGGTGATGACTAACTCGCTGCACGTTGCGATAGCCCTGAGCGAACTTGAACATGAACCGGTGTTACTCATGACGGGTGGCACATGGGATCCTCATTCCGAATCCTTCCAGGGACAGGTCGCTGAGCAGGTGTTGCGCTCATACGATTTTGATCAGTTGTTCATTGGTGCCGATGGTATTGATTTGAGCCGCGGGACTACGACGTTCAACGAGCTGTTGGGTTTGAGCAGAGTCATGGCGGAGGTCGCGCGCGAAGTCGTCGTGATGGTCGAAGCCGATAAAATAGGTCGCAAAATTCCTAACCTGGAGCTGCCCTGGAGCAGCATCCATACCCTTATTACCGATGATCGTTTACCCACCGAGGTACGCGAACAGATTCAAGCCCGGGGCATAACCTTGATTTGCGCCGCCGTTTGCTAGGAGAGAACCATGTGTGGAATCGTCGGCGCCGTTGCTGAGCGCAATATTACTGCCATTTTGCTCGAAGGCCTGAAACGCCTTGAGTACCGTGGCTACGACAGCGCAGGCGTCGCTATTTTCAGCAATGCCGGGAAGCTGGAACGTTGCCGTCGTTCGGGCAAGGTTGTTGAGTTGGAGCAAGCCCTTGCTGGCGAGCCGTTGGTTGGCCGTTTGGGTATCGCTCACACCCGCTGGGCAACCCATGGCGCCCCGTGCGAGCGTAATGCCCACCCGCATTTCTCCGCTGATGAGGTGGCGGTCGTGCACAACGGCATTATCGAGAACCACGAAGAGCTGCGCGAGCGCTTGAAAGGGCTGGGTTACGTCTTCACGTCGGACACCGACACCGAAGTCATCGTCCACCTCCTGCACCACAAGCTCAAAGACTGTGGCGACCTGACCGTCGCGCTGAAAGCCGCTGTCAAGGAATTGCACGGTGCTTACGGTCTGGCCGTGATCAGTGCCAAACAGCCTGACCGCTTACTCGCCGCCCGCAGTGGTAGCCCGTTGGTGATTGGTCTGGGTCTGGGCGAGAACTTCCTGGCATCCGATCAGCTTGCTTTACGGCAGGTGACTGACCGTTTCATGTACCTGGAGGAAGGCGATATCGCCGAAATCCATCGTGACAGCGTGCAGATCTGGACCCTGGATGGTCTGCCAGTCGAGCGTGAAGTCGTGCAATATCGTGAAGACGCCGAAGCCGCGGATAAGGGCAAGTTCCGTCACTTCATGCTCAAGGAAATCCACGAACAACCTAAAGTCGTGCAGCGCACCCTGGAAGGCCGACTCGGTCAACAGCAAGTGTTGGTGCAGGCGTTCGGTCCGCAAGCTGCTGAATTGTTCGCCAAAGTACGTAATGTGCAAATCGTCGCCTGCGGCACCAGCTACCACGCCGGTATGGTGGCGCGTTATTGGTTAGAAGGTTTGGCTGGTATCCCGTGCCAGGTCGAAGTGGCCAGCGAATTCCGCTACCGCAAAGTAGTGGTGCAGCCTGACACGCTGTTCGTGTCGATCTCGCAGTCGGGCGAAACCGCGGACACCCTCGCGGCCTTGCGTAACGCGAAAGAACTGGGCTTCCTTGGCAGCCTCGCCATTTGCAACGTGAGCATCAGCTCACTGGTGCGTGAGTCCGACTTGACCCTGCTGACCCAGGCCGGTCCGGAAATCGGCGTTGCCTCCACCAAAGCCTTCACCACGCAATTGGTTGCCCTGCTGCTGCTGACCCTGGCGCTTGGACAGGTCAAAGGTACTCTTGAGGACGGCGTTGAAGCTGAACTGGTTGAAGAGCTGCGCCGCCTGCCGACCCGTCTGGGTGAAGCGTTGGCCATGGACAGCACCGTCGAAAAAGTCGCAGAGCTGTTTGCTGAGAAGCACCACACCTTGTTCCTTGGCCGTGGCGCGCAGTTCCCGGTGGCCATGGAAGGTGCGCTCAAGCTCAAAGAGATCTCTTACATTCACGCGGAAGCTTATCCTGCCGGCGAACTCAAACACGGCCCGTTGGCACTGGTCGACAGCGACATGCCGGTCGTGACCGTCGCACCCAACAACGAGTTGCTGGAAAAACTCAAATCCAACCTGCAAGAAGTCCGTGCACGCGGCGGTGAATTGATCGTCTTCGCTGATGAGCACGCCGGTATGAGCAACGGCGTAGGCACCCACGTCATCGCCATGCCGCATATCGTCGACACCCTGGCGCCGATTCTCTACACCATCCCGCTGCAACTGCTGTCCTACTACGTGGCCGTACTCAAAGGCACAGACGTCGACCAGCCGCGCAACCTCGCTAAATCAGTGACTGTGGAATAAGTTATCCACAGGTGGATAAACCGTGGTTATAGACAATAAAAACTGTCGCTGAGTAAAAAACTGTCGCACTAGGAGGAATGACGCGCGGACGTCCCTCCTGGCGCTCACAGCAACCTCTTAGTTTGCAATTGAAAGACTGTCGCAGAACGCTGATCTTGTTCTGATCAGCGCTCATCTTCCGGATGTTGCTCCCTTGGGGGCAGTACACCTTCCCCGCACATCTTTGCCAAGATTTGGCCCCAATAGCCCGAATTTTCATTCGGGCGCGGGCGGCTGGACTGAGCGCGAGCACTCATCTCATACCCAAACGTGCACGATGCCACCGGCACAAAGAAAAGTACCAGACGAAAGTGCATCGTGATATTGATCAGTTTAATAGCATCACGTTGTATTAGTGATAAAAGTCATTGTTACGGCTAGAACAAACAGTGCCTGAATATAATATTAAACGTTATTTAGGCCATTTAATAATCTCTAGTTTCCGACTTACATGAGGGAAACTTCCTACAAACTTTTGCGAGCTTAAATGTGCGAAGTTTGAGGTAAGAAACCGGCCACTATTCTCTCAGACGTTTCTGTAAGGCGCGGTGGCGTTTTCCTACATACGCAGAGACTGTCTCCTCTTAAGATCGCCGCCATTGTCCGAGGTAGCTGATTATGGTGTGCGATAAAAGGATTGTGCTCTGCACGCCCGCATGGAGTTGGTTTAGCGCACCTGCATTAGGTACTCATGCATTGATGTGCGTTCCGTATTGTGCAGACAGTGCGTGCCTCGGATGACTTACTCGCTTGAGTTGTCTGCCCGTTACCTGGATCTTGCCAGGACCCCCATCTCCAAGGAGCACTTCGCCGGGGATGATATTCGTTTTTCCAACGAATACGAGGCGGTGGAAAGTGAGCTGGGCAAGGCCCATTCGCTGCATGAGAACAGCCGAATCGACTGGCAAAAAATCCTTGATGACAGCGAGTTGATCTTGCGTGATCACTCCAAAGACCTGCGTGTGGCGGTTTGGCTGGCGTGGGCACTGTACCAAAAAAATTCGTTTGCAGGCTTATTGGCGGGGTTCGGCCTGCTTCATCACCTTTGCAAAGACCACTGGGAGTGCTTGCACCCGCTCAAATCGCGTACCCGCGTAGCCGCCTTCAATTGGTTGTTGCCGCGTCTTGAGCAGGTGTTGGCAGAGAGCGTGCCGATTAAAGAGCAGTTGTCCCTGTTCAGGCGTCTGGTTGAACACTTTGAGGGCCTGGATGCCCTGCTGACGCTGCAGTTGGGCAATGACGCCCCGTTGTTGTTGCCAATCCGGCGACGACTGGCAGCCATGGTGCAGCGCGCAGCGAGTAACCAGCCTGAGCCAGGGGCGATGGGCGCGGCGCTCGCCCAGGTGAAACAGGCGGCCACTCAACTCTTCACCCCGGGTTCGCCCATCGACAATGAAAAGGACGCGCAAAAAGCCCTGCGTGTGCAGCAGGAAAATGCACGGCCTTTGTGCGCCTGGTGGCTACGCCAGAAAGCCACCGACCTTCGTGCCTTACGCCTCAATCGGACCCTGTTGTGGCTGACGATTGAGGCGCTCCCGGAGCGTAACGCCGAACACATCACCGTCTTGCGCGGGCTGCCGGCGGACAGGCTGAAAAGCTATCAGGAGCGCCTGGATCAAGGGCAGTACGCCGATTTACTGGTCGATCTGGAGGCCAGCCTTGCTGTTTCTCCGTTCTGGTTCGACGGCCAACGCATGGTGTGGGAGTGCCTGCAGCGGCTCAATGCCGATTTGGCCATGCGCGAGGTCGAGGTTCAGCTTTCGCTATTGCTGCAGCGTTTGCCGGGAATAGTCGACCTGCGCTTTCACGACGGTGTGCCGTTCGCGGATGACGCTACACGTAGCTGGATCAGCGCCCATGTGTTGGTTCATCTGCAAGTGGTCGATGCGCCCGGCGCGCTGCAAAGCGATAACACTCAAGCCGTCTGGGAAGACGCCTTGCAAGACGTATTGCCCGTTTTGCGCCGGGATGGTCTCAAGGCTGCCGTGCAGATTCTCAAGCAGGGCTTGCAGAGCGCTCAAGGTGGAAGGGTACGTTTTTTCTGGCAATTGAGCCTCGCTCGACTGTGTTACCAGGCCAAGAAGTACGAACTGGCCAAGACCCAGCTTGAGACTCTCGATCAGCAATTACGGGATGCCGGCCTTGATGCCTGGGAGCCCGACCTTGCGCTGCAAGTGCTGCACCTCCTGTATAGCTGCTGCGAACTGTTGCCGCAAAACCAAGTGGTGCGAGAGCGCAAGGAAGATGTTTACCACCGGTTGTGCCACCTCGATCTTGAAGTAGTACTTCCCTAGGCCCTCGGGTCATAACCGCAAGGAGAAACGCCATGGCCAAAGAAGGCTCGGTTGCCCCTAAAGAACGCATCAACGTCACCTTTAAACCCGCGCTTGGCAATGCTCAAGAAGAAATCGAGCTGCCGCTGAAGCTGCTGGTACTGGGTGATTTCACCCAGCAAGCGGATGAACGCAAAGTCGAGGATCGCAAGCCGATCAGCATCGACAAAAACAACTTTGACGACGTGCTGGCCAACCAAAAACTGCGCCTGACGCTGAGCGTACCCAATCGTCTTCAG
The DNA here is from genome assembly GCF_036346185.1 of Pseudomonas sp. 10C3. Taxonomy (NCBI): domain Bacteria; kingdom Pseudomonadati; phylum Pseudomonadota; class Gammaproteobacteria; order Pseudomonadales; family Pseudomonadaceae; genus Pseudomonas; species Pseudomonas sp. 10C3. The sequence goes on along the minus strand of NZ_JASJVE010000016.1, from coordinate 18,932 downwards.
GAGGAGGGCTGCACCGATGAGCTGGCGATCAACCTCAAGGTCGGCTCGATGAAAGATTTCGGCCCGGCCAACCTGATCGAGCAGATTCCAGAGTTGAAAAAACTGATGGAGCTGCGGGATGCGCTTGTGGCCCTCAAAGGTCCGCTGGGTAATGCGCCAGCTTTCCGAAAGGCTATCGAAGGTGTACTCGCCGACGATGAAGCGCGTGCCCGTGTTCTGGGTGAACTGAGCATGAATGCCGCCGCTACGCCGGACGCTTGAGACCTCATCAGCAAAGGAAGCCATCTCTATGAGCACTAAAGCTGCACAGCAAAAAAGTACTGAACTACTCGAAGGCGGCATCCTCGACCGCATCATTGCCGAGACTAGACTCAGCCCCAACGATGATGCCTACTCAATCGCCAAGCGCGGTGTCTCGGCCTTCATCGAAGAGTTGCTCAAGCCGCAGAACAACGGCGAGCCTGTAAAGAAAGCCATGGTTGACCGCATGATTGCCGAGATCGATGCCAAGCTCAGCTGCCAGATGGACGAGATTCTGCACCACTCGGAATTCCAGGCGCTGGAAGCTTCATGGCGTGGTCTGCAGTTGTTGGTTGAGCGCACCAACTTCCGTGAAAACATCAAGATCCAGGTGCTTAACGTTTCCAAGCAAGATCTGTTGGACGATTTTGAAGACTCGCCGGAAGTTATGCAGTCGGGCCTTTACAAGCATGTTTATACCGCTGAATACGGTCAGTTCGGTGGCGAGCCCGTAGGCGCAATCATCGCCAACTACTTCTTCTCGCCAAGTTCGCCCGACGTCAAAACCATGCAGTATGTTTCCAGCATTGCGTGTATGGCACACGCGCCGTTTATTGCGGCTGCGGGCCCGAAGTTTTTCGGTCTGGAAAGTTTTACCGGCTTACCTGATCTGAAAGACCTGAAAGATCACTTCGGAGGTCCGCAATTCGCCAAATGGCAAAGTTTCCGGCAACAGGAAGATGCGCGTTATGTTGGCCTGACTGTGCCGCGCTTCCTGCTGCGTAATCCTTACGACCCTGAAGAAAATCCGGTGAAGACCTTTGTCTACAAAGAAAATGTCGCCACCAGTCACGAACACTATTTGTGGGGCAACACGGCCTACACGTTCGCGACCAAGTTGACCGACAGCTTCGCCAAGTTCCGCTGGTGCCCGAACATCATCGGCCCACAGAGCGGAGGGGCGGTTGAAGATTTACCGCTGCATCACTTCCACAGCATGGGCGAAATCGAAACCAAAATTCCAACCGAAGTATTGGTCTCTGACCGTCGTGAATACGAGTTGGCGGAAGAAGGTTTTATTTCCCTGACCATGCGCAAGGGCAGTGACAACGCTGCGTTCTTCTCGGCCAGTTCGGTGCAGAAACCGAAGTTTTTTGGCAACAGTGAAGAAGACAAAACTGCCGAGCTGAATTACAAACTGGGCACCCAGCTGCCTTATATGTTCATCATCAATCGTCTAGCGCACTACCTCAAAGTGCTGCAACGCGAACAACTGGGCTCCTGGAAGGAACGTACCGACCTTGAGCAAGAGCTGAACAAATGGATTCGCCAGTACGTCGCAGACCAAGAAAACCCTAGTTCTGAAGTCCGTGGCCGCCGTCCGCTGCGCTCCGCAAAAATCGTCGTCAGCGACGTTGAAGGCGAGCCTGGCTGGTATCGCGTCAGCTTGAACGTGCGCCCGCACTTTAAATACATGGGGGCGGATTTCACCTTGTCGCTGGTTGGCAAGTTGGACAAAGAGTAAGCGGAGCAACGTCATGACGGCATACGGCAGCCTTTTCGAGCGCCTTGGCGGCGACACGCGTAAGCGAAGTGAATCAAGTCGCGAGGATTGCGCCATGGACTCGGTGGCTGCCCACTTGGCAAAAATGCTCAGTACTCGTGCAGGCAGCGTACAGACGCTTCCCGACTACGGGCTGCCGGACCTGAACAATATGAGCTTGAGCCTGCATGAGTCCTTGAGTCAGGCCGGCTCGGCCATAGAGGGTTTCGTGAGCGCGTATGAGCCGCGTCTGGCCGATGTGAAAGTCCATTCTCTTCCGAACGAGAACGACCCCTTAAGACTGGCATTCACCATCGAGGGTTTGCTCGAAGTAAATGGCATCAAGCGCCTGGTGAGTTTTGCCGCGCGCCTGAACAGCAACGGACAGGTCACGGTTAAGTAGCAAGCCTCCCTTGTTATCAGCGAAAGCGCGTGTTCCACGTGGAACATTTTTTATCTGAAGCGGCACTGTCGCACCCGAAAAAATCAACCACGCAGTGTGCGTGCAGGAAGGTTATCGCCCGTGTCGTTTAATCAGTACTACCAAAGCGAACTGAACGCACTGCGTCAGTTGGGCGGTGCTTTCGCTGAACGTAACCCTGCGTTGGCGCCTTTTCTTGGGCAGAGCGGGTGTGATCCCGATGTGGAACGTCTACTTGAGGGTTTTGCGTTTCTTACGGGGCGTCTGCGACAGAAACTCGATGATGAGCTGCCCGAGCTGACCCATTCGTTGATGTACCTGTTGTGGCCGAACTACATGCGCCCGTTGCCGGCGTTCAGCATGTTGCAGTTCGACCCCTTGAAGCAGGCGGGTCCGGCACTTTTGGCTGAACGCAATATGCATGTTGAAAGTCAGTCTCTTGATGGTGTGGTGTGTGGTTTCAGCACGTGTTATGCCACCGAGGTATCGGCCCTGCAATTGGGTGCTTTGAATTATTCGGAAAATGGCGACGGCGCCTTGCTGACGCTGCGGCTGGATATGACGTGTGACGGGCATCTTGGCGAGCTCGATCTAAGCCGTCTTCGTCTGCACTTTGCCGGTGACCGCTACATCAGCCAGACGCTTCATCTCAGCCTGCTGCGTCATCTGGACAGCATTGAGGTGATTCCGTTGGACGCTAAACATGAGCACATGAAAGGTGTGGATCTAGGCAACACGTTGTCATTCCTATTGCCAAGTGAAAACGTCCAGCCCGTCGGGTTTGCCGAAGATGAGGCATTGATTCCTTACCCGCTGAACACCTTTCGCGGTTACCGCTATTTGCAGGAATATTTTGCGTTCCAGGACAAGTTTCTGTTCGTTGACCTGTCCGGGCTGGGTGTTCTCGGACGTATCCCTGAAGACACGCTCAAGCGCGCGCGGAGTGTCTTGCTGCGTTTCACCATCAATAAAAACGGCATGCAGCGCCAGCGCCCGACGCTGAATAACGTGAAGCTGTATTGCACGCCCATCGCCAATCTGTTCAAGCACCATGCGTCGCCGATCAGGTTTGATGGCAGGGAGGACGAGTACCTGTTGCTACCCGATGAAAAGAATCGGGGGAACTACGGTGTGTTTTCCGTTGATAGCGTGAGCGCCAGTCAAAAGGGTGAAGCTGATGCGAAGGTGTTCGTGCCGTTCGAGTCCTTCGAGCACGACCCCAGTTTCGACGCGTTACAGGCCCGCCCGCATTACAGCGTTCGGCAGCGTCAATCATTGCTGCACGAGGGGTTGGACACGTTCCTGCGTTTTGGCCTTCATGACCCTGACAGTACTGACACGGTGTCCATCGAACTGACCTGCACCAATCAGAATTTGCCACGTCAGCTCAAGAAAGGGGATATCTGCGTGGCGGCATCAGGTGCGCGTGAGTCCCTGACTTTTCGCAATATCCTCAGCCCGACGTCGAGTTATCCACCCCCCCTGAATAGCGACTTCTTGTGGAAGTTGATCAGCAACATGTCGCTGAACTACGTGTCCCTTGTCAACGTCAACGCGCTCAAGGTGATTCTCGAAACCTACGACCTGCCGCGCTATTACGACCAACAGGCTCGTAATGCCAGCAAAACCCGTCTTAACGCCCTGAAGTCCATCAGCCATCAACCCGTTGACCGTCTACATCGCGGCTTGCCTCTGCGCGGTTTGCGCACGGAACTGATCATCGACCCTCAGGGCTACGTCGGCGAAGGCGATTTGTTCCTCTTCGCTTCGGTGCTCAACGAGTTCTTCGCGCTCTATGCCAGCCTCAATTCGTACCACGAACTACACGTGAAAAGCACACAGGGTGAGGAGTACCAATGGACACCACGAATGGGTCTGCAGCCCCTGCTTTAAGCGGGTTGAGCAAGGCCATACGCGAGTATTCGATCTTCCAGGCGGTGCCGCAGATCATGGCGCGGTTGCGTCAATCCAACGCCCCGATGAATGACGAGCAGCTGTATGACCTGCTGGAATTTCAGGCCAACCCAAGCTTTGGCTTTCCTGGCAGCGATATAGACCGCGTGCAGTTTTTTGAAGAGCACGGGGTGATGCGGGCGCGCCTGCGTCTTAACTTGATCAGCCTGATGGGGGCGGGCTCGCCGCTGCCCGCCTTCTATGGCGATCAAGCTCTAGGCGACCGCGAAGAGGGCAATTCGACACGCGATTTCCTCGACCTTTTTCATCATCGCTTGCAACGTTTGCTGCTACCGATCTGGCGCAAATATCGCTATCAAGCGCGTTTCGAAAGCAAAGCGCAGGACCCGTTTTCGGCACAGCTTTTCGCCTTGATCGGGCTGGGTGGTGAGGCTATTCGCGAAGCCAGGGAGCTGAACTGGAAACGGTTGCTGCCTTACCTGGGCCTGCTCAGCCTGCGTGCTCATTCGGCAGCGCTGATCGAGGCCGTGCTGCGGTACTACTTCAAGCACGCCGAACTGGTTATTGAACAGTGCATCGAGCGCACGGTGCAGATTCTCGAAGAGCAGCGTAATCGTCTGGGAACCGCCAATAGCCGGCTGGGCGAGGACCTTGTGCTGGGCGAGCAAGTGCGCGATTGCGGCGGCAAGTTTCGCGTGCACATCCGCGAACTGAGTTGGCAGAGCTTTCACGACTTTCTCCCCATTGGCACGGGCTATCAGCCGTTATGCGCGCTGGTGCGTTTCACCCTGCGAGACCCGCTTGATTACGACATTCGACTGGTACTGCGTCATGAAGAAATTCGTGAGCTGCGCCTCGACCCGCAGAACGACTGTCGTCTTGGCTGGACCAGCTGGCTCGGACGCGAACGCGCCGACGGCATCGTCACCCTCGGCAGCAAAATCCATTAAGGACGCCTGATTTTGATCAACGTAGACCTGCAACAACTAATTCAGGCGCTCGACGCCGAAACCCGCCGCGACCTGGAAGGTTCTGCCGAGCGTTGTGTGGCTCGTGGCGGTAGCAAAATCCTGGTCGAAGACCTGCTGCTCGCGCTACTTGAGCGACCGCAGGGGTTGTTGGCGCGAGCACTGTTGGATGCACAGGTCGATGCCGGTGAGCTGGCTGCTGCATTGCAACCGCGAGTCGAGCACAGCGCTTCGCGCAATCCGGTGTTTGCGCCCGAGTTGGTGCAATGGCTGCAAGACGCCTTACTGGTTGCCAATCTGGAACTGGGCCAGAGCCAGGTGGCCCAGTCCGCGTTGATTCTGGCGCTGCTGCGTAACCCGATGCGTTACGCCGGCAGTCGTTATCAGGCACTGCTGGCCACGTTGGACGGTGATCGCCTGAGGGACTTTGCGTTGTCAGAAAAAGCCGAGCCGGACGCTGCCGGTAAACCCGCTGTAACAGGTGAGTCGCTGCTCGCACGTTTTACTCACAACCTGACTCAACAAGCCCGCGACGGGAAGCTAGATCCGGTGCTGTGTCGCGATGGGGCTATCCGCCAGATGATCGACATCCTGGCCCGTCGGCGGAAAAACAATCCCATTGTGGTGGGTGAAGCGGGGGTCGGCAAAACCGCCATCGTTGAGGGGCTGGCCTTGCGCATTGCGCGGGGCGAAGTGCCGCAGGCGCTCAAGGGCGTCGAATTGCTGTCGCTGGACATGGGCTTGCTGCAAGCCGGTGCCAGCGTCAAAGGTGAGTTCGAACGGCGCTTGAAAGGCGTGATCGATGAAGTAAAAGCATCACCCAAACCGATCACCCTGTTTATTGATGAGGCCCACACCTTGATCGGTGCGGGAGGCCAGGCGGGAGGTTCGGACGCCGCCAACCTGCTCAAGCCGGCGCTGGCCCGGGGAGAGTTACGCACCATCGCTGCGACCACCTGGGCCGAGTATAAAAAATATTTTGAAAAAGACCCGGCATTGGCGCGGCGTTTCCAGCCAGTGCAGCTGCATGAGCCTACGGTCAGTGAGGCGATCACTATTCTGCGTGGCCTGGCACCGATTTATGAAAAGAGCCACGGCATCTATCTGCGTGACGATGCGGTCGTGGCAGCGGCCGAATTGTCGGCGCGGTATCTCTCGGGTCGACTGCTGCCGGACAAGGCTGTTGATGTGCTCGACACCGCGTGTGCCAGGGTGCGCATCAGCCTCGCCGCCGCGCCGGAATGTCTGGAGCGGGTGCGCAGCGAGTTGGCCGAAGGAGGGCGCCAACGTATTGCGTTGCGTCGGGATGCCGAGGCAGGACTGCTGATCGATCAAGACGCATTGAGCGTATTGGAAGAGCGTCTTGAAGAAGCCGAGCGCGAACAACAAACACTGGAAAAAAGTTGGGGTGAACAACGGCAGCTCGCGGAACGCCTACTTGAGCTACGTCAGCAAGTGGCCCAGGCGCGCTCCGTTGAAAACGATGAAGTCGGTGCAACCACTGAGGATGCAGCAGCCGGGCTGCTGGCCCTTGAAGCCGAATTGCAGGCAACCCATCGCACGCTGATTGAGGCGCAAGCGCTGGAACGACTGGTGAGTTTTGAGGTGTGCCCGCGACAGGTTGCCGAAGTGATCAGCGCCTGGACGGGCGTGCCTCTGGCGCAAATGGCGCGCGAACACAATGCCAGGGTTGCCAGCTTCGCCATCGATTTGCGCGCGCGTATTCGGGGGCAAGAGCAGGCGGTGCATGCACTGGATCGTTCGATGCGCGCTACCGCGGCCGGGCTGAATAAACCGGATGCGCCGGTCGGGGTCTTTCTGTTGGTCGGTCCTAGCGGCGTGGGTAAAACCGAAACCGCGCTGGTGCTGGCGGACTTACTGTACGGCGGCGAGCGTTTTCTCACCACCATCAACATGTCCGAATTTCAGGAAAAGCACACCGTTTCCCGGTTGATCGGTGCGCCACCTGGCTATGTCGGTTATGGCGAAGGCGGCATGCTCACCGAAGCGGTTCGGCAGAAGCCGTACTCGGTGGTGCTGCTCGACGAGGTCGAAAAAGCCGATCCCGACGTCCTGAATCTCTTCTACCAAATCTTCGACAAGGGCATCGCCAATGACGGCGAGGGGCGCGAAATCGACTTTCGCAATACGCTGATCCTGATGACCTCGAACCTGGCCAGCGAGCGTATCAATGCGCTCTGCAGCAACGGTAATCGTCCCACTGCCGAAGCGCTGGAAGAAGCCATCCGCCCGGTGCTCAGCCAGCACTTCAAACCGGCACTGCTGGCGCGAATGCGAGTGGTGCCTTACTACCCGGTCAGTGGCCCGGTATTGCGCGAACTGATCGAGATCAAACTGCAACGTCTGGCCGAGCGTCTGACGCGACGCCGATTGGATTTCAGCCATTGCCAGGCGCTGGTCGATCATCTTGCCGAGCGCTGCACCCAGAGCGATAGCGGCGCGCGCCTGATCGACTACTTGCTCGATTCCCACGTGCTGCCACTGATTGCCGACCGGCTGCTCGACGCCATGGCTGCTGGAGAAACGCTCAAGCGGGTGCACGCCACTCTCGATGAGCAAGGCGCTGTCGTGTGCGAGTTTGCGTGAGGTGGACGTGATGTTCACACATGTGCCGCAACCCTTGCGTTTCGCTCAGGCGCTGTTGGCGCAGTTTACCCATCTGTCCCGGGCTGACGATGGGGCGACGTTGCTTGGCGATTTCGTGCGTGCGTCCGCCGAGCTCAGCGCGTGTGAACTCAGCCAGTTGTATCTGCTGGATGCCACGCATACCCGCCTCATTCTGAATGCCGAATATTGGCAGGGACTTTTACAGCCAAGAGCCGCCACGAGCCTGCCTGCGGATTACGATGGCGAGCAGTTGCTGCAATACGCGTTGTGCCAGAACAAAGTGGTCAGCCTGTGTGAGTTGAATGCCAGCCTGCACGAGACCGATTTTCTGCCACCAGGCGCAAAGCCCTGGAAATCGCTGCTGTGCGTACCCCTGCTCGATCAACACAAGGCCGTCAGCGGATTGCTGGTCTGCGCGAGCCGTGATCATCGCGAACTCGCGGGATTCGCCGATTCGCTGGGTCAACTGGGTGCGTTCGCCCTAGGGCAGATGCGCCTGCTGCAGCCATCGCGCCGATCACCCGGCGCGCCGCCTTCTTCGGTCGACGTGGTGCCGGTCGCCAGTGGCTACGGACTGATCGGTAAAAGTCCTGCCATGCGCCAGACCTGCAAGCTGATCGGCAAGGTGCTGAATAACCCTTATACCGTGCTGCTCATGGGCGAAACCGGTACCGGCAAGGAAGTCGTGGCGCGCGCCATTCATGACAGCGGGTCGCGGAGCTCCAAGGCATTCATTGTGCAGAATTGCGCGGCGTTTCCTGAGAGCTTGCTGGAAAGCGAGCTGTTCGGTTACCGCAAAGGTGCCTTCACCGGCGCTGACCGTGACCGCATGGGCCTGTTCGATGCCGCTGATGGCGGGACCCTGTTGCTCGATGAGATTGGCGACATGCCCCTGTCGCTGCAAGCCAAGCTTTTACGTGTGCTGCAAGAAGGCGAGATCCGCCCGTTGGGTTCCAACGACACGCACAAAATCGACGTGCGCATCATCGCCGCGACTCATTGCGATCTTATTGCACGGGTGGCCGATGGTCGCTTTCGCGAAGACCTGTATTACCGCCTGGCGCAATTTCCCATTGAGCTGCCAGCGCTTCGGGACCGTGGCGGTGATGCGCTGGATCTCGCGCGGCATTTTGCCCGTCAGGCCTGCACCTTTCTCAAGCTCGATCAGTTGGACTGGTCCGATGCCGCGCTCGACCACCTGTGTGGCTACGCCTTCCCCGGCAATGTCCGTGAACTGAAGGGGCTCGTCGAGCGCGCCATCCTGTTGTGCGAAGGCGATGAGTTACTGCCCGAGCACTTTGCCCTGCGGCGTGCGCTGGAGCCTGCTGACAGTGGGCTGAACCTGCGCGCACGCCTGAGCCAGATCGAACGCGGCTTGTTGCTCGATTGCCTGCGCAAGACCGATGGCAATCAAACCATCGCCGCCCGCCAACTGGGACTGCCACGACGCACCCTGCTGTATCGCATGGCTCGTTTGAATATTCGCGCTTGCGATGTGGGGAGTTGAGCCGCGCATGTCGATCCCGTTTTCACACCCATCCCGTTCCCTTGCAGCTCTGCCTGCACTCACTCATGGAGACCCTCTGATGTCTGTTCGTCACTGGCCGGCTGTCTTGCTGGCGCTGCTCGTTTCAAGTGCCCTTGGCGGCTGTAGCGGCAACTACAAATTCAACGACGACACCTATCGTCCCCTGGGTGACCCGCATGTGGTCAATCGCGGCAAGTGACCGCAAGGAGAGCAGCACAATGGAACTGGTTCTGGAAATACTAAACAGCGAACAGTCGGACCCTTCGCAGGTGAACCGCAAAGTGTTCACGGTGGCGGGCGGTTCGATTGGCCGCAGAGGGCACTCCGGCTGGGTGATTATCGACTCCACTAGCCAAGTGTCTCGCCAACATGCGCTGGTCAGCTATTGCGGCAGCCATTTTTGCCTGACCGACCTCAGCACCAACGGTACCTGGGACAACACCAGTGGCGAGCGGATGAAGCACGGGGATGAACAGCGCATCGTCGACGGTGGTGAGTACCATTTGGGCCGGTTCAAAATCCGGGCGCAGGTGCTGCGCGATTTGGTCGAGCCGGCCGCCGAGGTCAGCCTTCCGACACCACTGTCGGGCAGCGGGATGACCATTCCCGAGGATGCCTATTTCGGGGAGATGCCAATGGCTTCTGTGGATCAACCAGTCGCCTCGAACATGCCCGTGCTAGAACCGCAGCAGTGCGCGGACTACGCGCCCATCGAGAGGGAGCACGTGCGGACCCCGACGTTGGTGGCGCCGGCTGCTGAGCCCATTCCCGAGCCGCCACCGGCACCACCACCAGCACGTCAGGGCGAAGCGTTCTGGCAACAATTTGCCCAGGCGCTAGGCATCGACATCGATGATCTGGACCCGGAGGGCAGAGAAGCCTTGGCGGTCAACACAGCGCGACTGTTCAAGCAGTGTGTGGGCGGCTTGCAGCAGAGTTTGCGCACCCGCAGCGAGCTGAAAAACGAACTGCGCCTGGCACTGACCACTGGGCAGTACACCCACAAAAATCCGCTCAAGCATGCCGTGAATGCCAGCGAAGCCGTGAACAGTTTGCTGCTCGCCAGCAAGCCGCAGTTAAGCGCGGAACAGGCGATCAGTCGGACGTTTCATGACCTGCAAGCGCACCAGGTGGCTTTGCTCAGCGCCAGCCGCGCGGCCCTGCGCAGCACCCTGGAGCATTTCGCGCCGCAGCACCTGACCCTGCGTTTCGAGCGTGATGGACACAACCCGCTGTTTGCCACAGCCGGCAGCCAGTGGCGCGCATATGGCCGTTATCACCAGGCATTGAGCCAGGACGATGACTGGAGCGAACGCCTGTTGGCGCGCGACTTTGCCCAAGCCTACGAAGAACAGGTCCGGCTGGTCGACAGTCTTCACACCGATTACCAAGGATGATGCGCATGTCCAGTTTGAATATGTCCCGTTTCAAAACTCTGGCCGCCATGGCGACCCTGTTGCTCCTGGCGGGGTGCTCGACGCTGTCGCCGTATTCCAAACTGACCAAGCTGGATTTAAAGCTGACGGCCAGTGACCAACTCAACCCCGACCTCCACGGTCGACCCTCGCCGATTGTGCTGCGCTTGCTGGAGTTGAAGAACCCGGTGGCGTTCGAGAATGGCGATTTTTTCAGCTTGTATGAACGGCCCAAGGAATCGCTGGCGCCCGATTGGGTGGCCGGTGAAGAGCTGGAGTTACGGCCGGGCGAAAGCATCGACCTCAAGCTCAGCGTCGACAGTGGCAGCCGCTATGTCGGCGTGCTGGCGGCCTACCGTGACCTGCCAGAAACCAAATGGCGCTATGTGATCCAGCTGTCGCCGACCGAGCGGACCTACGCCGAGCTGCGCCTGGATCAGGCCGGTATCCACAACGCGCTTAATCCACTCGCCACGGCAGGAGACTGACCATGAACGCCCATAAAGTGATTTGGCGCGAAGGCATGCTTCTGCGCCCACAGCACTTCCAGCACAACGACCGTTATTACGACCACCAGATGAAAACCCGCACCCAGTTGCTGGGGCGTTACATGTGGGGGTTTCTTGAGCTGGAGATCGAGGTAGAACCTTTAAAAATCGGCAAGCTGGTACTCAGTCGCGCAAGCGGCATTCTCCCCGACGGAAGCTTGTTTAACCTGGAGGGTCTTATCGAGCCGCTGATGGTGCAAGTGCCGCACAACATCGGCAAAACCGCGGTCTACCTCGGGCTGCCGCTGATGACAGGCAACTACATCGAAGCCCGAGAGGAGACAGATAAAGACGTGCTGGCGCGCTACACCATCTACGACATGTCGATTGCCAATTCAAATGCCGGGGAGGGCATTGAAAGTCAGGTGCACTGCGGCCGACCGAATTTTTGTTTGCTGCTGGGCGAGCAACAAAGCGATCAGGTTTTTGTAACGCTGAAGGTGGGAGAGATCACTGATTGCACGGAGGATGGCGGGGTCACGATGAATGACAGTTACTCGCCGACGGTCATTCATTCCAAGGCTTCGAAGTATTTGCTGAGACGTTTGGACGAAGTGATCCGGTTGGTGGACACCCGTTGTGCGGCCTTGGCCGAGCGCCTGAGCTCCAACGGCAAGATGGGTGGCTCTGAGGTGGGTGATTTTATGCTCATGCAGATGATGAATCGCACGCAGTTGATCCTGCTTCATTACAAAGATCTGCAACACGTCCACCCCGAGGAGTTGTACCGCACGCTACTGACGGTGGTGGGTGAGTTATCGACTTTCGCCAGCGCCAACAGGCGCGTACCCGTGACGCTCAACTATAGACACAGCGATCTGAGCCTGAGCTTTGAAGCGCTGTTGAATGTTTTCCGCCAATTGATGGCGATGGTGCTTGAAGAACATGCGACGCCGCTGCCGATCACAGCTCGCGATTACGGTGTCCAGGTCGCGATAATCGCCGACCATCAACATTTCGACAGCTCGACCTTCGTGCTGGTAGCCGGCGCCCATTGCACGGCTGAAGAACTGCGCAATCGCCTGCCTGCCCAGCTCAAGATCGGCACGGTTGAAACCATCCGCAATCTGGTCAATCTACACCTGCCGGGCTTCAAGCTCAGACCGCTGCCCGTCGCCCCCCGGGAACTCGCGTTTCATGCCGACAAGGCCTATTTCATTCTTGATCTGGACACCGAGGAATCGGCGCAACTGAAGAAGTCCGGTGGTTTTGCGTTCCATGTGTCTAGCGAAATCGCTGCCCTTGAACTCGATTTTTGGGCGATCAAGAAATGAGTGATCTAACGACAGATAAACAACTCGGCGCGGATGACTTAACTGTTTTCAACGGTGCATCTGGCCCCGGCCCTGGCATAGAGCCTCTGACGGGTGCGACAGCTTCGACCCAGACCCAGGATCTGGAAGCCCAAAAAAACCAATCCGCCCAAAGCCATTCGCTCCACACCTACAGCGCAAGTATTAACCCGCTGGTCGCCGCAGCCGCTCATGTGCTGTCGGCCGTTGCGGGGCTCAAAAAACTGGACAAGAAGGCCAGCCTCGAAACCCTACACAGCACGTTATCGGATGACCTCGGGGGTTATCAGGCGCGTGCGGCGGCCCTCGGTGCCGAGAGCCATTTGCTCAACGATGCGTCCTATGTGTTGTGTACGTTCGTCGATGAGGCAGTGCTGCAAACCGAAGCGAGCAAGGCCAGTAATTGGTCCAAGAATACGCTGTTGAACGCGCTACATCATAAAACCTCAGGAGGTGAAACGTTCTTCGAGATATTGACGAGCCATAGCGTGAATCCGGTCAAACACCTGCACCTGCTTGAACTGATGTACCTGTGTATGGCATTGGGATTCAGGGGTAAATACGGCGTCCATGGCCAGGAAAAGGCTGAATTGGATGACCTCCGCGATGGCGTTTACCGAACCATTCGCCACCTGCGCGGCGACGTCCCGCGTGAGCTGTCACCCCATTGGCATGGACTTCAGGACAAGCGCCGAAATCTGGTGCGCATCGTCCCGTGGTGGTTGGTCGTCCTGTTCACCCTGATGTGTCTGGCGGTCATGTATTCCGGGTTCGCCTGGGTACTGAGCGAACAGCGCGAGACTGTTCTTGAACCTTACCGTCAGCTTGATGCTGCAACGACTCAAACGCCGTTGCAGGGCAGGGAAGCACGATGAAAATATTCTTTAAAAAGCTGGCGACCTTCCTCGGAAAGACGTGGGTCTGGACGCTGTTGCTGGTCCTGTTGGCCGCGCTTGCAGTGTGGTTTCTGGGGCCGCTGCTGGCCGTTGACGATTACAAGTTCTGGGAAGACGCGAGCGCTCGTTTGCTGAGCATCAGCGCGCTGTTTCTGGCATGGGGTCTGTTCGTCGTTTTTGAAAGCTGGCGGAGCACACAGCGTAAACAGGAAGCCGAAGGAAGCGAGGCTGGCAACGCCCGTCTGAAGCTTGAGCAGGACATCGCGGATAAAAATAAGCGCTTGCGCAAACTGTTCAAAAAAGCGCTTCGCACCCTGAAAAGCGCCAGCCTGTATCGCGGCCGCAGCGAGCGCTGGCGCAACGATTTGCCGTGGTATTTGTTGATCGGCCCGGAGAAGAGCGGCAAGAGCAGCCTGCTGAAACACTCGGGTCTGGAGTTTCCACTTAACGAAGTCGACACCAAGGCAGAGCCGAGCCCAACGTTTTACGAATGGTACTTCGGTGAACAGGGTGTGTTGATTGATACCGGTGGATCCGCTCTGGATTCGAAGGACGATGCTGACCAACACACCTGGAAAACCCTCCTCAATCTACTGCGCATGCGTCGCCGAAACCGACCACTCAATGGGGTCATCATTACGGTTCCAGCCGAGCTGTTGGGTCGCAAAAAAAGCGATGGGCCGGATGAACTAAAGCGTCTCTCAACGACATTGCGCAGCCGCCTGAAGGATATTCGTCAGCAACTACGCGTTGATCTGCCGGTGTACCTGGTGCTCAGCAAAGCGGATGAGATTGCGGGCTTCGAGGTGTTTTTCGATCAGCTCACAAAACAGGAGAGCGATCAGGTGTTGGGTGCGAGCTTTGCCGATGATCAGAACGGCAATGATCTCAAGGTGTTGCGCCAGGAATTTGAAGCACTGCTGCAACGCCTCAATAGCCAGGTGATCACGCGCATGCATCAGGAGCGTGTGCCTGAGAGAAGTGCCGTCATTCTCGATTTCCCGCATAAATTGGGCGCGATTGGCCCAGGCCTGTGCGAGTTCGTGAAGGACACATTGGGCGGCAATCGCTACCAAAGTGCCAGCCGACTTCGTGGCTTCTATCTGACCAGCGCCACTCAGTCAGGCGTCCCGCTCAAGGGCGCAGGAAAAAGCGACGCGGCATTTCCGCTATTCACCGGCTCGGCCCGCTTCATCAATCACCTGCTAAGCCGAGTGATCTTCCCCGAAGCCGAACTCGCGGGCCTCAACAAGCGCGAGCGCCGCCGTATCCACTGGGGTCAGCGTGCGTTGTACGTGACGGCATTTTCTGCGCTGGGAGTATGCGGTCTGCTCTGGGCCCTTGGCTTTTCTGCCAACCACAGCCGTCTTGAACAACTGCGAGAGTTCGCGCAAAACCTGACTAAACAGCACGCCGAGTTGGGGCCTCAAGATGACGCCATGGCGGCGCTTCAGCTGTTGGACACGGGCTACGCTGCAAGTCGCGTATTCCCTGCGCTCAGTGATGTGCAGTTGCATGAACGCAACGGGCTTTATCAGGGCGAGCCGAGTTACCCGGTGCTCGACGATGCCTACCAGCGTGAATTGAAAGAACAGCTGTTGCCACGCGTCGCCCGCACCCTTGAAGCGCAAGTACGCGCCAACATGAACGACCGCGAACGGCTGTTGGGCAGCCTGCGCGCCTACCTGATGCTCAACCTCACCGAGCGCCGTGATTCGACTTGGCTCAAGGAATGGGTTGCAGCCGATTGGTCGCTGCGCTACATCGGCAACGCCCCGGTGCAGAACGGCTTGAACGAGCATTTCAGTCGCCTGCTCACACACGGATTTGTCTATCCACTTAACGACGGTTTGGTGGCCCAGGCACGTCAGGTCCTGCGGGCCGAATCGCAATCCGCTGTGGTGTATCGCGCCCTGGGTGAACAAGCCCACAGCTTGCCGGAATACCGCCTCAGCCAGCACCTCGGCCCACAAGGCGCGTTGTTCAGCGGCACCGATTACCTGATTCCTGGCTTCTATACCCAACGCGGTTATCAGCAATTTTTCACCACCCAGGGTGCGAGTCTGGTGAACGAAATCCTGCGGGATAACTGGGTACTGGGTGAAAGCACCGGCATCAGCGGCATGGACTTGCGGCGCTTGATGGTCGAACTGGAGCAGCTGTATTTCCGTGACTACGCCAACCATTGGGGCGAAGCCATCGGCCAAATGGGTTTGCAGCCATTCAGCAGCGCGGGCGAGGGTGCTAGTCAACTTGCTGGCCTGACTGCCGCCAATTCACCGCTGCTGCAACTGTTGGTGGAAGTACGCGACAACACCCGTTTCCCGGACCTCAGCGAAAGCACCGAGCAACTGGCCGAAGCGGTCGGCGATGCGGGCGGCAAATTGGGCGCCATAGGCAAAGTCGCCGCTGCGGCAGCCGGTAAGGCGCAAGGCACACTCGCCAAAAGTCTGCCGGACACTGCAAAGAAATCCATGCAGCGCCGTTTCGAACCGTTGCATCAACTGCTGGACGCCAACAACGGTCCGGCAGCAGAGCTGATGCCAACCCTGCAAGCGCTCAACGATCTGCAATTGCAGGTCGCGAGCCTGGCGCGTTCCAGTCAGCCGGAACAGGCGGCTTACGAAATGGCGAAGCTGCGCATGAGCGGCCAGCGTGATGCGCTGAATAGCCTGCGCGGTGCAACCAGCCGTTTGCCACGCCCCATCAGTGGCTGGCTGGACGTGTTGGCCGAAGACACCTGGATGCTGGTGCTCGACGACACCTATCAGTACCTGAATCAGCGTTATCAGACGGAACTGCACGCGTTCTACAGCAAGGCGCTGCATCAGCGTTATCCGTTCAATGCCCACAGCACCAGCGACGTCGCCATCAGCGATTTCCGCGAGTTCTTCAAGGCCCAAGGCGTTGCGGATCGATTCTTCGATACCTACATGCGGCCCTTCGTCAGTGGCAGCGCGGGCAACTACCGTCTGCGCAGCATCGACGGCCGCAGCTTGCCGATGTCTCGTCTGTACCTGGCGCAAATGGGCCACGTGCAGGTCATCCGTCAAAGCTTCTTTGCGCAGAACTCGAACGAGCCACAGGTGCAATTCAAGCTTGAGCCCTACACCCTGGACCCAACCGTGAGCCGTGCCGAATTCCGTTTCGGCAATCAGCAGATGGACTACCGCCACGGCCCTATCGTGCCGATGTCGTTCAGTTGGCCAACCGACGCCGAAGACGGGCGCACGAGTCTGGTGCTGGAAAAAATGGTCGGTCGCCCGGTGGGCATCGAGAAAAATACCGGCCCGTGGTCGTTGTTCCGCCTGTTCGATCTGATGCAAACCGAATACCTGAAAGGCCGCGATGTGATGGTGCTCAAGGCCGATGTGGGTGGCCTGCGCGCCAACTACCTGTTGCTCAGTCAGCGCTCGCCGAACCCGTTCGACGTCGAAGGCTTACGCAGCTTCCGTCTGCCGGCGCAGCTCTGATGGGGCCGGCCAACCCTTGGCGCAGTGTGGCGCGTACCGACACCGGCAAGGTGCGGGCGCGCAACGAGGACGCGTTTCTTGACTGTCCGCAGCACGGATTGTGGGCGGTCGCCGATGGCATGGGCGGTTATCAGTGTGGCGATGTCGCCAGCCAGATGATTATCACCCACCTCGCCGAACTGCCCGAGGAGGGCCGCTTCGACGAGCGTGTGATTGCCGTGCGCAAGTGTCTGCACTGGCTCAATCGACGAATGAGTCAGGAGTTGACCATCACCCCGGATCGCCGCGACAGCATCATGGGCAGTACGGTGGTGGCACTGTTGATCGACGGCACACGCGGCGCCTGTGTCTGGGCGGGTGACAGCCGTTGCTACCTGCTGCGCGAGGGTCGTCTGCATCAATTGACCCGCGATCACTCGCTGCTGGAGCAACTGATCGACGAGCAAAAAATGACGCCCGAACAAGCCAGCCAATCCCCCAACGCCCGCGCACTGACCCGCGCCATAGGTGCCACCGACCAGCTGAAGCTGGAAGTGCTGGAGTTGGAGGTGTGTTCGGGCGATGTGTTTTTGTTGTGCAGTGACGGGTTTTATCAGGGCCTCGACAACGAAATGTTGCGCGAAGCCTTGAGCCTGGAATCGATGCACGCGCTGTTCGACGAAGTACGACGTGGCAGCGCGCGGGACAACCTGACCGCCGTGGTGATCAGCCAATGACCGAGCCCCTGCCACCGCTGCCCGACGTGCTGGCTGGCCGTTATCGCATTGAGCGTTTGCTGGGTGCCGGTGGCATGGGCACGGTCTATCGGGCGCGGGATTTATTGCATGAGCAGTTCGGTGAAACTGGCGCCGAGATAGCCGTGAAAATCCTCGGCGAAGCGTTCGCAGAAACGCCGGATGCCAACGCGTTGCTGTACAGCGAGTTCGCGTTGACCCGACACCTGCGCCACCCCGGCGTGATGCAGATGTTTGATTTCGACGTGGACTCGGCCTGTGGGCGGGCCTTTATCACCATGGAGCTGATGCAAGGTCTGCCGCTGGACCGCTTGCTGTGCGAACGGCCACTCGGCGTACCCTGGATCGAACTGCGCGATATCGCCATCGAATTGCTGGACGCCCTAGCGCATGCCCATGGCCGAGGCGTGCTGCACGGTGACTTGAAGCCCAGCAACGTGATGCTCACCGAAGACGGCGTGCGCCTGTTCGACTTTGGCCTCGGGCAGGCCATGGACGGCGTCCTTCCAGGGCTGCCGACCCTGAGCCGCGAGCGCATCAAGGCCTGGACACCTAACTACGCGGCCCCCGAGTTACTCGAAGGCGGCCCCTTGTCGATGAGCACCGATGTTTACGCTGTCGCCTGTGTGCTGTTCGAACTGGCGGGCGGCAAACATCCTTTCCAGCGACTGACGGGCGTCGAAGCCCGCGAGAAAAAACTGGACCGAAAACTGAAAAAGCCCAAACACCTGCCCAAAACCTGCTGGCCGGCCCTGCGAACCGCGCTGGCGCTGAACCCGAAAAAACGCACGATAGATGCCGCTGCATTACGCGATTTTTTCCGAGCCGCACCCCCCGCCAAATCCTGGCGCTGGTTCTAATCCCGGCAAGCCTGCTCTTATCAAGCAAGCAATAACCGTTTGAAATAGAACATTACTTGTAGATACCGTCTTGCCCCTCACCGCGCAAGCGCAAATTGTGAGTTAAACCCAAACCTGCCGGAAGCCCGTACCGGGCTTATTCGCAGACAAGTCAGCTCCTACGGACGAGTGCGTTCCATTATGGGAGCAGGCTTGCAACTACGCGTCCCGCTGCGAAGCGGTCATCAACTTACCCCGCTACCCAATGCTCCCTTCACCTGATCCAACAACCCCATCTTCGATTCATCGGGCAACGTGTCGAGCAGGTCCTTAACCTTCGCCAAAGCCTTCGCCGTTTCCGTGGCCTTGAGCAGTTTTTGCAACTCAGGCGTGGTCGCGGTTTCTGCGCTGAGGGCCGGCGGTGTGGGCAAGGCCTTCACCATTTTCAGCATATCGCCAGGGTCTTTGCTGAACGCCCGAATGTTGTCGAGAT